>CALHVX010000069.1 GCA_938036875.1 uncultured Pseudomonadales bacterium
CTTAGGTGGTAACTTCAGCTACACACCTAGTGAGTTCACCGCGGACTTTAACGTGATTGATGACTTCAACCCTGAAGCGCCAAACTCGTTGTTCACCCCAGAAGAGCGCACCATCAACGGTAACGGTGCAAACCTACCTCGCATCACCGAGTGGAAGTACACCGTTTGGGGCCAGTATCAGTTCAATCTAGGCGACAACGGCGCTATAGACCTCAAGAGTTCTTACTCTTGGATCGATGCGGTTAACTTCACCGTGTTTGATGCCAAGCGCGACGAGGCACCTGCATACGGTCGTTGGGACGCTCGTGCTACTTGGCAAAGTACCACCGGTAAGTACGTAGTTAGCGCATTTGTTAACAACATCTTAGACGAGATTGGTATTCGTCAGGTCTTGCCTGAAAATGAAGAGACTGGCTGGCGTCGTTCTGCGATGACCACCGAGCCTCGCATCTTTGGTATTGAATTCTCTATCAAAATGGGTCCTGAGTATTAGGAACTTTCGATAGACAGAGAATGAAAAGCTAAGACGTCAACAGGCTACCCTCGGGTGGCCTGTTTTCGTTTGGGGATCTAAATTTGGGCTGTGTAGAAACGGTCCTTAGAAGGGTTTGCTACGCACTATATAAGTGGCAGGCCACCTGGCGATCTGGCTCCTGGGCCAGCGGGATCATCTGTGGGGTGACGGTATGGCACTGCTCCATCACCTTGGGGCAACGGTTTGCAAATCGGCAGCCGGCGGGCACGTTGATTGGGGATGGAATTTCTCCCTGAATGGCCGTTGACGGACGTTTACGCTCAGATTCCGGGTCTGGTTCAGGGTTGGAGCCAACCAAGACGTCGGTGTAAGGGTGGCGAGGGTTAAAAAACACTTCATCCGCCGGCCCTATCTCAACCATCGAACCTAGATACATCACGGCCATACGGTCTGAGACATACCGCACCATGGAGAGATCGTGGGCAATAAAGAGCAGGGTTAGCCCCATGGACGACTTCAGCTCATCCAGCAGGTTAACCACCTGGGCTTGAACCGATACGTCTAGGGCCGAGATGGGCTCATCGCAGACCACAAAATCTGGCTCCATGATCAAGGCTCGGGCAATGCCAATGCGTTGGCGCTGGCCGCCAGAGAATTCGTGCGGGTAACGGCTCATGTGGTCGGCTTGCAATCCCACACGCTCAAGCCAAGAGGCCGTGCGCTCATGGATTTGTTTGGCGCTATCTTGAGAGTGCAGCTTTAGCCCTTCTCCGACCACCTCGCCAATGGTCATGCGCGGGTTTAGTGAGGAGTAGGGGTCTTGAAAGATCATCTGCATCTTGCGGGCGTACTTTTTGAAATCTTCGGCTTTGTAGACATCGGGCAACCGTTCGCCTTCGTAGTACACATCCCCGGCCGTTTTGTCGTGCAACCCTAAGATGGTCTTGCCAAAAGTCGATTTGCCGCTGCCGCTTTCACCCACCAAACCCACAATTTCTTGCTCATGTACGGTTAGGCTGATGTCGTCCACAGCGTGGACAAACTTGTCTTTGCCCATGTCGAAATATTTGCGAAGCGCTTTGGCTTCGAGCAGAACCGGCGTGCTCACGAGTTGCTCCTAGCGAAGTACAAGTTTTGCGGCCGGTCGGTCACATCCTCGTGATGCAGCCAGCAGCGCGCGTAGTGTGCGGTTTCAATGTCGTAAGGCTGCGGGTTGTTGGTTTTGCACAGCTGCATGGCGTTAGGGCAGCGTGCGCAGTAACCGCAGCCAACGGGCGGTGCAAATAGATCCGGTGGGCTGCCATCAATGGGGGTTAGCCGTTGATCACCTTCGCGATTGTTGGTTGGCATGGCGGCCCTTAAGCCCAAGGTGTAAGGGTGTGCACAATGGTAGAACACGCTGTCGACGGGCCCTTGCTCAACAACCTGGCCTGCGTACATGACCGCTACATCGTCTGCCATGCGGGCAACAACCCCAAGGTCGTGCGTAATGAGGATGATCGCCATGCCGGTTTCGCGTTGCAAATCGCCCAGCAGATCTAATATTTGCGCTTGAATGGTGACGTCTAACGCGGTGGTTGGCTCATCGGCAATCAACAGGTCCGGCTCGCAGGCGATTGCCATGGCAATCATGGCGCGTTGCAGCATGCCGCCAGAAAATTCGAACGGGTACTGTTTAGCGCGACGCGCGGCTTCCGGGATACGGGTTAGATCTAACAGCTCCACCGCCCGCGCCAGCGCGTCTTTGGTACTGTAGTTGCGGTGCACTTGCAACGTTTCAGCAATTTGCGCACCGATAGTCATGGTTGGATTCAAGCTGGTCATGGGATCTTGGAAGATCATGCCAATCTGATCGCCACGAATATCCCGGCCATCAATCTCGGTGCGCCCTAAAATATTTTGCCCACGTAGCTTGGCGTAACCTTGGGTAATGCGGCCCGGTGGTATGGGGATGAGGCCCATGATGCTTTGCACGGACACCGATTTACCACAACCTGACTCACCTACAATGGCTAAGGTCTTGCCAGCCTGCACCTCGAAGCTAACCCCGCGTACGGCCTGTACGGTGCCACCGTAGGTGGCAAATTCAACGTGCAGGTTATCGACCTGCAATAGCGGCACATCTGGATTGGGTGTGGTGCTCATATGCTAGCTCGGTTGTTCAGGTTGTTCGTGGTGTTACTCACGAGAGCGCATCCGCGAATCCAGTGCGTCACGCAAGCCGTCACCGAGTAGGTTAAAGGCAAGGACGGTAACGCTGATGAACAACGCGGGAAAAATCAGTTCATGGGGACTGGTCAACATGGTTTTGATGCCCTCGTTGCACATGCTGCCCCAAGATGGCGTGGGTGGTGCCACCCCCATGCCAATGAAGGATAAGAAGGCTTCGGTGAAGATCGCGCTGGGCACTGCAAAGGTAAGGGTGACCAAAATGACGCCTAAGGTATTGGGGATCATGTGGCGCAATACCAGGTAGCTAGTGTTGGCACCCAACAGCTGGGCTGCGTTGATGTAACCCTCTTCACGAATTTGCAGTATCTGGCCTCGAACCAGGCGCGCGGTGGATGGCCAAGATAGCAACACCAAGGCTAGCAGCATGGGCATAACGCCGCTTTCTCCTGGGCCGATGCCAAAGGCGATCTTAAATAGGATCATGAAGAGCAAAAAGGGTAGCGCCACCACAAAGTCTGCAAAACGCATGAGGACTTGATCGCTAGCACCGCCAAGAAATCCAGCGATGCTGCCGTAGGCAACCCCAACCAAGACAAACAGGAAGGGGGCAACGATGCCGATGAATAGCGACACCCGTGCACCCTCCATCAGCCGCGCTAGCAAATCTCGACCTAAGTAGTCCGTACCGAACGGGTGGGTGCCAAGATGGATTTTTTCGCCAAGCTTGCCGTCGCTGGCTTGACTCAACAGGCCGCGTTCTGTTGCCTCAGTCAAAGTGATGACCCGGGTAACGGGGACTTCGAGGGTGACTACCTGAGCGGTTTCGCGCAGCTGCGAGTCTAGGCCTACCACGCTGTAGTAGTAAGTTTTGGCTTGTAGGTCTAAGCGGTCTTCAAAATAGGTATCCTTTGGCAACAGGGTCTCACCCAGGGGCAAGCCGAGCCCGGCACCTGGCTCATAAGGGAATATGTTGCGGTAGATGCGATAGGCGCTGGCCCCCGGCATGGCTTGCCACACAAGTCGTGCGGTTTGGGTTGTTGCTGGCTCAGCCAGCGCTAGAGGGTCGCTAGGGGTGCCCCGGTTGCCGATGTCCCAGGGTTGCAGCGGGGTGGTCAATACCGCTTCGGTGCTGGTAAAAGGGCGCTCGCTGATTTTATCCACGTTCTGCTTGGCGTGATCAACCGTCCACAGATAAGGTCCGATGAGGGTAAAGGCTAAGAGCCCAATGATGATCCACAGGGAGATGATTGCCCGGCGATTCTCTTTGAGACGGCGCCAGGCATCTTGCCAGTAGGACATTGACGGACGGGTGATGACTTCGGCGGCGGCGCCCTTGGGTAGCGGCTTAAAGTCATCTGCGCTGAATGTGGATTCAGACACTTAAGAAATCCTCACGCGTGGGTCGATAAAGCCGTACAACAAATCAACCAGTATCACCATGAAGACCAAAAAGGCGCCGTAGAAGACGGTGGTACCCATAATAACGGTGTAATCCAGTTGTTGTACCGCTTGCACAAAAAAGCGCCCGAGCCCTGGTATCGCAAAAATACTCTCCACCACAAAACCGCCGGTGGTGATCGCGGCGATAGCGGGCCCTAGTACGGTGATCACCGGTAACACCGCGTTGCGTAGTTGATGTTTGGTAAAGATACGGCTGGCTGGCAAGCCTTTGGCTTTCGCGGTACGCACGTAGTCGGCGTTAACAATCTCTAACATGGAGGAGCGCATGAGGCGGGTTAAGTAGGCCATGGTGCCCAAACCTAGAACCAAGGATGGCACCAACATGTGCTGCACGGTGCCCCAACCGGCCACCGGTAACACCGAAAAGCCAAGCGTATCGTTCAGGCTGACCAAACCCATTTGCCCCAATGCTGCCATGACAAAGCTGGGTACCGAGATGCCTAAAATCACCAGAAACATAATGACAATGTCCGGCAGCTTGTTGCGGTACAGGGCGGTGAGTGCTCCCCAAAGTATTCCGCCCAGTGCAGCGAATATGATCGCTAGGATGCCCAGGGTAGCTGAGACCGGAAACTGCTCGCGAATAATGTCGTTAACCCGCCGATTCTTTTGGGTGAACGAGATACCAAAATCACCGCGGGTGATGTTGGAAAGAAAGATGGTGTACTGCTCGAACAAGGGTTTGTCCAGCCCGTACTTTTCTTCCAAGTTTTTGCGGATGTCTTCGGGGACCGCTTTGTCGGTGGTTAAGGGGTCACCCGGGACCTGATGCATCGCAAAAAACGTGGCGGTGGCGATGAACCATACGGTGATAACGCCTTGCAGCAATCGCTTCAGGGTGTAACTCAGCATAAGTTAGGGTTCCACAATGTAGGCGTTGGTAAAGTCAGGGTCCGGGCCAACCGCGCGCCGCACCATGCCATGCAATCGAGGGTCGGTGACAAACACCACCCCGCGCTCATACTGGGGCAATAGGGCAACGTCTTCGAACAGCAGGTCTTGGATTTTACCGAAAGCGTCCATGCGGGTCTTGGCATCTAGCGACTCTTGGGCCACGCGCACCCAGCGATCCACTTCGGGGTTTGCATAACGTCCGCGATTGTTCAGGTTCCAACTTGAAAAGAGATCGCCGAAGGTGAGTGGATCATCAAAATCTGGGCCCCAGCCTGCCATTACCAGGTCGAACTCTCCGGATGTCATTTTGGCCAAGCGCTGTTTGAAAATTTGCTTGTCGATGCGGATATCCAGGTCTAAGGTTTGTTTGTACAAGGCCTGAAAGTATTCAGACTGCTTGGCCGAGGCTGGGTTATCACCCGTGAGCAGCATGAGAGGCGGGATCTTATCGATCCCCATCTCTTGTTTAAACTCAGCCAGCAGCGCTTGTGCTCTGGGAATGTCCACTTCCCAAACCGGCGCTGGATACTCTGCACGTAGATAGCCGTCTACGCCGCGCAACCAAACTGGGAAGATCGACTCGCCGGGCAAGAAGCCGGGTAGCTTGATGACCTTGTAGACCAGCTCCTTAGGGTCGAAGACCAACTGCATGGCTTTGCGTAGCTTGCGATGGCGCGTGATGCGATCTTCTCGGTGGTTGAACTCCATGAAGAAGACCGAGCCATCTTGCAAGCGGTCTAAGTGCCAACGGCGGTTCAAGGCGTCTTGCAGGTTCTCAGCGTTGAGGCCGGTGTAGGCGATGCTGCCGTCTTTAAACAGGTTGAGCGCCGCATTGGTGTCCGTCGTGAAGTAGGGGAAGTCGATCACATCCAGCTTGATGCGGTCCGCGTCCCAGTAGTAAGGGTTCTTTTCTAGCCGCAGGTGGGCACCATGCACCCAGCGGCTGATGCTGAAGGGGCCGTTGTACAAGATGGTCTCGGCGTCTGCACCGTAGCGACCATTGGCTTGGTTGTAGAAGGCTTCTTGCACCGGAGAGAAGGTGGAGAAAGCTACTAACTTGTCGAAAAAAGCGATGGGGCGCTCAAAGGTCACCTCAAGCGTTCGCTCATCTGTCGCGCGTACGCCCAGCTCTTCCTTGGGTAGCTTGCCGGTGTTGATGGCTTCGGCATTTTTGATCGGAAATAGGATAAAGGCGTATTCGGAGGCGTTGGCAGGGTCAACGGATTTACGCCAGGCGAACACAAAATCTGCGGCGGTCACCGGATCTCCATTGCTCCAACGGGCGCTATCTCGGATCCAGAAAGTGGCGCCGTTTTCGCGAATATCCCAACGTTCGGCAATGCCGGGCACTAGGGCGTTGTTTTCGTCGTAGCGCAACAGGCCTTCCATCACATGGCCCAAAACCATGTTGCTGACCATGTCGGTGGCCAAGGTACTGTCGAGCTGTGGCGGCTCTTGGCTGAGGATCAGCGAGATGGTGTTGTTGGTCGCATCAATACCGGGGCTTGAGTCGCTGGTCGCCCCCAACTTTTTTGAGCCCCAAGACAACAGAACCATCAACAGGGCGAGCCCGATGACCGCCAACAAGGCGTACCAAAGCAGTTTCAGGCCCGCTGAGCGGTTGAAATCATCTTGGGCAGATTGGACATCGAGTTCGGTGTTCGGAGCGTTCTCTGTCACTGACAAAACGGCCTAGGTCGCGGTTTTTAGCAGGTTACCTACAATGCGCTCTAAATGCATGAGCGAGTTACATTCTTCTGTTTGATGGCAGTACGGCGAGTAGTTTCGCATAACAGCATCGCCGACGTTCCAGGCATTTTTGGGCTCCGGATTGAGCCAAATGACCCGTTTGCTGCGGTCGTAAATCTCTTTCAGGATCTCAGCCTTGTTGTCGCCGTAGTTGTTGCGGGCATCCCCCAAGATGATCACTGTGGTGCGGTTGTCCACGTCGTCTAGGCAATTCTTTTTGAAGTCAGAGAATGCCTGGCCGTAATCCGTGCTGCCGCCGGCATAGTCGTGCAGGACTTTGCTGATAGCCGTCTCTATGTCGTTGCGGTCGAACAGGTCGGTAACCTCAGCTAAGTCTGAAGAGAAGGCGAATGACCTCACCTTCGGCATGACTTCTTCTAAGCTGTACAAGAACATCAGCATGAAGCGGGCGTAAGTGGCCACCGAACCGGAGACGTCGCAGATCGCAAACACTTTGGGTCGGTCAACTTTGATCGACTTCCAGTGCAGGTTAAATATAGCGCCGTCGTAGCTCATGTTGTGACGCAAGGTGCGCGAGATGTTGAGCGCCCCTTTTTTGTAGACTTTTTTGCGCCGCGAATGCATGGTCGCCAAGCGTTTGGCCATGCGGTAAACAATTTCTTGAATCAGGCGGAAGCTGCGCTGCTCGATGTTGGACAGCTTTACCTTGCGTAGCAACTCTTCGCGCAAGCGTTTGCCGGTAGAGTCGGCAAAGAGCAAAAACTGGCGTTCCACGTAATCACGGACTTGCTCACGCAGCAGTTCACGGCGCCCCTTCAGTTCTTGCCCCAAGCGCCGCTCTGGCACTTGGGGTGACCCTTTAAGGTCTGAGATTTCTCGGTTGAGATCGGCCAAACCCATCTCGTCCATAATGCGTCGGGTGTACAGACCCTTTTGGGTGAACACCTGGATATCTTTCAGATCAACCGCTTCGCCTGCCGCGGCCATGGCCACGGTCAGCTCGGTGCGAGAGTTCTGCATCAACTGTCGGCCAAGAGGTGATTGGGCGTCGGCCATTTCACCTGGGCCTAGATCTTCTTCTTCCTCTTCTTCTAGCAGGTAAGGGTTTTTCTTTTTCTTGCTTTTGCTCTTCTTGCCGCTGGGCTGGCTGCCCTCGGCGCGTTCACCGCTGCCTTCCGCCTCGCCGCCATCGCCGCCGGCTTCACCTTCGCCACCGCCGTCTTGCTCACCGGCTTCTTTGTTGGCCCCGTTGCTGCTGCCGCTGTCGGCTTCACCCCGGATGTCTTCGAACACAAAAAATTCATCAAAGGCACGGTTAAACGTGGCTTTTTCGTCCGCGGTTTTTGGCAGTACCAAAGACAAGGTGCGTTTCAGGCGCTCCCGGTCGGAGTAGCCCACCAACTCCACAGCGCCTAGGGCGTCCAGAGTTTCTGCCGTTGAGATGCGCACGTCGAGATTGCGCAGCACGGAGATGAAGTTGTTGAGCTGACGTTCCATAGGTCTACTGCAGCCTTAGGCCTTGATTGCTTTAGCGGTTAACGTGCTGATCTCTGGACCAACGTTTTCTATATCTTCTTGGAACTTTAACAAGACATTCAACGTGGTTCGCACTAGCTCCGGGTCTAAAGATTCGGTGTGCAGCAGCACAAGGGTGCGCGCCCAGTCGATGGTTTCAGAGATAGCGGGGACCTTTTTCAGGTCTAGCTCGCGTAACTCTTGGATAAAGGTCACCAATTGACGGCGTAGGGCTTCAGGAATTTCAGGCACCCGAGCGTGAATGATTTGTTGCTCTAGCTCTAGATCTGGGAAGGGTATGTACAGGTGCAGGCAACGACGCTTGAGAGCGTCTGAAATTTCGCGAGTGTTGTTGGAGGTTAGAAACACTAGCGGCCGTGGGCCGGTGGCTTTAACCGTGCCAATTTCTGGAATAGAAACCTGGAAATCGGACAGCATTTCCAGCAGTAGCGACTCAAACTCGTGGTCCGACTTGTCCACTTCATCGATCAGCAGTACCGAGCCGTTGTCTTCGCGTAGCGCTTTTAACAGCGGTCGTGGCTCGAGAAATTCCTCGGAGAAAAAGATATCGCCAAACTCATGCAGCCGGTTGACCGACTCTTCAAAGCCTTTGGCGCCTTGTAGCACCTCATCTAGGGTCTCTTTTAAAACCTGGGTGTAAAGCAGCTGCTTGCCGTACTTCCACTCGTAGATGGCTTTGGATTCATCCAGTCCTTCGTAGCACTGCAAGCGGATCATGGGTAACTCAAAGAGTTCAGAGGCGGTTTTCGCCAGCTCAGTTTTACCCACACCAGGTGGTCCCTCAATCAAAATAGGCTTGCCCAACTGGTAGGCGAGGTATACCGCGGTGGCGATTTGGTCGCTGCAGATGTATTGCAGCTTCTCAAAACCAGCTTGAAGTTCGGTTACGGAACCGGCGATTTTATCTCGTTGGTCTTGCGTCTTGGCCACGTGGGTCTCCTGCTTGGCAACGCTGCTCCCATCGGTGTAAACGCAGAGGTTTAAACCTGGCGAGCAAAGCCGACAATTATCCTACCCGGCACCGCTTAAGTACACAGCCGATTGGCTTAGATTGTTTTTATTCCTGGAGATGCTGTGTGGACTTTGTGAGTCTGCACCAATATTGGGCCGTGCAGATGGGGTGGGCTGGCTGTTTAGGGGGTCTTAGGGGCTTCTGGATGAACGCGCATAAGGCCTTCTTGAGCGGTAGCAGCAACCAAATTGCCCTGGGCATCGTAGACCAGTCCGCGGTTGAAGCCGCGAGACCCGCTAGCGCTGGGGCTGTCTTGGACGTAGAGCAACCATTCATCCGCCCGGAACGGGCGCTGGAACCACATGGCATGGTCCAGGCTAGCCATTTGCAGGGTGTCTTGAAGGTAGTTGATGCCGTGGGGGCGGGTGGCGGTATCCAGCAAAGACCAGTCAGACAGGTAGGCCAACACGCACTGGTGCAGTCGCGGGTCATCTGGCAGCCGGTTGCTGGCTTTCATCCAGCACATTTGCTCAGGTTTGCCATGCGTGGGGTTGAATAAATCTTGGGGGTCTACCGGGCGAATATCGATGGGCCGGTCTTGACCGAAAGAGTCAGCAAATTCCGGGGGTAGCTTGGGAAGCTGAGCTTTGCGCAGCTCTCGCTCATCCTGCAACTCGCTGGGTTCTGGGGCCTGGGGCATCTCAAACTGATGCTCTAAACCGTCTTCTTCCACCTGGAAGGAGATGGACATGCTGAAGATGGCGCGCCCGCGTTGCACGGCCACCACCCGTCGGGTGGTGAAGCTTTTACCATCACGAATACGATCCACTTTGAACAAGATGGGGATGGTGGTATCCCCGGGACGTAAGAAGTAGCCGTGCAGTGAATGTGCGTTGCGCCCGGTTTCTACCGTGCGCGACGCGGCCACCAACGCCTGGCCAATCACCTGACCGCCGTACACACGCTGCCAACCCTCGTTGGGGCTGGTGGCGCGGTAGTGATTGAGCTCGATCTCTTCTAGGTCAAGCAAACTCAATAGATCAAAGGTTGGTTCGGCGTCGCTCATGCAGCTGGATCCGTCCGCTAGTACTTGTAGGACTCAGGCTTGAACGGTCCTTCTTGGGTGACACCAATGTAGTCAGCCTGGACCTTGGTGAGTTGTGTAACCACACCGCCAAAGCCTTCAACCATGAGCTGTGCCACTTCTTCATCGAGCTTTTTAGGCAGCACTTCTACGGTGATCGGTGCACGTTGGTCTTCCGGTTGATCTGCCCATCGCTGCTCGAACAAGTGCATTTGCGCTAACACTTGGTTGGCGAACGAACCGTCCATAATGCGAGAGGGGTGACCCATGGCGTTGCCTAGGTTCACCAAGCGGCCTTCCGATAGCAGGATGAGGTAGTCGCTGTCATCGTTGCTACGGAAGATGAGGTGAACCTGATCTTTGACCATGTCCCAGCGCCAGTTTTCGCGCATGTAGGCAGTATCGATCTCGTTGTCGAAGTGGCCAATGTTGCACACGATGGCGCCTTTCTTGATCGCTTGTAGCAAATTTCGGTCACAAACGTCCGCGTTGCCCGTGCAGGTAACCAGTACATCGGTATCTTGCAGTAGTCGTGTGTTGACGTCTTTGAGTTGGCCGGTGTTTACCCCGTTGTTGTAGGGCGATACAACTTCGTAACCGTCCATGCAGGCTTGCATAGCGCAGATGGGATCTACCTCAACAACGCGAACGATCATGCCTTCTTGGCGCAAGCTCTGAGCGGAACCTTTGCCCACATCGCCATAACCTAGAACCAGCGCGCGCTTGCCGGAAAGCAGCATGTCGGTACCGCGCTTGATGGCGTCGTTCAAGCTGTGACGACAACCGTACTTGTTGTCGTTTTTGGATTTGGTAACAGAGTCGTTGACATTGATCGCCGGAATTTTTAGCTCACCTTTGGTCATCATCTCGTATAGACGGTGAACACCGGTGGTTGTCTCTTCGCTTACACCGTGGATCTTTTCAAGCATCTCGGGGTACTTTTCGTGAATCATGATGGTGAGGTCACCGCCATCATCCAGCAGCATGTTGGCATCCCAAGGCTTGCCGTCGCTTAAGATGGTTTGCTCAAGGCACCACTCGTACTCTTCTTCGGTTTCACCTTTCCAAGCGAACACCGGGATATCACTGGCGGCCATAGCAGCAGCGGCATGATCTTGGGTTGAGAAGATGTTGCACGAAGACCAGCGTACTTCGGCACCGAGCGCAGTTAAGGTCTCGATCAGCACGGCGGTTTGGATGGTCATGTGGATGCAGCCAATGATCTTCGCGCCGGCTAAAGGCTGTTCTTTTGCGTATTTGCTGCGCAGCGATACCAGGGCAGGCATCTCGGCTTCAGCGAGCTTAATTTCTTTGCGCCCAAAATCTGCAAGGCTAATATCGGCTACTTTGTAATCTGGCATTTGACGTTCCTTTGGTTGTCTAGGTTTGTTGTCTAGTTTGGTAAGTGAATCGATTGGTTGTTTACGGGTTGTTTTTGGTTGCTCGTTTTGCAAAGGCATGTAGTTGAATTTGGAAGCCGTTTCGCTGTGCCAGATATTGGCTCTCTTGGCAGTATAGTCCGGCTGCCCCAGCCCACCGATGCAAGTCTTGAGGGGCAAATCCTAGCCATAGGTCACCACAAGCCTCTTTAGCCCACTGTTGGTCGTGCAAGCAAAGCTCGGCCACCAACAACACAGAGGTTTTGCGCATCAACTGTTGTGCGGTCTGGAAAAAAGTAGCGGGCGAGGGCACGTGGTGTACCACCATGCTTGCCATGATCAAATCAAAGCGGTTGCTCTTGCCCAGTTGCTCAAAGGCTTGGCAGCGCAGGCGTAGATTGGGATGCTGGCCAACGGCCTTGACGGTTTGTTGCAACATTTCCGCTGAAGAGTCGATACCAAGCACCTGGGTAAATCGCTGCGCGAGCAGCTGCGCTAGATGGCCGTCGCCAGGGCCTACCTCTAAGGCTCGTTGGCTCGTTGGGCAGTGTCGTGCGGCCATCCCCAGTGCGCTGGCGGCATACACACTGCTATTGCAGATTCTCGCTTGCTGAGCGCTTAGTGCATCAGCGTTAGATGCGAAAAACTGCTGACCTTGTGAGCGACGCTGTTGCTGGATCTTGGTCATGCGTTGGCCTAACGCGACATCTAAGGGCAACTTGTCTATGTGATAAAACAGAGCGCCGGCCAAACTGTTGGCATCAACGGGCTCACGTCGATAGTAAATGCTGTTGCCTTCCCGTCGTTTGGCGAGCAAGCCTGCCTCGTGCAGTACCTTAAGATGGTGGCTCAGCGCCGGTTGCGCCAAATCCATGATGGCGCACAACTCTTGCACGCCGAAGCTTTCTTGCTGTAGCGCGCGGAGCACCAGCAAGCGGGTGTCGTCTGCGACGGCACGCGTGGTGTTGAGTACGTCGCTGTGGCTGGCCGGCTGGTTTTTTACCACCGAATCTTTTGCCTGAGCCATGTTTGCAACCGCTATTGATGCGTTAGCGGCTTTTGCACCAGGCGCCTTAGGGCCAGGCAACGGGGTTGCATTGCGATTAGGGCCGGGAAGGCTGGATTGGGAGGCGATTTTAGGCATTGGGGCGCAGGGTAGCAGGGGGCTTAAGTCATTGCTAGAGTATATCAATAAATTTTGATATAGATATTCTGCTCGGCCTGGCACTATATTCGGGCGTCGAGTTTTTGACGTACCTTTCTTCTCAACAAAGGCAACTATCGCTGTGACTTTTTCAACGCCCCAACCGAGCAGCAAACTGCCTGAAGTTGGCACCACTATTTTCACCAGGATGTCTGCACTTGCGGCTGAGCAAGGTGCATTGAACTTGTCCCAAGGCTTCCCAGATTTTGACGCGCCGCCTCAGTTACTGGCGGCGGTGGCAAAACACTTGAGCAGTGGCCGCAATCAATATGCGCCCATGACGGGGGTTGTGGAGCTGCGCGAAGCCATAGCAAGCAAGCTGAGCGCACTCTACGGGTTGGCAGTCGATGCGGACCTTGAGCTCACGGTAACCTCCGGGGCCACCGAAGCGTTGTTTTGCGCTATTGCAACGGTAGTGCAGGCGGGTGATGAGGTGATCGTCTTTGACCCAGCCTATGACAGCTATCAGCCTGCGGTGAACTTGCAGGGCGGCACAACCGTTCATATCCCGCTGGCAGCACCAGATTACAAAGTAGATTGGACCAGGGTTGCTGATGCGATCACTTCCAAAACTCGGATGATTATTTTGAATACCCCGCACAACCCCACAGGCAGTGTTTGGGACGCTCAGGATATGGCGGCCTTAACGACGCTTGTGCGGGATACCGGCATCTATCTGCTTGGCGACGAAGTGTATGAGCACATGGTGTTTGACTCGCAACCCCATCAAAGTTTGTGCCTGTATCCTGAGCTGTTTGCGCGTAGCTTTGTGGTGTCATCGTTCGGTAAGACTTACCACGCAACCGGCTGGAAGATTGGATATTGCGCTGCTCCGAGCCTGTTGAGTGCTGAGTTTCGCAAGATTCATCAATACGTGACCTTTACGAGCATTACCCCGGTGCAGCTAGGGTTAGCGGAGTACATGACGGCCCATCCTGAGCATCACTTAGCGCTGCCGGATTTTTACCAGGCCAAGCGCGACCTGTTTGCACGGCTCCTAGAATCTTCACGCTTCTCTTTGCTTCCAAGTGCAGGGACTTACTTTCAGCTGCTGGGTTATAGCGCCATTAGTACGGAGCCAGATATCCAGCTAGCTAATCGGTTGACACGGGAACATAAGATCGCGGCAATCCCTATCTCGGTGTTCTATGCTGACAAGCAAGATTCGAACATACTGCGTTTTTGCTTTGCCAAAGACGATGCCACCTTAACTGCTGCAGCGGAAATATTGTGTCAACTCTAACCTTAGGCTGGTTCCAAGGCCCTACCTTGTGGCAAGACCCCGCAGGCAATCGTCAGCAGTTCGGCGAGCGGTTTGCGGCACAGCTGCCTCAGGCTGAGGTGGACCTGGTGGTGCTGCCAGAAATGTTTAGCACCGGTTTTAGCATGGCAAGCGCCGAGCTTGCTGAGCCGATGGCGGGGCCTACAGTTGAGTGGATGCGCGAACAGGCGCAACGCTGGCAAGTACAGCTTTGCGGCAGCTTGATCGTCGTTGAGCAAGGGCAGTTTTACAACCGACTGCTTTGGGTAGCGCCTAACGGTGAAGTGCAACACTACGACAAGCGTCACCGATTCCGTATGGCGGGTGAGCACCAGCATTTTGCTGCAGGCAATGACCGTAGGATCTTTACGTTGGGTGACTGGCGGATACTGCCCAGCGTTTGTTACGACTTGCGCTTTCCGGTTTGGCTGCGCAACCGTGAGGACTATGACCTGTTGCTTTGCATTGCGAACTGGCCGGCAGCACGCCAACAAGCTTGGGCAACCTTGCTTGATGCCCGCGCGGTTGAGAACCAGTGTTATGCCTTGGGCGTTAACATAGTTGGTACAGATGGTAATGGGCTGGCGTATGCTGGTGGCAGTGCGTTGGTGGATGCCAATGCGCAGCGGCTGGTAGATTGCGGTGATGCGGTGGGGTTTTACACAGCAACCTTGGGGCGTGAGGCGTTGCTTGCGCAACGTGAAGCCTTTCCTGTCTGGCAAGATGCTGATGAATTTGAATTGCGCGATTAGTACGTTGGCCCGGTTAACTTAAGGAAATTCCTATGCGGTTTGTTGTTTGTGGCTTGCTAGCCAGTGTTTTGTTGGTGGTTGTTGGTTGTGGTGAGAAGGGTACGGCGCCTGCCGCTTCCGGGGGCGGGGTTGCGGCCACCGCTGAGCCTCAACCAGCGCCCGCGATTGATGGTGAGAAGTTGTACAACCGCTACTGCTTTTCTTGTCACGCGGCAGGTATTGCTAACGCACCTAAGTTTGGCGATAGCGAGGCCTGGGGCCCGCGGCTTGCGAAGGGGCGTGACCTGCTGTTGGCGTCGGTAAAGAACGGGATTCCCCCAGGTATGCCGGCTATGGGCTTGTGCATTGGCTGCTCGGATGAGGAGCTCGCGGCGGTAACCGACTATATGCTTGAGGCTGCTGCGCCTTAATAATGGGCAAAAGTGGCTAATATTGGTTTCCACTGCGCGCGAAGACAGTTCAAAAGCGCGAACTTTGACCTGTGGGCGGGGTCAAATTAGATTAGGCTCAGAACGAATTTGCAGGAGAACGTCCAAATGAGTAGCTACCTTCCAGGCGATACCGTTAGTCGGCGCAAAGGTTTGGTCAAACACCAAGGTGTGGCTTTGGGTGATGGGCGTGTGCTCCACAACATACCGGGCCGTGGCGAGCACATCAGTAGCGAAGCCGAATTTAGTTTGGGTCGTAAGGTGTCGGTTGTGAAGCGCAGTCGCTCTGAGCGTGAACGCGCCTTATCGAATGCAGCCAATTGGCACGCACCACGAAGCTACAGTTTGTTTACCAACAATTGTGAGCATACGGTCAACCGGGCAAGCACTGGGCAAGCGAAGAGTCCGCAGTTGCGTGGTTGGGTTGCCGGTGTTGGTTTAGCCGGAGCGGCTCTTGTGTTGACCCGTCATCCAGGGCTAGCGGCTGCCGGTTTTGCCTTGGGCAAGCGCTGGGGTAAAAAGTGGGGCTAGGCGTTGTCGCCTGATGTTGCGGGGTTAAGTTGCAGGGTTAAGTTGCAGGGTTAAACAGGTAAAACGATTGGGCCATCGAGCGTAACAGCTGATGGCCCTTTTGCGTTATGGGTCTTTGTGCGGATGGTGTGCGCTTACTTGAAGAGGTTCTTCGCCAAGCCACCCAAGGCGCCGCTGAGCAAGTTGCCGCCGCTTGAGTTTTTGTCGATCAGCTGGGGCAGCAAGTCTTTCAAGCCGCTAGCCGCCGAGCCTTCATCCAAACCCAGCTGCTGGGCGAAAGCTGAGACTTTATCGGCGCCAAGCGCATTGGTGATATCGGATTCAGACACTTCTTCGTTGTCGCCGTCGCCTAGCCAACTTTGCAGTGCACCAGCTACGCCGCCACCGCCGCTGAGCTTGCTAACGACGCTGCCCAGATCGATGTCGTTGTCGTTGTTGTCATCGTTGCCGAGCAAGCCAGAAAGAGCGTTGCCGATAGCGTTGCTGTCACCGCCACCAAGGCTGCTACCTAATTTGGCCATTAGCATCTGCGTAGCCATTCCCTTTAAATCCATAGTGATTTCCTACTTGTTTATGAATTGGTCCATTGTGTTTACTGTGTTTGGGGCTCTTCCGGCCTTAGTGCCAGTAGGTGTTTAATGTACCTTGTCTGATGCGACAACTCCATTTTCTGAGGCTATCGTTACTGGTTGTTTACTAGGTGTTTTTACGCCGTTGTTACCCGTTTTTTGCTCTGATTTGGGGCCCGTTTTGCCGCCGGTCATCCAGCCCTTTACCAAGCGCCCCACTACCAGGGACGTGGTGCCAGAAAGCTGCCTATGCCGGGTGCGACCAGGCGGTGGCTATGCAGGCGCAGGCGTTCATGCTGTTGCTCCGCTGCTTTGGGTTTGCCATAGAGGGTGTCGCCTAATATGGGGTAGCCGATCCAAGCCAAATGGACGCGTAGCTGGTGGGTGCGACCAGTCTTGGGGGCTAGCAATAACTCGTTTGTGCGGCTGCTAGGGGCTGCAGTCTCTGGATCCAGAACCCGCATCCGGCTGTAGCTCGGAAAATGCGGGCTAGACGGGTTGGCTAGCTGTTGATCGTCAAGGTGCCAATGGTTACCGGACCTGAGTATCGCTGTGCGTGGCGCGGCGATTCGATAACGGCTTTTGCGGCCGGGCTGCAAGGGTAAGTTGATGTGCCCTGTGCCGCTAAGCGTCATGGGTCCCAGTACGGTGGCACAGTAAAATTTACGCACCGCGTGAGCATTAAACGCCTGGGTTAGGTGCTTTTGGAGCGCGGCGGACCGCGCCACCAACAGTACGCCGCTGGTCCCTTTGTCCAGCCGATGGACCAGGTAGAGCTTGCCAAATTCAGCTTTAAGCTGGTCCCACAGGTTAGCCGCACCACTGCGGTCTTGCAGTAGGGAGACATTGCTAGGTTTGTTGATCACAAGCAGGTCACTGTCTTGGTAGATAAGCGGTAGCATGCGCACTAACATAGCGGTCTGCAGACCGCTGAGCTAGTACCGGAGAACAGTATCAACATTCGAGACCTACGCTATTTGGTGGCCGTAGCCGAGCACAACCATTTTGGTCGCGCTGCGGACGCTTGCTTTGTGAGCCAACCCACCTTGTCCACGCAGCTCAAGAAACTGGAAGAGACGTTAGACGTGGTATTGGTGGAGCGCACAAACCGTGCGGTCATGTTGACCCCGGTAGGCGCCCAGATAGTAGCCCAGGCCCAACGAGTGCTTGATGAGGTGAAGCAGCTCGAGCACTTGGCAGAGCAGCATAAAGATCCGCTGGGTGGTGACTTTCGGCTTGGCATCATCCCAACGGTAGCCCCCTATTTGTTGCCGATCATTTTGGGCCCGATACGCGAAGCCTTTCCCAATTTGCGGATATCACTCACCGAAGGTCAGACCGCCGTGGTGAGTGCTGCATTAAAGGCTGGGGATCTAGATGCCGTAGTGCTAGCGCTTCCGGCGGATGAAGATTCGTTTGAAACCGCTGAACTCTACGTTGAGCAGTTTTTCTTTACGGTTGGGCGCGACCATCCCAAGGCGAGTAAAAAGCAAGTATTGCTCACGGATTTGGATGGTGAAGAGGTTTTGCTGCTAGAAGATGGGCATTGCTTGCGCGATCAAGCGCTAGAGGTCTGCAATACCCAAAACGTGGTGGAGAATACGAACTTCCGTGCAACCAGCATTGAGACGTTGCGCCAAATGGTCGCCGCAAACGTGGGGATCACCTTGATTCCTGAGCTGGCGGTTGATAAGCAAAACAAAGGCTTGCGTTACATACCCTTTAAAGGGACGCCCCCACACCGTCGAGTAGGTTTGTGTTGGCGCGGTAGCAGTACTCGGGTTGAGTTGCTCAGACAGCTCACCGCCGTGTTGACCAACATACCAAAGCTGGAAAGCAGCTCGCTTTAAAGAGCTGCTGAATCGGTGGGCTAGGTTAGGTCACTGACAAGGCTTGCTCTAGCATCACCTTCTAGCTTGATGTCGTAGGGTAGCTCAGGATGGTCAATGCCTAGGTGGATATCTGCACCTGCGGCAATACTGTCTTTGGCCGCTTGGCTGTGTTCAAAGCGCACGAAGTGTACGGCTGCGGTTTTGTCGTCGTTGCTGCGTTCCATATCTTCGTTGGCAATGGCAAACACACGCTCGTGGCCATCAACCTGAACCCAAAGTTTGTGCTCCACACCGCGCAATCGCACCAGTGCTTGGCGACGTTCTTCTACGTCTGGGTATTCAATGAGCAGTGTGCCTTTCCAATTGCTGCCGTCGGGGATCAGTGGATTGTAGGCGCCAAGTTCTTCTTCTATGCCGCTAGCCTCGAAGATCTTTTCGACCCGGAGCATCTCTTGAATCTGATAGCGGATGGTCAGTTGGTCTTCAAACACTAAGGTAGCGTTCTCGCCCAGGGCAATGCGACGGTTGGCTTTGTGCGCCATCACTTGGGCTCTAAACTCGGATCGTTTCTCGGCGTATTGCTCCAAGCTAAACAGGTCGTCACGGGTAAGTTTGTTCATAGTGCGGTTATCAATGCCTGTAATGGTTTGTTGTTTACTAAATGCCGTAAGCCTTGCGCACCATGCTGATGGGGTGCTCGGCTTCACCTTCGCCCTCCATGCCGTGGGCAATGAAACGCCCGGCCATGGGGCAGTCGCTACCGAAGGTGTCTGGTTCGACCTGTGCAACCCGACGAACCACCGGCTTCAAAATCTTCATGGCCTTGTCATAGGTTTCGCTTTTCAGCGCGTAGGTGCCGTCGTGTCCAGAGCAGCGCTCTATAGTGGTCACGTCTGTGTCTGGAATTAGGCTGAGTACTTCGCGAGTTTTGCTGCCGAAGTTTTGTACCCGCTGGTGGCAGGCAGCGTGGTAAGCCACTTTGCCTAACCCACGGCTAAATTCGGTGTTTAGCAAGCCGGCTTTGTGTCGAATAATCAGGTATTCAAAGGGGTCAAAAAATGCGGCTTTGACCTTTTGGACGTTGGCTTCCTCTGGGAACATCAACGGCAGTTCTTGCTTGTACATCAGTACGCAAGACGGAATTGGTGCAATGATGTCGTAGCCGTCGTTGATCGCCTGCTGAAAAACCGGCAAGTTCGCATCTTTAAGCGACGCTACCTTTTTTAGGTCACCCAGTTCTAGTTTGGGCATACCACAGCACTTGGCATCTTGCAGCAGCTTCACTTCGATGTTGTTGTGCTCGAGCACGGCAACCAGGTCAGCCACACTTTGGTGGTCGGTGTTGTCACCGTAGCAGGTGACAAAGATAGCGACCTTGCCCGTTGTGTTGTCGCAGGCTTTGGCTGTGTTGCTTGGGGTGCTGGGTGTAATTTTGCTGACAGCCTTAGAGCTTTTAAAGCTGGGTATTGGCGCTTCTGGGTGTAGTCCAACCGCTTTGTCGATGGCCTTTCGAGCCGTCTCGTTGCCGTTGACCGCATTGACAATGGGCGCAATCACCGGATTAGAGATGGTGTTAAAGACCGGGTCGGTGCTAGTGATGATACGGTCGCGCCACTTGGTGTCACCTTGTTCAAACTTGTAGGCTTTGGCGCGCAGCATTAGATGTGGGAAGTCGAGCGCCCACTCATGTGGTGGCAAGTAGGGACATTTGGTTTCTGCGCATAAATCGCACATGAAGCATTGGTCAACCACGGACATGTAGTCGTCTTTATCGACGCCATCCACCTCTAGGGTTTCTGACTCATCCACTAGATCAAACAAACTTGGAAAGGAATCGCACAAGCTTACGCAGCGACGGCAGCCATGACAGATATCGAAGGCGCGTTCCATCTCGTTGTAGAGCGATTCTTTGTTCAGGTAGTCGGGATCCTGCCACGCGATGGGGTCGCGTTTAGGGGCTTCCAGGTTGCCTTCTTTAATCGCCATGATCTGAGTCCTTTTTTTTTTGAGCTGTGTTGCGAAAACTGGGTGTTGCGGTTTGAGTTCTTTCTATTCGGTCTTTAGCTTGGTGAGGCGTTTGCCGCCAAGCAAAAGGGGCTCTTGAGAGCCCCCTTTGTTGGGTGATCGGTTCGGTAGCCGCCATGTTCGTAGCTTGTTGTAGCTGCGTCATCACAGCGCCGAGCTGACTACCCGTCACACACTACATAGCGTCGAGTGCTTTTTGGAAACGGTTGGCGTGTGAACGCTCCGCTTTTGCCAAGGTTTCAAACCAATCGGCAATTTCATCAAAGCCTTCGTCACGTGCCGTCTTGGCCATGCCAGGATACATGTCGGTGTACTCATGGGTCTCACCGGCAACGGCTGCTTTCAAGTTGTCGCTGGTGGTGCCGATGGGTAGGCCAGTAGCGGGATCGCCTACGGCTTCCATGTACTCCAGGTGGCCGTGTGCATGGCCGGTTTCGCCTTCCGCGGTTGAGCGGAACACGGTGGCTACGTCGTTCTCGCCTTCGATGTCAGCTTTTGCTGCGAAGTACAGGTAACGACGGTTGGCTTGGGATTCGCCTGCGAACGCGTCTTTTAGGTTGTTCAGCGTATTGCTGTCTTTCAAATCCATTGTGAGTCCTCTTGGATGTTAATCGTGCTTAAGCAAGGCCAGTATACGAGTGTGGCAGCGAAGTGCTATTTGAATCTTTGAATCAAGGCGATAGGTAGAATCAATGGTGGGGACAAATCGCTAGGTTTTTGCAAATGATTCTCATTTGATCCGTGCTAGCCGGCAAGCCAACAGCATCGCCCCTTCCCAGTTGAATTAAGGGCTAGGCGGTAACCCGGCGCCAGGCCCGGATCGAGTGCGCGCTGGCAAGCCCTTGGAGTGAAATGGCAACCAGCAAGAACCCACAAGCGATTGCTACATTACCCCAACCCAAGTTCATCACGGTGGCGGCAATGAGCTCCACCGAGGTAGTGATGATCAGGAGCCGGAAAATGGTGATTGGGCCTTCGCCACCTAGCTTTCTTGCGGCGGCGACTTCAACCCACAAGTTGATCGTAGAGCTTAAGGTGGCTAAGGCACCTGCGAAGAAGAACCCTTCTATGTTGCCGGTTGCAATGCAACGCACGGCGAGGCTGAGCAAGATCAGCATAAAGAAAGGGTTCAAGAAATCTGACAGGGTTGGTTGTTTATCCACCAGCGTGAGCGCCAAGCCAAAACCAACCCACATGGACAACGCGGAAGCCAGTACATCAAGCGATTGCAGCAAGATGAGTGGGGACCACTGGTTAAGTTCAAACAGGGTGCCCAGCAAGTTTTCTAGGATAAGCGCAACCACAATGCTGAGCATGGTTAGTTGTACGGTAGCAAAGCCGCGCCGGGCTCTGTCGCGTGGGTTGATACCGGGTTGTGCTGGGGCGGGTTGAGGCGCTTCGCTAGCGGGCATGGCTTGTTGCGGTCCTTGGTAAAAACTGCGGCTACCTTAGCACTTGCTCCAATGGTGGTCATTCGGACCTGGGGTATGAGTATTGTTGTTCTGCATGTCGGTTCAGGGTTGAGTTTGGCAAGATTGAAAGGTAGTTGTTGCCTGTGCTTGTGGATACTTGGTGATGCAGTCCAATGTTTAATTCCGACCCA
>CALHVX010000070.1 GCA_938036875.1 uncultured Pseudomonadales bacterium
ATTTGATGAGCCAGACCAGCGCTATAAACTGGCAACCGTTTTGCAACTCGAAACCGAAACAAAAGCCCGTCTTCGGCCAGCCATGATGCAACTAGGGCTAAATGTTGCTGAAGATGAGGAATCCAGGCTCGCCGGGAAACATCTCGCCACCCTAGTCAAAGGCATGGCATGGAAAGATGCTATGACGGTGCTTCGAGACGCTGTGGAGCCTTATCTCGCCCGTTATCAATCGATTGCCGACAACGCACCCAAGGCACACCAAGCCTTGGCACAATCAATGGTCGTACACGAACTTTCGGTATACGACTTTTTAGCTGAGGAAAGTGCTGGGGAAAGTGCTGGCAAAAATGAAGGCACCTTAGACGCGGTAATTAAACAGCTCGCTTCCCCGCTGCGGATGTAGCGCAACAGCTCAATTCACAACTTTAATCGGGTCAGATTCGGCCTGCTCCATCCGGTCCAGATACAACGCCAAATTTTTGTGCAGATGACAGATGGCCGATTCAAACCGGCCGAATCGATAATGAGTGTTGGCACCAGAACCAATAGCAGCCTGAATATCACTCACCACCTTTGCATCTTCCTTATCGCCAGTATCCGATAGAAAGGCAACATCTTTCTTGGCTCGAGCTAACATTTCTTCCGACGGTGGACCGCCATCAGCGGTGGGCAGCGTTAGCCGATAGTTGAAGTAGCGCGTGCGTGTTGGTGATTCCGGCTCAGCAAAGCTCACACCATAATGTTGCGCAAGGCGAGTCACCGAGGTGAAGGGAAAGATACGATTCACCAAGGTAACCATACGATCAAGAGAAATATCCTGACGCGGAGCATCACGCAGTCGTTCAATACGCCTAAAGGGATAACAAACTCGCGAGTTCGGCCCCTGCATCTCAACCACGTTTAGATTGTCATAGCCGTAAGGAAAGAAGGATTCCGGATGGGTTGGCTTGATGTGATAACCCTCAAGCGTGCCCTCAGCGGTTAACTTCCAATTGATGTCATCAACCTTTTCTTGGGTCTCAAAAATAACCTGATCGTCCGTCAAAAGATCGGGCAAGGATTCCAGGGCACCAAGCCCTATAGGTTCATCTTGGGTGACGAAGACCAGACCACCTTGGACATCAACGGCCTGTACCGGTACCAAGCCATTGCTGCCTTTATCCAGATCGGGGAAACCATGTTCATGGGGAACATACTCAAGCGAACCGTCTAACCGGTAAGCCCAGCCATGGTAGTTACAACGAAATATCTTGGTGCAACCCGTGCCATCTGCTAACTGCATACCACGATGGCGGCAGGCGTTACGAAAAGCACGAATGTTGCCGTCTAGATCACGCACTACAACAATGGGTACGCCAGCAGCATTACGCGCGACATACGACCCTGGCTCGGGCAATGCTGCAACCGGGCAAAATGGAATGGGTAGCCGTCGCATCAGCGCTCGTTCCGCATCAAAGCGTTCTTGGGACGCGTAGTGTTCAACCGGTTCGTACCATTCTTCATCACCCAAATCCGTTGTGGCGTTGTCGATGTGGTTAAGAATGTGATCCAGGAGTTCTACGTCATTTCGCATGTTGAATTGCTCATGGCTGCTGTCGTTTGAGGGGGCATGATACAAGCAAATCACTATTATTGACATCCTATAATAGTGGTATTATCTTGATCCACATCGGTCAAGCAAAACGGAGCCTAGTGATGACCTACGCAGAACACCGACGCATCATTGACGTCGATTCACACCTGTTCGAGCTGGACGATTTTTTGCATAACGCCGCTCGCGCAGAACACCTAGCTTTACTGCCATCCATGCACGAGCAGAAAGGCTTGGACGTCCCCCAGAAAGGTTTGGATAGAGGGCGCGAGCTACTCGCCAAACGACAGGCCGACCCAGCCACCATGGCCAAGTTTGAAGCCTCACTAATGGATAACACGAAAAGCGGTTGGTCTAGGCTTGGCGCATTCGATCCGAAAGAGCGATCACATACGCTGGACCTATTGGGATTTGAGATGCAATGGGTTCTACCCACCTACTCTTTCCACCAGATGCTCCACGTAGCTAGCGACGAGGCACTTACCGCTACATCGATGACGCTCAACAAAGCCATGGCCGATTTCTGCGCTGCTGACCCGCGCTTAAAGGCGATTGGTTACCTACCCTTAAACCTCGGCCCCGAAACGGCTAAAGCAATTATGGATCAAGGTTTTGACGACGGCTGCTACAGCTTTATGGTGCCAACCAACGAACCCAATGCAGAAAATCGTTCTTACACACACCCAGATTTTGATCCAATTTGGGCAGCATTCGCCGACCGACGCATACCGGCCGTTCTGCACGTTGCGGCAAACGGCGAGTACGACTCGGTCTCTCCAAGCTTCGCCAACAATGGTAAATCGGAGCAAGCGCTGGGGGGCGATGCGCCAGCCGGCGATTTACGGGTATTGAACATCGGTACCAGTGCACAGCTATTTCTCTCTGCGCTGATCTTTGATGGTGTGTTCACGCGACACCCAGAGCTACGAATGATCAGCATGGAGCACGCGGCTACCTGGATACCATCCTGGTTGCAGCAGATGGACTTCACCGCCGGCCTCTACAAGCGGTTTAGAGAGTTTCCTGAATTGCCATCGGTTACCGCTAAGCGCCACCTCAAGGTATCGCCTTTTCCGGATGAACCGGTGGGTTGGATCATTGATAACGTTGGCCCAGATATGCTGGTGTTTGCATCCGACTACCCACACCCAGAGGGTACGGGGAACCCTATTGCTAAATTTGAACGCAATATGCCGGATTGCGATCAGGCCACCATGGACAAGTTTTACTATGGCAATGCGCTGGCACTGATGAATCCGGTCTGACATCCAGAACACTGCAATAGGCTTGGGCACAGATCCAAGCTAGCCCTTCGGTGCTGGTGCCTCTAAAGCCAGCACTTCCGCCAGCTCCACCAGATAACCTTGAATACGCGCCACGTTATCCGGCCCCATCCGCAGCAACTGTTTTTGCAAGGGGCCCAGCTTCTCTAACGCAGGGTCTTGGTAGCGATAGAGCACATCAGGGCGAACCAGGCGGACCTCGTCATCCAGCCGGGGTATGTCAGCTACCACAGCAATGGCCTTGGCAAGCAAGGCATCTGCGGATTGCGCTTGGCCCAGCTCTGCTAAGGCGTTGGTCAGCAACGGCTCCACTCGCCGGTAAAGGTTAGCCAAGGTTTGCACCTCAAAGCTCTCAAGGGCAGCCACCACCCCATCAAAACGCTCAAAGCTCTTTGGATCGATACGATACTGCTGGCCTGCCGGGATCACGGCAAAATCCCCTTCCGGAGCCAAAAAAGCCATTTGCCTTTTCGGGAAGCTGCCCACCGCCGCATTGTCCAACAGGGTTGCCGCACGGCGCAGCAGCTGTTCCGGCTCAAGCCAAGCGCTTGGCAATGCCTGTGGCGCTAAGAGCTCGCGAATAAAATCATCGCTCTCGTCCAGAGTGGGTAATGGTGGCTCATCCTCGGTTTGCGCGTCTGTGGTCACCAAAACGGGTGGTTCCTGGGGTGTTACTGGCGGCGCTAGAGACTCGCTGGGAGCAGGCTCAACGACCACAGGCTCTGGTTCAGAGGGTGATTCTTGGTTCTGCCAATACTGCAGGCCAAAGATAATCGCTAGTGCCAGACCAATGCCGGCGATCAAAAAACTCGGTTTCATGTCACAAGTATGAACCAGCACGGCCAATTGCACTATTATAGGCAGTCAGAATTCACCATCGGAGTTGCCAGGTTGAACCCCACCACTACCACCGTTAACGATGTGCTCACCAAAAACGTAGCGCTAGATGCCGAAGTGGAGCTGCAAGGCTGGCTTCGGTCTCGGCGCACTTCAAAAGGCGGGTTCTCTTTTTTGCACCTACACGACGGGTCTTGCTTCGATACGGTGCAAGTGGTGGCCAACGAAGACCTGGAAAACTACGCCGACATCTGCGAGCTGGGCACCGGCTGCGCGGTGAGCCTGATTGGCAAGGTGGTAAAATCCCTAGGTAAAGGCCAGGACCGCGAACTGCAAGCCACCCAAGTCACCATCGTCGGCGAGGTAGATGACCCTGAGACCTACCCCATCGCTAAAAAGCGCCATACCTTTGAGTTTCTGCGCGGCGTGGCTCATCTACGTCCACGCACCAATACCTTTGGCGCTATTGCCCGCATTCGCAACACCCTGGCTCAAGCGGTACACCAGTACTTCAATGAGCAGGGTTTTGTTTGGGTTAACACGCCAATCATTACTGCAAGCGACTGCGAGGGTGCGGGAGAACTGTTCCGCGTCTCTACGCTGGATCAAATCAACGCAGACACGGACTACGGCGAAGACTTCTTTGGTAGCGAAGCCTTCCTCACCGTTTCTGGACAGCTAAACGTGGAGTCGTACTGCCTTGCCATGAGCAAGGTCTACACCTTCGGCCCCACCTTTCGTGCTGAACAATCCAACACCAGCCGCCATCTGGCTGAGTTTTGGATGATTGAGCCAGAAGTGGCCTTTGCAGATCTCAATGCCAACGCTAACTTGGCAGAAGACTTTCTGCAGAAAGTCATCGGTCAGGTGTTAACACAACGCGGTGATGACCTTCAGTTTTTCAACGACCGAGTAGATGACAGCGTGCTGCAACGCTTGCAGCAGGTGAGCACACAACAGTTCACCCGTATGACCTACACTGAAGCGGTAGACCTCTTATTGGCCAGCGGCCGCAAGTTTGAGTTCCCGGTGACCTGGGGAGCAGATCTGCAATCCGAGCACGAACGCTTTCTCAGCGAAGAACATGTAAAAGGACCGGTAGTGGTGACAGACTACCCAAAGGACATCAAAGCCTTCTATATGCGCATGAACGACGATGAAAAGACCGTGGCCGCGATGGATGTGTTGGTCCCTGGTGTCGGTGAGATCATTGGCGGTAGCCAACGGGAAGAACGTCTACCCCAACTAGAAGCACGCATGGATCCGGCGTTAGTTGACGAGCTCTGGTGGTATCGAGACCTACGCCGTTACGGCAGCGTCCCACATGCAGGGTTTGGCTTGGGCTTTGAACGCTTGGTGCTCTACGTTACCGGCATGGAAAACATCCGTGATGTGATTCCCTTCCCGCGCGTTCCCAACAACGCTAGCTTCTAAGCCACCCAATGTGGCGCTCGCTTAAGCGGCTATTGCCGTTCATCAAGCCGTACAAAGCTCGCCTGGGTCTTGGCGTTGTGGCTTTTGGTGTGGCGCGCTTGTTCGAAGGTTTGGTGCCTTTGCTATTGGCATTGGCGATCGACCGCATCATCGCCGGCAACAGCAACCTGATGGCACCCGTACTTGGTATCTTTGCGGTTGTTATGGGGCGTTACGCTGCGGTAACGACAGCCCGTTACCAAGTGAGGCGCAGCGGCCTTAGCGTGGCATTTGATTTGCGCCAATCCCTCTATCAGAACTTGCAGCAACAAGGCTCCCAATTTTTTAGCACCCACAGCATTGGCGACATGATGACGCGCGCGGTTGCCGATATTGGATTGGTCCAGCGCTTTATCTCCATGGGCAGCATTCTGCTGGTTATTTTGGTGTACGCCACCATTGTTGGTTTTGGCTTCATGCTGTATCTCAATCCAACTCTAACCCTGCTGTTGCTACCACCCATGCCCTTTATCTTTTACTACGCACGCTGGTCCTCGCGCGAGATGGGTATTGCCAGCAAAGACGTGCAAGATCGACTGTCCGATTTATCTGACCATGTACAAGAAAACCTCTCTGGCATCCGCACCATTCAAGCCATGGTGCAAGAAGAGAATGAGATAAAACGCTTTGGTCGAACCAACCAGCGTTACGCCAACGCTTTTTATCGGCAAGCGCAAATCAACTCGTTGATGACCGCCTGGATGCCAAGCTTGGCCGCCATCTGTTCTATCACCATTCTAGGCTACGGTGGTTTTCAAGTGCTAGAAGGCCAGATGACGGTTGGCGCGTTGGTGGCCTTCTTCTTCTACGTAAATATGGTTGTGCAACCCTTCCGCGTTGCCGGCTTTATGGTCAACCTGTTTCAACGCGCCGCCGTGGCAAGCGACCGCTTGTTTGAAGTGGTATCCCTGGAGCCGGAGGTTGCTGACAACCCAGTGGCCGGTACGCCAGCCCTGATCAAAGGGCAAATTGAGTTTCGCGACTTGAGCTTTGCCTACGATGCGGTTCGAGACAAAGCGCTGAACGAGATCAACTTAAGCATCAAAAGCGGCGAGTCCATTACCATCATGGGTCCGGTTGGCGCAGGCAAAACAACCCTGCTAAAACTGTTGGTGCGCCTTATTGAGCCAACACCCGGCAGCGTGCTCATTGATGGACGGCCGGTTACCGACTACCCCTTGGCGCAACTGCGCAGCCAAATTGCGATGGTGCCTCAAGATCCGTTTTTGTTCGGCGATGCCCTACGCAACAACTTAACTTACGACACTCCAGACCGCGGCCTAGAGCCCATTTGGGATGCCGCAACCGCCGCGGACTTACGCACCACTATTGAAGGCTTTCCCGAGCAGATGCAAACCGTGGTAGGCGAGCGCGGGGTGACTTTATCTGGCGGACAGAAACAGCGCGCCACCCTGGCACGCGGCTTAGTTCGGCAAGCACCGGTATTGGTGCTAGACGATTGCTTCAGCAGTGTAGATACCGAAACCGAAGAACACATCTTAAGCGAGCTCAAACGGTTGCGTCGCGGGCAGACCACCTTGTTAGTCAGCCATCGCGTCTCTACCGCTCGCCATTCCGATCGCATTGTGATGCTAGAGGCGGGACGCATCCTTGAGGTTGGTACCCACGAAGAGTTATTAAAGCTGGGCGGCGCTTACGCCGAGCTAGAACGCATCCAGCGCGAAGGCGCGGATGCGTCGGACTACGAGCCTGCGGGAGCCTTCACTTGAGCCAACCCCAGCGCGACCACTCGTTGTTTGATGCCGACATATCCGGTGCGGTGCTCAATTTTTCTATGCTGCGTCGTCTGCTGCATTGGATGAAACCTTACCGGCTGACCTTTGCGCTGTCGTCGGTGCTCATTCTCGTTGCTTCAACCTTGCAGGTTTTGCTGCCCGTGATTATCTCGCTGGTTGTGATTGGCCACATCATTCGCGGCGAAACCGGGAGCGATATTCCTGACTTAGGCATGATCGAGCTGACCAATCAATTGAGCCTAAGCCTAGAGATACATCCGTTATGGGCCGCCTGTGGCTTGTACACGCTGCTGCAAATCGGCTCTTCGGTTGCTGGCCATATTCACCGGGTTACCTTAATCAGCTCCGTGATCAACGGGCTGCGGGATCTGCGGCAAGATTTGTTTCGCCACCTAGAGACTAGGCCCGCCTCTTTCTATGATCGGGTAGCCGTAGGCCGCGTTATGACCCGGGTGACCAACGACATTGAAGCGCTGTTCGAACTGCTACGTGGATTGGGTACCTTGGTCGGCGAGTTTGTCCCATTTTTTGTAGCTCTTGGCATCATGCTCGCCATCGACGTGCCGCTAACGCTAATCCTGTTGTGTGCTCTGCCTATCATGGGTGGCGTGACCTACTTTTTCCGCAGCGCCACCCGCAAACTGTTTCGCTTGGTGCGTCAGACCTTGTCTTCGCTGAACCAGAACATGCAAGAGAACCTAGCGGGCTTGCAGGTGGTTCAGCTATCGGGCCGCGAAGATCACAACCTAGAAACCTATACCAATATTAACGAAGACAACTTGGGGCACGAGGTTCGTACCGCCCGCTGGGAAACTTTGTACGGCGCCTTCAACGACAGTATGGCGCACATCGCTTTGGGTGTGATTCTTTGGTATGCGGCTGCCATGATCGCAACCGGTGAGCCGGGTACCAATAACCTAGGCATGCATGATGGACTATCACTGGGCGGCATCATTTTATTCACCCGCTTCATCGATATGTTGTTCCACCCTATTGTGGTGCTAGGTGAGCAAACCAACATCTTGTTCCGCGCCATGGCCAGCTGCGAGCGTATCTTCCAAGCATTGGATTGGGACGAGGCCATACGCGAACCGCAAAACCCGGTGCAGCTACCGACACGCTTAAAAGGCGATATCGAGTTCCGCCATCTAAGCTTCGGGTACGATGCAGACCGCCAAATTCTGGATGATGTGTCTTTCAACATTAATGCGGGTGAGAAACTAGCGATTGTTGGTCCAACGGGTTCTGGCAAGAGCACCCTTATTCGACTGCTAAGCCGATTTTATGACATCCCCAACGGCAGCATCTTTTTAGATGGGGTGGATCTAAACCAGATACACAGCCAAGACCTACGCTCTCGCATTGGCGTGGTGCTGCAGGATTTCCACATCTTCTCCGGCACCATCTACGACAACATTGCCTTAGGTGATCCAAACATCACCCAAGCGATGGCGGAAGAAGCGGCCAAGACCGTCAACGCCCACACCTTCATCTCCCAGTTACCCCAAGGCTACGCCACCGAGCTGTCAGAGCGCGGTCAAAACCTATCCCAAGGGCAACGCCAACTGCTTGCTTTTGCACGGGTACTGGCCGCAGACCCAGAGATATTGGTACTGGATGAAGCCACCGCCAGCATCGACACAGCCACCGAGCTATTGATCCAAGATGCCTTGCGCAAGCTCACGGCTAATCGCACCTCGGTACTGATTGCCCACCGCCTGCAAACCATTCAGGAAGCGGATCGAGTGTTGGTGTTTGAGGCAGGCCGAGTAAAAGAGCTCGGAACCCAAGAAGAGCTCTTGGCGCTGGATGGGCTATACGCCACCTTGCACCGATTGCAATTCCAAGAACCAACGCTTGACGCTAGCTAACCGTTGCCTAGAACTCTTGCGCACAATAGTGGTCCAACCTCACAACGCCCAATTATAATCTCGGATCGCTATGTTTAATCGACTACCTATCTTGTTCGCCTGTGTTATTGCATTGCTAACCAGCGCCGCCGCTACCGCGGCCCCTAGCGCTGAACTTTGGGCGATTTGGCAAGCGCACAACGACAGCTCGGCGGAAGCAACAACGGACCAAAGCACCGAGAGGCACAAGGCTTGGCAGGCTTGGCTGGACAAATACCTAGTTACCCAAGACAACGGCGCTACCGCCGTACGCTATAAAGCGGTGGATAAGGCTGGACG
>CALHVX010000071.1 GCA_938036875.1 uncultured Pseudomonadales bacterium
ATTTCTCGGATGAGAATGGATGCATGATCATGCCGTCTGCCACCTCTGCTGCCACCTTAGTCATTAAGGGACCGGTGGCAGAAAGAGTGATGCGTGGTCGAGGACCGCTAACGTTGTCTGGGCTAAAGGTCGAAGGCATCAACGTATGTTGGTAGTACTCGCCGGTGAACTCCAATCGCTTGCCGTCATACCAACAATCAAAAATGGCGTGCATGGCATTGATGTACTCACGCATCTGTCGTGCCGCTTTGTGCCAAGGCATGCTGAAGCGGCGTTCGATGTGCGGTTTTACTTGGGAGCCTAGGCCCAACACAAAACGCCCGTTGCTAAACGCGTTTAGGTCGTGGGTTTGGATTGCCATGGACATGGGGTTGCGGGCAAAAGCCACTGCAACGGAAGTGACGAGTTCAATCTTGCTAGTGTTGGCAGCAGCTAGTGCTAGCGGCATAAAGGGGTCGTGGTTGAGTTCAGCTAGGCGCAAGCCATCGTAGCCCAAGGCTTCTAAGCGCTGCGCGTGCTCGCCAATGCGCTGCATATCGGCGCTGGTGGAGGCATCTACTTTCATGGTGGTTCTCGTCATTGGTTTCTATCAAGAGTATCTATCTCGGGTTGTTAAAGCACTTTAGCAGTTGTCGAACGCAGGCGGAAAACGCTAGATTGTCTGCATGGGTAAAACGTCAGCCACCAAAGCGTTATGCATTTGTGACAGCGGCAACGCCGCCGAGCGATGTTGTGAGCCGATATTGGCGGGCGTGCAGGCGGCTAGTACTGCGGTGGCGTTAATGCGGTCGCGTTACGCTGCCTTTGCCACGGGTGACCAGGCTTACTTGTTAGCTTCTTGGCACCCACGTACACGGCCCAATGATTTGCAGCTTGATCCCCAGCAGCGCTGGCTTGGGCTGAAGATTAAACGGCAGATTGCAGGCCAGCCTGATGACGACACTGGCCAAGTAGAGTTTGTGGCTCGCTTTAAGCTAGGCAGCCGTGGCCATGCATTGCGTGAGCTTAGCTCGTTTGAGCGCCTTGATGGGCGCTGGGTCTACGTTGAGGGAACCGTTGCAGATAAGCAGAGCTAACCTGCCTTAGCTGGCCGCGATTGCCGCCTTCACTTCCGCCAAGCGCTTCGCGTAAGGCTTAGTACCCACCATCAACAAAGCAATGGCAATGGGCCCCATAAACAAAGCCACCAAGCCCAGGGATTTAGCAACCGCCTTTGGGTCACCAAACACATAGTCAGTACTAGCGGCCACAAAGAACGAACCCAGCGCCATGCCAATAATGTTGGTGCTAACCACGTAGGTGCCATTCACAACGCCGCGCATCTCGTTTGGAGTGACGTGTTGGATGGCTGTACCCGTGAGGGCAAGTGGTAGCGTTACGGCGAAGCTGGCGCCCGCAATACAGGCAAGCGCAATGTAGGCGTCTGCTTGGAAAGGTAATGCAACCAAGAAGCAGGTGGCGGCAAAGGCGCCGATGATGGCGACCCTAAGCGCAGCGGCCGTGTTGCCACGACGCTCAAAGGCTCTAGCGACAAAGGGGCCGGTTAACACCCCGGCTGAACCGGCTAGCAAGGCGATAAAACCGTAGATGCGCCCCGCTTGCGCAAGGTCCCATTCATAAACCCGCACGAGCACCGTTGGAACCCAGCCCTGCAATCCGTACAGCAAGACAACTAAGAACGGGACACCAAGGTGCAGGGCGACATATATGCGTTTGTGTTTCAGCATGAAGCCCCAGACCTCGCTCCAAGGTGGTACCTCCATGTGTACATCTTTGCGTCCGGTGCGCTTGGGCTCGCGCAAGGTTAAGAACAAGGCCGCAATTAGAAAGCCAGGCAACCCCACGGCAATGAAGGTGAACTGCCAAGGTGCAACGGTGCCGAGCAGCGGCAGGGTGAGTTCAGTGGTATTGCGGGTCCAGTCCAGTACCTCGGCGCCAGCAATCATGGCGATACCGGCGCCTAGGTAAGGCCCCATTAGATACACGCTGATAGGTCGGGCGAGTTTGTCAGGATGAAAGTAGTCGGCTAAAACAGACCAAGCGGCTGGGGTCATGGCAGCTTCGCCGGCGCCCACACCTAAGCGTGCAGCAAGCAACTGCGTGTAGTTGCCAGAAAGCCCGCAAGCGATGGTGGTTAGGCTCCACACCAAGATGCCGCCGATCATGATACGAATGCGGTTGAATTTATCCACCATACGACCAATCGGGATGCTCATGGCGACGTAGGTGATGACAAAAGCAAAACCCTGCAAAAAACTGATCTGTGTATCGGTGATACCCAGATCTAGACGGATGGGTTCTACCAGCAGGTTCAGTACTTGGCGGTCGACAAACGAAAAGGTGTAGCCCAAGAGTAGGATGCTGGTGACATACCAACCGTAGCGCTGATTGGGCCAGCTGTTGGGATCGCTTGCGATTGGGGTTTGGGTTGTCATGATTGGGCCTTTAATGGACGTGCAGAGGTTATTGCTAGCGCAATGGCAGCAACAGTTGGCGCCCGG
>CALHVX010000072.1 GCA_938036875.1 uncultured Pseudomonadales bacterium
TTCGCGATAGCAGTGAAGGAACGTCATTGACGTTAGCAACGTTAATGGGGAAGGTGTCTGGTCCTATAGAGACCAAATCATCCGCCACCGAGTAGCTAAAGCTGTCTGTTGGGTTCTCTGCAACGCCATTGTGGATATACACCAGGCTGCCGCTGTCGATTGCAGCTTGGCTAAAGGTATCGCCGCTGTTTAAAGCGGTACCATTTAGCTGCAACTCACCGTCGTTGGTTTGGCTTGTTAGTGTGTAAGTTAGTGTGCTATCGACGTCTGTCCACAACAACAGACCATCTAATGCCGCGCTGCTGCCTTCAGCAATCTCTAGCGGACCGTTGCTGCGCTGCACCGGTTCATCATTTAGTGCGGTAATGGTGATGTTGAAACTTTGCCCAGCCACGGAGTTACCTGTGTCGTCTGTAATGGAGTAGACAAAGCTATCAGTAGGACCGTCGCTATCAGCGGTTTGGGTATAGGTAATTGATCCACTGTTGATATCTGCTTGAGTGAATGTGTTGTTGCTTAGTGACCCTAGGGTTGGCTCCGTGGTTACCCTGTAGGTTAGATCGTTGGCGGATGAATCTGCATCGACCCAGTTAAGTTCACTCGAGCCAATGGTGATGACAGATAGAGTTGAAGGGATAGACTCAGGAAGGGTAACTCTGCTAGTTGTCCCAGCGACGAGCTTTGGACCGGTAGCGCTAGCATCAATAATGATACTCTCTTGTGATTGCGGACCTAACTCATTGTTGATGGTGAGTTGCACAACATAGCGCCCGGGTGCATCGGTGCTGAAGGCTGGTTTTGCAGTATTATCACCGATGAGTTGCGCGCTACTACCTGGCGGACGCTCGGTAAATTCCCATTGGTAGCTGTCTGCAAAGGCACTAATCGAGCCGTCTAGCCTAATACCGTCTTCATTCTCTACGTCGGTAAGTTCGGCGATTCCGTCGATATCAACCATGGTTGCTCGAGGCAGTACCGACTGGATTTTTGCTCCCTTGATCCTAGCAATAGGGTGCCCTGGTGCTGTCGCTATAGCTGGATCAATACCGAGAGCATCAGCTAGTCGCTCTGCGGGGCTTTGTGTAGCGCCGCGAAAGTCCACCCAAAACCGGTCCATGTCCAAGCGGGCGTTTGGCATAACACCATCTTCATACAAAAATCGGGTAACCGTGGGCAAGAGCCCAATTAGGCTTTCGTAGCTGCTGAGCTGGTTAATCTCTAGCGCTTGGCTATGGCAAATGCGGCAGTGTTTGGCAAACACCTCGAAGTACACGTCTTCTTGCCCAGCTTCAGCCCACCCTGGCTGGATGTAGCCTCGTCCGTTGTAGTCGACGTTAGGAAGTTCGTTGCTATCAAAGCTAGCAGGGTCGGTATCCCCGTACCAACCATGAATTTGCTCGCGCACCAATTCGAAGCGCGCTGATTCCAATGGATTGCTAGCAGCGGTAGGCATGGTGCTCAGTACCGCTTCGTTCATACGACGGAAGGAGTCTTGTTGGTTTTCGAGTGAAAAACGGTCGAATTGAGTCGCGTCGATGTAGGATGAGTTCACTCGAAAGCCCTCGACAACTAAGGGGTCAATCAAGTCTGGATCGTCAGCATCGACAAAAAGCAACGAATCGATATCCCAGGGTAGGAATGCGGCGTCGATATCACCATTCGCTGGGTAGGTACCATCTGCTTGTAGGTTCTTCAGCTCGCCCCCGTGGCAGGCCACGCAAGCACCAGGAACCCATTTCTCGCCCCGACCGTCAAAGTTTAGGCTGCGAACTCGCTGTTGGTTGTTGTCAGCGTCCGGAACGTAAACGAAAAATTTAACGAAAGGTTCTGCGCTTAAGTCTTGGTCTGGTGGGGAAAATTCCATAGCTACCGTTGCAATAACGTCTTCACCCCGGGTTGCTGGGCGAAGGGCTGGGTAGTTGGTGACGTATGCGAAAACTCGCCCGTCATCACCGCGCCGAACAAACATGTCTCGGGTAAAGCCTAGGTCGTAGTTATTGATGTACAGCGTATGGTCGAAATTGGACTCTTCGATCAAAGAGCCGCTGGCATCCAAAAAACCAGCGTTGTCTAGCCAGTCATCCAGGGTAAGTCGTTGGTCAAAAGGGTCCACGGCTGCGTAATAGGCGGTGGCAGATTCAACGGATTCAGGTTGAAGGCCGAGAGCATCGATGCTGGTAGTGAGGTCAGCGATGTTGACGGTTTTGTTCGTGTTGCCAATGTTTGATTCAACCCTAGCTATCTGACCGTCTGTCCTTAGTACTTGCAACACAGCAGCATCGGCACAGTCTATTGCCTCACCGGCACTGTTTTCGCAGGTGCCAGAGAGTACTTCTAGCTCAAAATTAGCCAAATGGACGACGGCATCTCGATGATGGTCCGCTATACCTCGGTCGGGGTCAGTGTCATCAAACTGGATATTAATGTCGTCAATATCCAGTTTTGGTACATCGAAGCAAAGGTTTGGATGGTAGAAAGCGTTAACCGCGTCTTGCAGGCTGGTCCAGTCAGCAGTAGTACCTGCAAGCCATTTTGTGGTGTGGCTGATAGGGGTACCAATCTCTAAACCGAACTGATTTGGTGTGTTGTCGAAGCTGGTGCGGTCCGGGTAGTTCACCAGACGCCGCTGGGTGACGCGAAATTCTACGTCTGAAGTAATGGTAGTACCGCTTTCTAAAGCAGCAACAACGCTATATTGGCCGGGTACTGTACGGAAAAATTCTAGAAATCGATTTTGATCGTTAACCGGTACGATGTTGATACTCACGGGGGTCACGATGGTGTCGCCACCGGTATTGGTTACGGTGAGCTCAAATGTCAGTTGGGTTGGTGTGGTGACTTGAGGCACGCGAACCGAACGGGAAAATTCGGATCGTTTCACAAGCTCTAGCTGCAAACCAGTAGCGTCGGTTTGCTCCCACGTAGCGCTGTCTAATGGGAAAGATGTGCCATCACTATTCTCACCGTTAAGAACGACCTCACTGCCGGATCTAACGGTTATGTCAACTTGGTCTTGGCCTTGGCCAACTACTAAGGCGGCAGCAACTGGCGCTCTATCTTCGCTGCTTGATCCACCGCCTCCACAAGCCGCAGCAACGAGCGATACTAGTGCAATCAACAAGAGCTTTAGATGGCTAGCTCTAGCTGAGACCTTGATTCCCTTATTTGACGTTGGATTGACCATGTTGATTCGCGCTCCCCGTAGTTACCGTGTTTTTTTACTGGCGACACGTCCGGAAGCTTTGTTCCGGTTAGTGCGGCTAGGCCTGAGCTAGTATGTGGGGGAGAAAACTAGAACTCTGTCGCTTGAGTGACACAAATGCTGCGGCAGTTGAAATGGCTTGGGGTTGGCTAGGATTGAAATGTCCAGAAATATCCCGCGACACTGAGGCCGATTGCTACAAGTAGGGTTATCCCGGTGACCCACAAACGCCTGGACTGCTTGTCCCGGGGTTGATCGTTCTCAATCTCGACAATGACAATGGCGATGTTGTCTTTACCTGGACCATCACGAACTTGATCGATCAAGCTTTGGGCTGCATTTTGAACGGTCCTGTGCTTCTTTAGCGTTTTTGCCAAGGCTGTATCGGAGATTTCCCCCCACAGACCGTCGCTGCACAGCACCAACCAATCTTTGGGTTGTAGCGATACCCGCTTGTGATCTGGCTGGGGCTCGCCAACCCCCAAAACTTGGGTAATGACGTTACTTTGGGGGTGGTAGAGGGCTGCTTCTGGTGATAGCTCGCCACTGTCGATCAGCTCCTGAACCAGGGAGTGATCTTTGGATAATTGCTCTAATCGGTTGTTACGCCATAAGTAGGCACGGCTATCGCCCACCCAAGCAATATCGGCCTGGTTATCCTGGATGCAAGCGGCAACTAACGTAGAGCCCATACCTTCTGCTTGCTGGTTGTTTACTGCTTCTTGAGCGATGGCGGCATGAGCACGTTCAATGGCCACATCCATGGTGCTTTCCAAAGCAAAGGCTTCCAACATGGTGGACGCAACCAATTGGCTTGCAACGTCACCAGAGGCGTGACCGCCCATGCCGTCCGCCACCAACCACAGACCCCGTACAGGATCGCAAGCTACGCAGTCTTCGTTTAGCTCGCGCACATTGCCAGGATGAGTTAAGGCTACGTGATTCAGCATGGTTTTAGTAGGACTGACCGTTGGCGCTTAAGGCGTTGACCGCCAGGGTCACCGGTTTGTTCGGTGATATGGGTCTAGGTTCTTTGGACTTTGTTTGTGCTGATGCGGTTTGTCTTGGTCGAAGGTCGGCTTTTGGATCGGGTTTAGCAGTATCCTCGACTAGGTTGTTTGACCGCGAAGACTCAACGTTGGCTGTAGATGAGGCTGGTGCCGAGGCAATGTTAGGGGTTGTACTAGGCAATCGCTCACGACTAGTGATCTGCGGGCTTTGGTTTGTCGGGGTTAAGCTATCTTCTGAGTTTGACTGCGTGCCATTCAGTGCAAGCAGGCGTGTTTTGGCGAACGAGTCTTTTGGGTTTGAGGCCAAAAAAGCCTCGAGCGTTTGCTTTTCTAAATCAGGTTCCTTTAGTACGCGCCACGCTTTTACTTGTGCCTGCATTAGCTGCCTTTTTAACTCACGGGTTGTAAACGAGCTGGGTTTTAGCTGAACAATGCCTCTTGCCGTAGCCGTATCGTTTGGCTTCACTGAACTCGCCGCCAAGAAGGCTCTTAAGGCCTGTCGATACTGCCTTTGGTTTGCGTGTAAGGTGCCGCGTCGTCGTTGTATCTGATACTCATCACTAGCGCCCGGCAGTAAAGCAAGGTTGCAGTTGGCGATGGAGCTATCGCTGAGGCACTCTGACACTAGCAGCCTGCGTTGTTTACGGGCTTCTGTGATCTCTGCATTTATCGCGCTTGATCTTGCGCTCTTGTTGATTTTGTAAAGATAAATTAGGGCGCTTGAAGGTTGGCCAGATTTGATCAGCTTGCGAGCTAGGGCTAGGCTCAACATCGGGTCCTTAGGATTGCTGACCAACAGATTTTGGCAGGCGGTGATGCTGCGTTGGTTAGCAATAGGACCTTCACAGTAACCACGAAGGGCTTCAGCGTTACGTTGCGCTTCTGCGGGGTCGTTACGGTCTTGGGTACGTCTCTTTTCGTCTATGTTGCTCAATGCAATTCTCAGCGGACGGCATAAGGTATTGCGTTTGCCGCAGATATCCAGGCCTTGCTGTAGTGTGTTTATCGCGTTAGCAAAATTTTCGTCACGCAGGTTGGATTCACATAAAGCTAAACGGGCAGACAAATCCAATGGGTCCTGCGCCAATAGCTGCCCACAAGCTGCCACTGCATCGTTGCTTTCTAAGCATTTGTTTTGCTTCTCGATTAGGGTGCACACATTAGCGAAACTTCCGCTGGCACATAACATAAACAGCGATCCCACTAGCAGTTGTGTTTTAGAGAACAATGACTTCATGGTGTATGCCCCAATATTCCTTGTTTCACTAGTATCCGCGGGAGCCGCCGGATTTCGAGCGCCTAAATATCCAATCGCCTGACGGCAAGCGCACTAGATTGAATAGGTACCAGCGATCAACGGTTCGATAGGGCGGGTCTTCGCTGGCAACCATTTGTTCTAATGCTTGGTTGAGTTGGGTCAACCCCTTTTCTCTTGGTGCATCGCCAATCACACCACTTCTATCCAAGTCTTGGCCTTCTACGTTGCTTTGCGCTAGTTTTTGTATCTCGGTTGCTAGTTCGGTTGCATCGCGAAGGGTTCTAGCAGCAATGGCGTCTTTGCTATAAAGGTTGATCAAACTGTTCCGATACAGGACGTCGTTCACGTCGTTTGCGAACTTGGCGGCGGCTGCTTTAATGTTTGGGCTAGCGTCGTCGCTGTCCGCGGCGTAGGTGATATGGCTGGCTGCTTCGCGTAGCGCCGCGCTAAGCGAATAATCCTGACGATTGTTGACCACATCGTTTACCGAGGTCATTGAGGCTTGAACTTGCTCCAATGTCAGATTTGGGGTTAACGCTTTGTTGGCAATTTCAATGGCAGCATTTGCGCGCGCTTGAGCCAGAGTGAAGTAACCTTGGTTGTCTTGGGTGTCGTGAGCTCCCGTTATAGCGTGGCCGACGTGAACATGGGCAATACTTGGCGCTTGGGTAGTGCAGCCAATATGAGTAGCGGCAATGAGCGCAACAATAGTGAACTTGGCTAGTTTTTGCATGATATTCCCCTGTCCTTTGATAGTGCTTTTGATTGTGCTTGGTATAAAGCAAACTTGGCATTAATCATTGATTTGTGCCTGGCCTGCGGGTTTGGCGAGATTTCGTGCCACCCGGAAGCCAAAGGTGTTGCTGCGATGATCCGCGTTAAAGCGGTTCCGAAACGTCAAGCGCTGTTGGTCTGGAGCGCTTAGCCAAGATCCCCCTCTAAGAACCTTGGAACGACAGTCTCCAGAGCTTCGCGCTGTGCCGTTGTTAGGCAGGCCGATATAGTTAGGGTTCCAGCAGTCGGCTGTCCATTCAAAGAGGTTGCCGCGTAAGTTCCTGAACTTAGTGCTTCCTACCTCTGCTGGTCGGGTAAAGGTATGACCGTCGGCACAATCTTCAACATTGGCATCGGGATAGGCTTTTAAGGTGCTTTGATCGGCAACGTTTGCGTCTTCGCAGACCGAGTCACTTGACCTTGTGGATAATTCAGCCACTTCTCGTGCTACGTATTCCCACTCCGCTTCTGAAGGCAACCTATAGTGGAAGCCTGTGCTGCTGCTGAGCCACTTGAGATAGGCTTGTGCATCGTTCCAGGAAACGCAGGTAACCGGGTGTTGGTCCGTTTGCTCAAACCCCGGATTTTTCCAGGATTTGTCTTGGTCAAGCCGCCAAGCGTCTTGTGGCGTATGGCAACCTTGGATATTGGTCTTGGTTGCCTCGACAAATCGGCGAAATTCGGCAACAGTTACCTCACTTGTACCCAACGCAAAGCGGTTGGCAATACTGACCTTCTGAGTTGGGTACTCGTAACTACCCTTGCCTGGCTTAACGTTCTCGCCTATCTCGAACTCGGACGGCGCTACAGCAGCTAAAATAGGGCATGTTGGACAGTCTTGTATGGGCTCTTGGGTTGCAAAATAGCCGTTCAGGCTTAGCAACCAATAGCTAAGACCGACACAACATAGAATGCTAAGTGCTAAGGCGGTGCGTTTGCTACGAGGGCTTATGTTCGAGAAGTCGAACCTCGGCGCTTTGTTCAGTTCATCGATGAATAGTTGCGCCGTTGGCGTCCGTTTTTCGCGCTCGAACTCTAATGCGTGCTTGATCGCCAGCCACTGAGAATTACTGATGTTGTCTGGACGCACCAAAGGGTGTTGATTGTCTCGAGCATCGGTGGCGCGCAGTCGGGAGTAGGGGTGCTTACCAGCAAACAGTTCGTAAGCAACACACCCCAGCGCGTAGATGTCATCCCGAGGGTCCGTTTCTTGGTTCTCCAGCATTTCTGGGCTGGCATACGCTGGCGTCAGTGCGCCGAGAGACTTAGGGTCAAAAACCGTTTTTTCGTCTTCTGGTGTATCTGGGGCCTGGATAGCTCGAGCGATACCGAAATCGATGATGCGAATTTGTCCATCAGAGGTCACAAAGACATTGCTGGGCTTAAAATCTGCATGAACTATGCCTTGGTCGTGGGCATAGGCTAACGCAGCCCCCATGGCGTTGATGAAACCGATGGATTGGTGGTGATCAATCGGGTCTTTATCACGATAGATATAAGCGTTTAGCGATTGCCCGTCGAGTAGCTCCATGACGGTGTAGACAATGCCGCCATCGCGGTCAAAATCGTTCACCCTCAAGATGTTTGGATGGTTCAGGCTCTGGGTTTTTTGCGCCTCACGCTGCATGGCGATAAAAGCTTCACCCGGGTCAGCCCCGGGTACGTTCATGACTTTCACCGCCACGTAGGGCGCCCTGGAGTGGGCCTCCATTTTGCGCTTGTCTAGTGCTTTGAAAACTTGGCTCATCCCACCTTTGCCAATGAGCTCTTCCAGCTTGAAGCGACCATTTATTGTATCGCCCACTTTTGCGGTATGGGTTCGGATGGGTTCGCCGCTATCGCCAGTGACCAAAGGTTTTGCAGCGCTCCTGTTACCTATGCTCTGTGCTGCGGATGGCTGGGTTCGTTCATCACTCCCGGTGTTGCCCGTTTGGCTGGGGAAAGAGCCAGTAATGGGTGCAAGTCTGGTCCCATCTGGGCTATGGCGGCTGATCTGTGTTTGGCGCCGAGTTTCCGCGCTCCAAATGCAACGTTGCAATACTAAAAGGTCACTGGGTGCCAGAGGTTTGTTGCTGTGCTCTTCGTTGAGCATGGTCAGCAACGTATCCGCATCAACCACGCCCAGAGCGATGTCGCGTTCAATTTGCATTTCTATCTGCGGCAGGGTGCATGCGCCGCTTTGAAATTCTTGTAGTACGTTAGAGAAACTGGCCATGCGGTATATCAAACCTTCTATTAGAAACTTGGTCTGTCGCTTTGATGACAAAACAGGAGGTATCTATCTATAGGTGCTTTTGCCAATCCGGTAAGTAGTGTCATTAACGTCATCAGAATGCCGATGTTGTTGTGTCTTCGACTCACATCGTTTGTTGAAAACCTGAACCAAAAAATCCAACTGTTGATTACCTGACGATCTATGTCGTGTGGGTGACATTGCTTTTTTTCAAGCGCTCTAGACTTGTTTGCAAGTTAACGCCTAAACCAATGCTGGTTTGACCGGAGCTAAGAGCAAGTGACACATACCTTTGACATTGAGCCGCTAGTTGCCAATTTGGCTGAAGATTCGCCATGTGGCAGCAACCTTGAATACGACCCTGATTTCCAAGCATTAGAACTTGCGGTCGGGGATGCCGATTGGCCCGAAGTCAAGCGTCAGGCTTTGATTGTTGCGCAGCGCACTAGGGATCTAAGGGTGGCTCTTTACCTAACCCGGGCAGAGCTGCATACCTCTGGATTTGTCGGCTGTGCTACAGGGCTGGCATTTGTTGCCGAACTGCTGACGGTTCAATGGCCGGACCTGTTTCCTGAACTAGAAGATCTAGATGAAGGCCTGCCGCCAACACGATTGAACCTGTTGGCCTCCTTAGGAGTAGCAGATTCCGCGCTGATGGAAGAGTCCATGTGCAGTGAGGTCCGAACAGCGCCGTTTGTCCAAATGCAAGGCCTGGGTAAGTTCTCTTGGCGTGATGTCCTAGTGGCACAGGGTGAGCTCACGGCGGATGAAGAAGCGCCAAGCGTTGATCTGGGTTCAATCAAGGGCGCTTTAAACGATGGCGATAAAGAGGTGCTACAGGAAACCTTTAACGCCATTCAGGCCAGCCTGTCCGATCTTACTCGAATTACCGATGTGTTTACGGAGCAGCTAGGTGCGGCTTGGGCACCGGATTTTCAACCGCTAAAGACCCTGTTAACCGACATTTTGAATTTTATCGCGCCACACGCCGACCTAAAACCGCAACTGGGCGAAATAAGCAGTACTACTGATGTTGCTGAGAATGCCTCTAGTACAGGTATGTCAGCCGGTGGCGCTATTGCAACGCGCAATGACGCCATAAAGGTACTCGAGAAAGTCTGCGAGTACTTTGAAATTCACGAACCATCCAGTCCGGTGCCGCTTCTGCTAAGGCGAGCCAACCGACTAGTAAACATGGATTTCATAGACCTAGTGCGAGATCTATCCCCAGAAGCCGTTGCACAAATCGAACAGATTGCGGGCATTCACGAATGAACATCGCAATTTTCATAGCCGACCGACCAATCCATAGGAGATAACGATGGCTAAACAAAGCAGCCAGAAGTTTATAGGAAGAAACCGAGCACCTCGTGTGCAAATTGAGTACGACTTGGAGCTATATGGTTCAGAGAAGAAGATCCAGTTGCCTTTTGTGATGGGTGTTTTCTCTGATCTATCCGGTGCGTCGGCTGCAGATCTGCCGCCGGTAGCAGACCGCAAGGTGGCTGAAGTTGACGTGGATAATTTTGATGCAACGCTCAAAGCAACCAAGCCTTCGGTAAAGCTTACTGTGCCCAATACCTTAACGGGTGAAGGCAACCTAGCGGTGGATATTACCTTTGAAAGTATGGATGACTTTTCGCCGGCGGCCATTGCTCGCAAGGTCGATTCTCTCAACCAGCTGCTTGAGGCGCGTAGTCAGCTTGGCAACTTGGTCACCTATATGGACGGCAAGGTTGGCGCTGAAGAGCTAATAGGAAAAGTGCTAAACGATCCTGAACTGCTGAAATCGCTGGCCACAGCACCAAAACCCGAAAGCCCAGAAGGCGAAGAAGCTAACGATAGCGCAGAGGAGGCATAAGCCATGGCCGATTTAGAGCAAAGTGCAGAGCAAAGCGAAGGTGTCGTAGGTGATGCCACCGATTTTGAGCAGCTGCTAAACCAAGAGTTTAAACCTAAGTCTGACACCGCTAAAGAAGCGGTACAGGCAGCCGTAGGTACGTTGGCGGAAATAGCGCTGCGGGAAACAACGGTTGTATCCGATGATGTTATTGAATCCATCAACGCGATGATTGCGGAGATTGATCAAAAGCTGACTGAGCAAATCAATCTTATTATGCATACCGAAGACTTCCAGAAATTGGAAGGAGCCTGGCGTGGCTTGCATCATTTGGTGAACAACACCGAAACCGACGAAATGTTGAAGATCAAAGTGGTCAACATCTCGAAAAATGAGCTCAGCAAAACCCTAAAGCGCTACAAAGGCACAGCTTGGGATCAAAGCCCTATCTTTAAGAAGGTCTATGAGTCGGAATACGATCAGTTTGGTGGCGAACCCTATGGCGCTATGGTTGGTGATTATCACTTTGATCATAGCCCGATGGACGTTGAGCTACTTGGTGAGATATCGAAAGTCGCCGCGGCTTCTTTTGCACCTTTTATTGCCGGTGCTTCGCCAAACTTGTTTCAGATGGATTCGTTTCAAGAGTTGGCAAATCCTCGCGATCTAACCAAGATTTTTGGTACGCCAGACTACGCCAGTTGGCGCTCGCTAAGGGAGTCGGATGATTCTCGCTATCTAGGGCTAGCAATGCCCAGATTTTTAGCGCGCCTACCTTACGGATCTAAAACCGAGCCGGTTGAAGAGTTTGATTTTGAGGAAGACACCGAAGGTGCCGACTCAACCAAATATTGTTGGGCGAATGCAGCTTACGCCATGGCAACCAACATTACCGCAGCGTTTAAACAGTACGGTTGGTGTACGCAAATTCGCGGCATTGAGTCTGGCGGTTTGGTTGATGGCTTGCCGACGCATACTTTTCCCACAGATGACGGTGGGGTAGATATGAAGTGTCCTACCGAGATTGCCATTGGCGATCGACGGGAAGCAGAGCTAGCCAAAAACGGCTTTATGCCCTTAATTCACCGCAAAAACAGCGATATGGCGGCCTTTATTGGGGCTCAGTCTTTGAACAAGCCGGCAGAATATGAAGATGCGGACGCAACGGCTAATGCCAACTTGTCTGCCCGTCTTCCTTACATGTTTGCGATGTGCCGATTCTCGCATTTTCTTAAGTGCATCGTGCGCGACAAGATTGGCTCGTTTAAAGAACGTGCCGATATGCAAACCTATCTCAACAATTGGATTGGCCAGTATGTTGAGTCAAACCCGTCTACGGCGACTGACGCTGATAAGGCGCGACGACCGCTAGCTGGTGCGGAGGTCACAGTGGCCGAAGTTGAAGGCAATCCAGGTTACTACGCAGCGAATTTTTCGTTGCGCCCGCACTACCAACTCGAAGGACTCACCGCTTCGATGAGTCTTGTATCAAAGCTACCGTCCGTAAAGGAATAGGTCAGCACTTAACTAAAGGAAAGAAAAAATGGCAATTTTACTTAAGTTTGACACCGCAATTACTGGCGATTCTAACGTGGAAGAGCACGAGGAATGGATCACCTTGGATTCGGTTAGCTACAACGTGGGCCGTACGATTAACGCAAGCGGCGGCGGCAAAAGCCGTGAGGTAAGCAACCCCATGTTTGGTGAGATTCTCTGCAACAAAAGTACCGACATGGCAAGCCCAGAAATTATGTTCCAGGCGATCCAGGGTAAGTCTTTGGGTAAAGCGGAGCTACATTGGGTGCAAACCGGTGCCGAGGGGACGACGCAAGTCTACTACCAGGTAACGCTTGGCAACGCCATTGTCTCTCAATACGACATCCATAGTAGTGGTGATCGTCCAAGTGAAAACTTTGCGATTAGCTTCGATGAAATAATCGCTCAGTTCGATGACTTCGATGGTGACAAGAAGTCAACGGGTACGCCCAAGGGTTGGAACTTGGTCACTAGCAAGCAAACCTAGTCCAACGCTGAGCGCGCTGGATTTGCTAAAAAGCCGATTCAGCGCGCTTGTTGGCCACCAGCCAACAAAAATGGATGTTGAGCCTCAAAAGACGATCGGTTGAATTCGATAGTCAAGACTCGATAGCCAAAACTCGACATATATAACAAGGGTGTTTCCATGACTGCAGCGAACCTTCTTCATGATGGCGATCTAAGCGGCGCTTTGTCAGCCTTGCAAGGTGATATACGCCAAAAGCCAGCAGACCCGAAGCTAAGAACATTTTTGTTTCAACTATTGGCTGTAGAAGGGCAGTGGGACAGGGCGAGGCAACAATTGGATGTATTGGTTGACTTGGATCCTGCGGCCATGCCGATGGTCCATACCTACCGTGAGGCCTTGGCCTGTGAAGCGTTGCGCGCTGAAGTATTTAACGGCAGCAAGATGCCTTTGGTTTTTGGAGATCCTGAACCCTGGATCGCAAGCCGATTAGAGATACTAAAAAACCCTGATCTAAGGTCCTGTGTTGTTCAGTTAGATCAGTTGCTTGAACAAGCACCAGCGGTAAGCGGCTCCATTAATGGCGAACCTTTTAGTTGGATTGCTGATGCGGATGCGCGCCTTGGCCCTGTGCTAGAAGTAGTGATGAACAACAAATATTACTGGTTACCCTTTCATCGTTTGAGCAAAGTAACGCTTGAAGCGCCAGAAGATCTTCGCGATGCGGTATGGATGCCAGCCTACTTCACCTTTGCAAATGAAGGTGAGGCGGTTGGACTCATTCCAACGCGTTACGTCAAATCCGATCTTGAAGATGAAGCTAAAGTGCGGCTTTCTCGACAAACCTTGTGGCAGGAGTTATCTGAGACCCAGTACTTGGGGTTAGGTCAACGTTTGCTAGCAACGGATGTTGGCGATTATCCGCTGATGGATGTGCGAGAGATACATTTTGATACGGCCAACCTCTAGTGGCCGAACTTACCTCACAAGAAAAGCTCCAGCCTTCACTGTTGGATCGATTAACCGATGATGAACCTAAGGTTGCTGTAGAAGCGAGTGACAACCGCTGGATTAATGCCCGCCGGCTACGCCAGGTAGTGATTCGAGATCTCGAGTGGTTGCTAAACACGGCTAGCTTCACCATGACCGACAGCCTGGATGAATACCCGGAGATTGCGACGTCTTCGATTAACTATGGCATTCCGAGTTTTGGTGGCGCCATGTTGTCGAGCATTGATGTTCATGAGATGGCGCGCTTGGTGAAGCAAGCGATTTTGCAATTTGAACCTCGGCTAATGCGCAATAGTTTGGAGGTGCGGGGTTATGCAGATCTGGACTCGATGAGCCAAAACTCCATCTCGTTTGAAATATCCGGTGATATTTGGGGACAACCTGCGCCTATACATATGACCGCGCGCACAGAGTTGGAGCTAGAAACCGGTCAAGTCACCGTAACGGACTTCAGGAGCTAGCCATGGATGAAGAATTTCGTCGGTACTACAACGAGGAGCTCCACTATTTGCGCGAGCTTGGCTCTGAATTTGCGGAGGGTTTTCCCAAGATAGCCGGCCGTCTAGGGATGAAGGGAGTTGAGGTTTCTGACCCTTATGTTGAACGACTGTTGGAAGGTTTTGCCTTTCTCTCTACCCGGGTGCGTCTAAAACTTGATGCGGAGTTCCCTCGGTTTACCCGCCATCTGTTAGATGTTCTGTATCCCACCTATTTAGCCCCGATGCCGTCAATGGCGGTGGTGCAATACGATCCAGATCCAACGGAAGCCTCTTTGAACAATGGTTATCTGATTCCTAGACACTCTTCGATGCGCAGCCTGTTGGGTAAAGATGAGCAGACGCGCTGCGAATATCGGTCAGCCCACAACGTCACCTTGTGGCCGATTGAAGTTGCGGAGGTAAAGTACTATTCAAGTCGAGCCGCGTTGGCGAGTGCCGGTGTAGATGCAACTGGATCCGGAAAAGCAGGCCTGCGTATTACCCTACGCACTTTGGCTGGTCAGAAGTTCTCCGATCTAGCTTTAGATGAATTGAACCTGTTTTTGGCCGGCGCCGGCGCTATTCCGACCGCTGTTTACGAACAATTGGTTGGGCATTGTGAGCAAGTGGTTGTCACCCCTGGAACTGCCGGTGGTGATGACTGGCGGCATGTGCTGTCTCAAGATTGCGTCAACGCCCAGGGTTTTGAGCCAGAGCAAGCCTTGTTGCCAACACCAGCGCCTTCGTTCGACAGCTATCGCTTGTTGCAAGAATATTTTGCGTTTCCGCAGCGCTATCTGTTTGTAGACACCCGTGGTCTTGGAGCTTGTGTAGCCAAGAACGCAAGCCAAGAATTACATTTAACCTACGTATTCAGCCAATTCGATTCGAGTCTGGTGGATGTACTAACTCCGGACAACTTTGCGTTGCATTGCACCCCTTGCGTCAATCTGTTTCCGAAGCGTGCGGATCGTATTCATCTCAACGACAAAGATGCAGAATTTCACGTCATTCCCGACAGAGCTCGCCCCATGGACTTTGAGGTCTGGGCGGTCGACGAAGTCAAGGGTATTGGCTCTAGTACAAACGACGATACGGTGTTTACCGCCCTATACGATTCCGATGATGAACATGTTCAAGGTGATGCCCACTTTGTGGTTAATCGTGAGCGCCGGCGTTTTTCTGGTAAGCAACGCCGGTCTGGGGCCAGAACCTCCTATATGGGATCCGAGGTCTATCTATCTTTGGTTGATGCATCCCAAGCACCTTATGCCAGCAATTTGCGACAGGTTGAGATTCAAACGCTATGCACCAATCGAGATCTGCCTCTGCAGATGACCTTAGGACAGGGAGCAACTGATTTCGATTTACAGGTTGGTGCCCCGGTTCAATCCATACGGGCGGTGACTGGGCCGACGCGCCCACGTGCCTCTTATGCTGAAGGCGACACAACCTGGCGGCTCATCAATAGTCTGAATGTGAATTATCTGAGCATGCTGGGTGAGGGTGCAGATGGACCTGCAGCGTTGAAAGATTTGCTGCGTTTATTTGTGGAGCAAACGGATTTCGCCGCGTTGCAGCAGCTTGACGGCTTGCTGAAAGTATCAGCGCAACCGGTGACTGCACGCATGCCGGTGGCCGGACCCATCGCCTTTGGTCGCGGGGTCGGTGTTGAGTTGGATATTGATGAGTCTGCGTTTGAAGGCACCGGCGCGTTTTTGATGGCTTCAGTCCTGGAGCGATTTTTTGCCAGGGCTGTGACTTTAAACTCCTTCGTCACTACAACCTTGCGTTCTACTCAGCGTGGACTCATTAAACACTGGCCGGCGAGAGTTGGGGCCCGAGTCCTACTATGAGAGAGAGTAGACAAAAGCTTGAAGCCATCGAAAAGGAGCCTTGGTCTTATGGGTTTTTCTCGTTGTTACGTTGGTTCGAAACACAACATTCGGATAAGGCGCGTATCGGCGAAGCCAGTTCACCACGACAAGAGCCGGTCCGCTTGGGTCACGCACCAAAGCTGGCATTTTCGCCTTCAGCACTTTCAGCATTAGACTTACGTCGCGAAGACCGGCCCAAGTTGGTTTCTCAATTTTCTGGCTTGTTGGGCCCCCAAGGTCCGTTACCGCTGCACATCACTGAGTACGCGTTTAATCGGGTCGTACATCACGACGATGAGACGTTAACCGCCTTCCTAGACATCTTTCATCAACGTTACTTGTCTTTGTTTTACCGAAGCTGGGCGAATAGCCAGCCTGCGGTGCAGCTTGATCGGGCGGAACAGGACCGGTTTTCGCGCTACGTCACCTCGCTATCCGGTGTCGGTACTGCGCAATTTGATGATCTGGATAAGCTGCCCGCTAGCGCTAAGCGGCGTTTTGCTGGGCTGTTTGCCCATCAGCGCAAAGATGGCGAAAGCTTAGCCAGTATGACCCAAGGGTATTTTGGTGTGCAGGCGCAGGTGCAGCAGTTTGTTGGGGAGTGGCTCCAAATTCCTGACACCGAGCATTGCCGACTTGGACATAGCACGGCGGTGGCCTCGCTGGGCACTACAGCAACCATTGGTGCCCGCTATTGGAGTGTACAAAGTCGCTTTCGACTTGTGTTAGGACCACTTGATCGCCGAGATTTTGAGCGATTCCTGCCTGGTAGTCGCTCCGCTGACCGTCTTATCTCGCTAGTACGAAATTACACCAACGATGAGTTTGCTTGGGACTTATTGCTAACGGTTAAGGCCGCTGAAGTGCCCGTAGCGCAATTGGGGGGTGGGGCAGAGGGTTTGGCTGATAGCCCAAGGGCAAGTCAACTCGGTTGGAATACTTGGCTAGCGCAAGAACAACGGGCAGAGCCAGCCCAGGATGCAATCTTACACCAACAGCTAGAGCGTGCACTTTGCACCGTTTAACGATTCGTCAGCCTTGCAAAGGAGCAGGACAATGACCGGAATATCAAGAAACGCACTATTTGGAAAGCTCAATACACTAGCCTATAAAGGCATCGACAATGCCACCACTTTTTGCAAGCTACGCGGTAATCCTTACGTTGAATTTGTGCATTGGCTGCATCAATTGCTGCAGGAGAGTGATAGCGACCTGCACAAAATCATTGCGTTTTCAGAAATGGATGATGCACAGCTGTTGAAAGATGTGACGGCGCGATTAGACGCGTTGCCCCGGGGCGCCAGCTCGATTTCTAATTTTTCGCCGCAGATAGAGGAGGCGATTGAGCGCGCTTGGGTAGCAGGTACCTTGATGTTTGGCGAAGCGCAAGTTAGAACCTCACATCTGATTATTGGTCTACTGCAGACGCGTGGCCTGGCTAATATTCTGACGGGGATATCTAATGAATTTGACAAGATAAGCCTAGAAGGACTAATCGAAAACTACCCAAATATTGTTGGTGGTTCAGCTGAAGCAAAGCTGCAAGCACAAGATGGAACTGCGTTGACTCAGGGCGCACAACCTGGCGAGTCGAGCAATGCCTTGGCTAATCCGGCAATGGGTAAGCAAGAAGCGTTACAACAGTTCACCGTTGACTGGACCGAGCGTGCTCGGTCTGGCGAGATGGACCCCATTGTTGGGCGAGACGACGAAACTAGGCAACTGGTTGATATTTTGATGCGTCGCAGCCAAAACAACCCCATTCTTACCGGTGAAGCAGGTGTTGGTAAGACGGCGGTTGTTGAGGGCTTTGCCCAACGTATTGCCGCTGGCGATGTGCCACCCGCGTTAGTTAACGTGTCTTTGCTAGAGCTAGATGTTGCTCGCCTTCAAGCGGGCGCAAGCATGAAGGGCGAGTTCGAAAACCGCCTCAAGCAAGTGGTGGAAGAGGTCCAGTCGTCTGAAAAGCCCATCATCTTGTTTATCGATGAAGCGCACACCTTGATTGGTGCTGGCGGGACAGCAGGAACAGGGGATGCAGCAAACTTACTGAAGCCGGCACTTGCTCGTGGCACCTTGAGAACCATAGCAGCGACCACCTGGGCTGAGTATAAAAAGCACATCGAGAAAGACCCAGCTCTAACGCGACGTTTTCAGGTGGTCAAAGTAGAGGAGCCCGCTGAAGAAAAAGCGATTCGCATGATGCGGGCCATGTCCGGTGTGATGGAGCAGCACCACAAAGTTCAAATCTTTGATGAAGCCATTGAAGCGTCGGTGCAGCTCTCTAGTCGTTACATCCCTGCGCGCCAGTTGCCCGATAAGTCAAAATCTCTGCTGGATACCGCCTGTGCGCGTGTGGCGATCAGCCAGCATGCGACCCCAGCCCAAGTAGAAGATGCCACACGGCGCATCGAGGCGTTAGAGGTTGAACTGGAGATTGTTCATAGAGAGCGTGCGGTAGGCATAGATGTTGGTGAGCGGGAAGTGCTGGCCCAGGAGGCGCTTGAAGTTGAAGCGAGTCGCTTGGCTGCCCTGAATGAACAGTGGTCTAAAGAGCAATTGTTGATCCAAGACATTCTAGATGCGCGCTCTATGTTGCATGAGGCAAGTACCAAAGCTGATGATGCTAAGGCAGGCGATGAGTTAACTGATGAGCCAGCCATCGATCTCGAGGCGGTGCTAACCAAGCTGCAAGAGCAACAAGCAGAGCTGGTGCTGCTGCAGGGGGAAAATCCGTTGATGTCAGCGGGGGTTACCGAACAGGCAGTGGCAGCGGTGGTTGCTGATTGGACCGGTGTACCGGTTGGCCGCATGGTCAAAAATGAAATCGATACGGTGCTAACCCTACCGACCATCATATCTGAACGCATCATCGGCCAAGATCATGCTTTGGAGATCATCGCGAAACGCATTCAAACCTCACGTGCCGGCTTAGATAACCCCAACAAGCCGATCGGTGTATTCCTGCTTGCGGGTACCTCAGGTGTAGGTAAAACAGAAACTGCTTTAGCCCTCGCAGAGACGCTCTACGGCGGTGAAGACAACCTGATCACTATCAATATGAGCGAGTTTCAAGAAGCTCACACTGTATCTACTTTAAAAGGTGCACCCCCAGGATACGTGGGCTACGGAGAGGGTGGTGTGCTAACCGAAGCGGTGCGCCGTCGCCCTTACAGTGTAGTTTTGCTAGATGAAGTTGAGAAAGCGCACAGCGACGTCCACAAAATATTTCTGCAAGTGTTTGATAAAGGCACGATGGAAGATGGAGAAGGGCGTGAAATTGACTTTCGCAACACGCTTATCATCTTGACCACCAATGTGGGTTCGGATTTGGTAACAAATCTTTGCGCAGATCCGGAGTTGATGCCTGAACCTGAAGGTATTGCTACTGCCCTTAGAGAACCATTGCTACAGGTCTTTCCACCGGAGCTATTAGGTCGCTTGGTGGTGGTGCCTTACTATCCACTAAGTAACCCCATGATTGCAGCCATTACTAAGCTGCAACTCCAACGCATCGAGAACCGAATTCGGGAGCAACATAAAGTGCGGTTCAGTTATGACTCGGCGGTGATTGACTTAATTCAACGTCGGTGTACGGAGCTGGCCAGTGGTGGGCGAATGATCGATAGTATTTTGACCAATACGTTGCTGCCGAGAATCAGTACCGAGTTTCTTGGGCGAATGATGGATGGGGAATCGTTGCAAGGCATAGGCGTTAGCGTCGCTGATGAAGAGTTCGTTTACACATTCGAGTAAGGAAGTAGCGGACCTAAAGGTTGCGTTCCAAGTGGACGAAGAATGGAATGCAATGGCTTAGCCAAGAACTGATCGGGCTTATGATCGAAATTGGTCTGGATCGGTATGCTTGTCGCAACGAGGGGTAAAGCCATTGCTTGACTCTGATTACATAAATTCTCGGGCCTATTTTATCGGATTGCTGGCTGGGTCAGCACCGATTGCAGAAATGCGCTTCCAGGATGTTGATTTGTCAGAACTTGATATGACCGGCATTAGTTTCACGAATTGTGTATTCGAGAGAGTTAATTTTTCGAAGAGCAAGCTCGGATCGGCTAACTTGGATGGTTGTCGCATGGTAGAAGTAGAATTGGGCAGTGTGGATATGGCGCAGTCGGTTTGTTCAGATCTTAGTATTGAAACGTCTAGGCTCGCTGCTTCTTGCTGGGCGGGCTCAAAGATATCCGGCTTTCGAGTGTCAGACACGGATTTGAATCAGGCGAGTTTTCGTGCCGCTGTGCTTGGTGCTGCTGAGTTCACAAATTGTAGTTTGATGGGTGCTTGCTTTGATACGGCGACTTTGCCGAACGCCGTTCTTCGTGGGCTAGACGCTAAAGGTGCTAAATTTTTTCAGGCGAATTTATCGGGTTCTGATGTTTTTCGCTGCGACTTTAATCGTGGTCAATTTGTTGATGCAAAGCTGGAGGCAATGACGGTTGAAAACTCAAAAATTTCCCAAGCGCAGTTTCATAAAGCGAATTGTTGTGACAGCAAATGGTTCTCTACGCAGCTGGTTGAGACTCAGTTCAATCGAGCGAATTTTGAACGCGCGCAGCTTGTAGATTGTGAGCTTAGTGAGGCGAACATGGATCGTGTGAACGGCATCTCTTGCCTGTTTGACCGCAGCAAGCTCAACCAATGTGTTCTTACCAACGCTAATTTCATGTGTTCATCGTTTAACGAGGTAAGCTTGTTCGGTGCAAAGTTGGATGGATCGAATTTTTTAGGGGCGAGCTTCTCATCGGCCCAGGTTGATGATCGGACCTCTCTTGTTGGTTCGGAAATTGAACAAGAAGTTTTAAACAAGAAGGCCTAAACAAGAAGTTCTAAACAAGATGGTGCTAGGAAAGTAAGAATATTGCTCCGCTTCGGCTTTTTTACTGCCTGTGTCTTACAGGTTACACCCATAAAAGTTTGCTTCCCTTAGGCTGTTAACTCTTGGGGCGCAGAATTTGAGGCGATCCCAAAATTAGGCTTCTGGCCTTTCATATTAGTCCGAATTGCACTATAAGGAATATGCAACTGTTTGATTTAGATACCGTTGTTAGGAAGGTAAGCTCGGCCAACAGCGTTTGGGCGCTGATAGGCCTTCCTGTCCTTTGTGTAGCTGTAGCCTTGGTGAGCAATAAAGACTATGAATCGACCAAAAATCGAAGAAGTAAATTACTACGATTTTATCGCCCGTTTGAAGACGGCGACAGCGCGTGGACATCGGGTAGAGAAGTCCGATCAGCCTGCATGGGATACCTATGTCAGCGATAACAAAATAAACGAGGTGGCCATGGCTTCTTGGGGACGGTCCAAGTTTGGGGAGACCGACCCGGTTATTATTAACGATGGAAGTGCTTGGCAGGGTTACTACGTTTACTCGAAAACGGAAGAAGCCTGTTTAAAGTGGGTCAAACCCGATACTTAGCTGCGTGTAGCTGAAGCCCCAGCAGCGCGCGTACGAGGCTAGCCTGCTTGGCTGCCGACTAAACGTAGGTAGAGATTGTGCTGCGACTGAGACTACGAAGAATTGATGATGATGGTCCGGTTGATCTGCCAGAGGTTGTTTGCGCAAAGCAGCCGTTGGTTCTGGGTCGTAACACCTCCAGCGATGTTGTTCTGCCAGATCCCGATCGCCTAGTATCCAGCGCACATGCTCTGATTGAGCCTGCCGGTGAGGGTTACCAGGTGGTGGATACCAGCGTCAACGGCATATTGCTGAATCAAGAGAAGCTTCCAAGTAACACGCCAACACCTTTGGTTAGCGGCGATGTTATTCAAATTATGCGCTATGAGCTGACCGTTGAGGCTGAATCCGTTGTGCAAAGCTCCGCTAACCTTGATGTTAGTAGTGCCAGCGCATCTGCTGGTGCGGTCGCTCAGGACCCGTTAGCGCTGTTGGATGCTGAGCTTACCCCCGCTGGAATCAACACGGGCAATATCAATACCGAGGACATTAGCGAATTGCTCGCGGGTGGTATATTGGGCGATGCCTCAGATGGGGGCGCTGCTGAGCCTGAATCAGCGGTTGATTCCTTGCATCAAGGCTCTGATCTTGAATCCCTATTTATTGCGCCGCAGCCCCAGCTTGATCCCGCGCTGATTAAATCGGCTGGTGGCGATGAACAAGCGCTTGATTGGTGGCAAGAGGATGCGCCTGCCGACTCGGCAACGCCGCAGGCTGACCCTTTTGGCCCGCTATCGACCCCTTCGCTTGCAGCGGATGAGGCGTCACTTGGTGAACCCCCGGCGGAGATCAAGCCCGCGATAGACAGGATGCCTGAACTGGTCGACCCCCAGCCTTCGCCGTCGCCAACCACAGCGGATAGGAACCAAGCACCAAACCCATTGGATGGGCCGGCGGCTGTTGGGCTCGACTCCTTGTTGGCTGGCCTAGGGTTACCCCCTGGAACGCAGCTAACGGACAACCAGCTCGGGCAGCTGGGTGAGGTGGTCCGTCTTTTGCTGCAGGGTGTTATCGCCTCGGTGCGCACACGAGCTGAGGTTAAGAACCAGCTGCGGATGGTGCGAACCGTGCTGCAAGCAAATGACAATAACCCGTTGAAAGTTGCCGTTGATGTGCCAGATGCGCTTGAGCTGCTGTTCTTAAGACCTCGCTCTGGCTTTTTAGATGCGGTAACCGCCACCAAAGCCACGATGGACGATCTAAGCGCGCATGAGCTGGCGATGCTGGCTGGGTTTCGCCAAGCAACCCGAGATCTTCGCAGCAAGATCTCGCCTAACGAGATTGAAGAGAGCTTTGACTCCGCGCTGCTCAGCGTGGTGGGTAAACACCGCTTTTGGGATCGCTATGTAGAGCTATATGAACGCTTCTGTCGTGAAGATGACTATCTTGATGAGACTTTTGCTTCAGCCTACGACGAAATGATCCGCCAGCTTGAACCCAAGGCATAGGGTGAGATCTCCAATGAAATAGACGCAGCCATAGCTTTAGGGGGAAACCATGCGGTGGATACACAGTGAGAGTTACCAACGCCAAGACCGATCTCCTAAGCTTGAGAAGCGCTCTATGCCTCGCTCTGGTCATGGTCTCGTTGGCGCTGGCCGACTTGGTGATCAATTTCCTACCCTGTGGTTTGCCAGCTTGATGTTGTTGGCATTGGTTGCCGGTTGTGCCGGTGGCCCGCCGGAACCTAAACCCTTGCCGCTACAATTTGTTGCCGCGCCTGACTTGAATGCTAGGAAGTCAGGTGAGGGGCAGAATGTCGACGTGATGGTTGTGCAGCTTGTTGATTTAGACACCTTCTCCAAGATTGACCTGCTTGACCTCTATCCCACCAAAGCCGCGGCGGAAGCTGCCTTAGGTAGCTCGTTACTCAGTATCTCCCGCTATCAATTTACGCCTGATGAGAAGCGCACCCTTGAGCTTCAAGTAGATCCAAAGGCTCGCTTTCTTGGGGTTGTGGTTGCCTATGAGCAATATCAAATCGCCACTTGGCGCGCCTCTCTGCAACTGCAGGACGACACCTTGAAAGACAAAATGTTGTTTCGTAACAAACAGGTGAAAGTTGCATTGGGTTCATTGACCGTTGCTATGCAACTTGAAAAATAGAGCGGAGCAACACATGTCTCACAAGAACAAGGTGGTATGGACCGAAGGGCTGTTTCTAAAACCTCAGCACTTTCAGCAAGAGCGGCGTTATCTCGAAAACATAGTGCACGCACGTAATCGCAGTACAACCAGCTATGGCTGGGGCTTCACCCGGCTGGATATCGATGCAGACTTGCTCGCCATTGGTAAATTGGGTATTGCGCGGGCGGAAGGCGTTTTTCCGGACGGTTCGGTTTTTTCGCTGCCCGGCGATGACATCATGCCTACAGCATTGGACATAGATGCCGAGACTAAGGGGGTTATGTGTTACCTGTGCATTCCAGCGAAAGCGGTTGGGCAACAGGAAATTCCCGTTGCTAGTGAGCATAACCAATTGTCGCGCTACGGTGTGCGCGAGCTAGATGTGCGCGACGAGGCCAGTGATCAGGCAATAAACACAGCGCTGCTGCAGGTTGCCGGGATTAAGGCGGAGCTGCGTTTGCAAGGCCAGGAGCTTGAAGGCTATAACTGCTTGGGTGTTGCGTTGGTGGTTGAAAGGCGGGCAGACGGTCAAATCCAGCTTGATGAATCCTACATAGCGCCCAGCTTAGATTGTGCGCATAGCGCTCCCTTAACCGGCATGTTAAACGAAGCCGCCGGCTTGCTTAAGCATCGCGGCGATGAGCTGGCGAATCGAGTGTCGCTCAGTGGTCGAGGTGGCGCCGCTGAGGTGAGCGATTTCTTGCTGTTGCAAACGGTTAATCGCTATCAACCGTTGGTGGAGCATCTGAGCCAGGCAAGCGCTGTTCACCCAGAGCGCGTTTACCGTCAGTTTCTAGAGATAGCGGGTGACCTTGCCACCTTTACCGCTGAAGGCAAACGCCCAAACGTCTACCCAGCCTACGACCACGACAACTTGCAGCTTACGTTGGATCGAGTTTTGGTAGACATGCGTGTCGCCTTGAGCATGGTTCTGGAACAACGGGCCATTAATATTGCCCTCACTGAACATCAGGCTGGTCGTTTGTACTCTGGTAACTTAGGGGACACCACATTGGTGGATACCGCCACCTTGGTTCTGGCAGTCGCAGCGGATGCGCCTGCGGATCAGATTCGCCAACACTTCCCCGGCCTGGTGAAGGTTGCGGCGCGAGAAGAGTTGCAAGAGCTGGTCTCAAAATTGCTGCCTGGTATTCCGGTTGCGCCGCTCTCGGTAGCCCCGCGACAAATCCCTTACCACGCAGGCAACAGCTATTTTGAGTTGGACTCAAAATCGGAGTTGTGCCAAGCGCTCAAAAACACCGGTGGTTTAGCCATTCATTGCGGCCGTGACTTTCCTGGGCTCAAGCTTGAACTTTGGGCGATCAAGAGTAACTAGCCATGTCTGATGATCCTTTTGCGCCAGTACCCCCTAAACCCGGTTCGCACCCCCAGGCTACCGTGCTCAAGCCGGCACCTGGCGGCCGTGGTCCCACTAATTCGACCTTTAGTCCGGCTCAAGATCTCGCTCAACAGCAGGAGCCGCAAACGGTCGGTCAGCCCGCAATGCCATTTGACGAGGTGGCCGCCGAATTTGGTGCAGTGGATGCCACCGGTGCAAATCCGATACTTGCGGCTGCTACCCAGCTATTGGCACTTGCGGGGCAACTACGACATAGCTCGAACTATGCGGACGTGGATGGGTTGTTCCGACAGCTGTGCCAAGAGGTTCGGGTGTTTGAAGCGCAACTCAACGCGCAAAAAGCATCTCCCGAAGAAATTTCCATCGCGCGTTACACCCTTTGTGGGTTTCTTGATGAAGCGATTTTAAATACGCCCTGGGGCGGTGACAGTGGCTGGGGTAGTCGCACATTGTTGGCAGAGTTTCACAACGAAGTGGACGCCGGGGAAAAAGTCTTTGCCATTCTTGATCGCATAAAGCCGGATCCAGCACGTTATCTGCAATTGCTGGAGCTTATTTATGTGTGCTTGTCGCTTGGTTTTCAAGGCAAGTATCGACGTCAGGAGCGCGGTTTTGATGAGTTGGACCGCCTGCGCGTTGACCTAGCCGCACTAATTGCTCGCCAGCGTGGACCTTATGAGCCGGAGCTCTCTGGACGTTGGCAAGGCGCCACAGCACTACGCCCAAAATTTACGCGGTTTGTACCAATTTGGGTTGTGGTGGCTGGTTTGGGCCTTGTGTTGCTGCTGGTCTTTGGCGGTTTGTTGCGTTGGTTGTATAGCGATTCGGACCCGGTGATGCGTGATGTGAACGAGATGGGTCGCTATCTCGACCCGGTTATTGCGGAACGTATCGATCTAGCGCCGGCAAAAGCGGAACCTATGTTGGTTGAACAGTTACAAGCCGCTATCCGCCAAGGGTTGCTTGAGGCTGGTGCTCACAACAACGCGGTGGTGGTTCGCGGTCTATTTGCCAGTGGCTCAATTGCTTTAGAAGATGATAATGCAGCGCTTCTGGCGGTGTCCAAAGCGCTCACCTCCATGCGTGGCAATGTTCGGGTTACAGGACACACCGACAACGTGCCTATACGGACGCTGCGTTTTCCGTCCAACTGGGAGTTGTCTGAGGCCAGAGCTGGTTCTGTGCGTGACTATTTGGTCGGTGCGGGGGTGGCTGAGCAGCGTTTGCTTGCCGAAGCGAGAGCGGATACACAACCGGTATGTGGTCAATGTAATCAGTCAGATTCTGCGGAGCGAGCAAAGAATCGACGGGTAGAAATTGAATTGCTACCAGGAGCAGGGCGCCAATGAAATTGCTGAGATTTTTTGCCAATCGATGGTTTCTCGGAATATTAGGCTTAACCGCCATTGGCTTGCTCATTTGGTATGTTGGTCCGTTGCTGGGTGTTGGGGATAGCCGACCCTTAGAGTCTGCGCTGATACGAATCGTCACTATCGTGGTGCTGGTTTTGCTGTGGCTTATCAAGTCGTTGATACGCGAAGTGCGCAGGACCAAAGTTTCTAATCAATTGGCAACCGGCATTATTGAGCAACAGGTGATGCCAGCGACTGCTGACGATTCGGTAGCAACGGTAAGTGACAATGCGAAGATGGCAGAGCGTTTTGACGAGGCTATCTCAACGCTCCGTTCAACGCGAGGTAAGCGAGGTCGCTTTAATTTATATGAGCTGCCTTGGTACGTCATTATCGGGCCGCCAGGTAGCGGCAAAACCACAGCTCTGCGTAACTCGGGTTTGCGGTTTCCGCTAGCAGACAAATTTGGTGACGAAGCCTTGCGCGGTGTTGGCGGTACTCGTAACTGTGATTGGTGGTTCACCGACGAGGCGATCCTGCTGGATACCGCAGGACGATTCACTACCCAAGATAGTGATGCTGCCGCTGACCAAAACGAATGGTTAGGATTTCTGGATTTACTCAAGAAGCATCGAAAACGTCGACCGGTCAATGGTGTGTTGCTGTCCATTAGCTTGGCAGATGTATTGCAGTTATCGCCCACAGAACGCCGAGCACAGATCAAGGCCATCCGGTCCAGGATTCAAGAGCTTTACGAGCGCTCGGGTATGCGTGTCCCCGTGTATGTGATTCTGACCAAAGCGGATTTGCTGGCTGGCTTTGCCGAGTACTTTGAAGAGCTCAGCGCCGCCGAGCGTGAACAGGTATGGGGCTTTACCTTTGCCATTGAGGAAGCGGATGCGGCAACCTCTATGGGGCGCTTCACCGCTGAGTTTGACGACTTGATCAAACGCTTGAACGATCGGGTTTTGACTAAGCTGGACCGAGAGCGCGACAGCGTGCGCCGTTCGTTGGTTTATGGGTTTCCGGCCCAAGTTGCTAACGTGAAACCTTTGTTGGAAAGTTTCTTAGGTGAGGTGTTTGCCGGCAACGCATATGAATCAGCACCGTTTTTGCGCGGGGTATATCTCACTAGCGGCACCCAAGAAGGATCTCCGATTGACCGATTGATGGGAAAGGTGTCGCGCAACTTTGGACTTAACATCGATGCATTGCCAGCCTTCAGAGGCGAAGGTAGAAGCTATTTTATTGCGCGTCTACTCAAGCAGGTGGTTTTTACTGAATCGGAGCTGGCGGGTACCGACCGTAAGGTTGAGCGACGCATGGCGTTTCTTAACACGGGCGTTTATGCCCTAGCCGGCCTGTTAGCTCTGGCGGTGCTAGGGGGCTGGGTCTTTAGCTTCGTAAACAACCAACAGTACGTTGAAGACACCTCGGCTTATGTCGTTGGCGCCGCCGAGTTGGTTGACAAAATTACCAATCAAAGCGATCTGCTCAACGAGGTGGTGCCAGCCCTTGATGCAGTACGCAATATTCCCGGTGGCTACGCGGCCTTGGAGCAAGGTACCCCTCTGACTATGGGGCTTGGCTTGTATCAGGGTGACCGAGTGGGCGAGCAGGCAACGCGGACTTACCGGCGTTTGTTGCGAGAGCAATTGTTGCCGCGAATGATGTTAGAGCTTGAAGATCAGCTTCGGCGCGGGGGTGATAGCGGGGACTATTTGTATGAAGGTCTGAAGCGTTACCTAATGCTGGACTCAAAGGCGCACTTTGACGGTCCGGCATTGGGTGCATGGTTCCGAACTGTGTGGTCCCAAGAGTATTCGCGACGGGCAACGCCAGCGCAACTGGAAGCGTTGTTTACGCATCTCGATGTGTTGTTTGCGCAGCGAACTGAACCCTTGCCGTTGGCACTGGATGAGGCGCTTATCGAGCGAACTCGTCGCGTTGTGCTGCGCACACCGGTTTCGCTTCGGGCCTATGAGCGGTTGAAGCGTATTCCTAGTGAGGACTTACCCGGGTTTAGCATCGCGAGAGCGACCGGTTCCGAAGGTCGGCAGATATTTGAGAGCCGAAGCGGAAAATCGCTAGCAGACGAGATACCGGCTTTGTTCACCCGTGACGGCTACTTGCAGTTGTTTCTGACCGAGAGTGGCGTCATCGCTCGGCGTTTGCGTGAAGAAGCGTGGGTGCTAGGTGAAGAGCAAGGGTTGCAAGAGCTTGATGCCGGAAGTTTGGTGGCTGAGATTACGGCGCTATATCACAATGACTACGCAGCCTACTACGAAGATCTGTTAGCAGATTTGGCGTTGGTGCCCTTCGGTGATCCCGCGCAAGCGGCCCGAGTGTTGGGGATGCTCTCTAGCGCTACGTCTTCGCCGCTAAAGCAGCTAGTAGCGGCGGTTCAGTACGAAGTTGATTTGGACAATGCGCTGCCAGGTAGCGCTACGCTGGACAAGTTGTCAGAAAAGGTGGCTACGGCTCAGCGTGAGCTAAACGACATTTTTGGTAGCAAGGCTAAACCAAATTTGTCGAGTGAATCCTTAGTCCAAGCATCTGTACTCGCCAGGAAGTTTTCCAAGCTTAAAGAGCTGGTGCCCGAAGAAGGCGAGGGGCCGTTAGATCGCTTGTTAAGCCTGCTAGATGAGCTTTATGTATTTATGGAGCAGGTAGCTCGAGATGAAAGCCGTGGTGGGGTGCTGCCAAATGTTGCTTCAGCGGGCGAGCAAACCATTGTAAAGCTAGAGCTGGAAACAAAATACGACAATCCTGATTTCTTGGTTAGCTTGGTTAACGATGCGACATCGCAAGCCTCGGACATCGCCTTTGGAGGGGTAACGACATACATCAACAACGCTTGGCGCGGCAAGCCAGCCCAGTTTTGTCGTGAAGCGATAGCCGGTCGCTACCCGATTAAGCGTGGCAGTAATACCGAGATGCGCTTAGAAGATTTTTCGGCCTTCTTTGCGCCTGGTGGAGTAATGGACACCTTCTTTCAGGAATACCTCAGTGACTATGTTGATACCTCTGTGAATCCTTGGCGGGTTAGAGCTTCGCGCTCTAACAAGCTAGCTCTAAACCCGCGAGCGCTGCGCCAGTTCCAAAGGGCCGATCGTATTCGGCAGATGTTTTTCCGCAATGGCAGCACGCCGAGCGTGACCTTTGAAATGACCCCTTATCAAATGGATGGCGTGCTACGAAACTTTGCGCTTGATCTTGAGGGGCAGAAGTTGACTTATAGCTTTGGGCCGAAAATATCGACAACCTTAACTTGGCCTGGTGCTAGCGCCAGCGGGGTTGCGTTGCGCATGATGCCAACCGGACCGAGCGGTCGAGATCGAGTGGTTGAGGTGGGGCCTTGGGCTTGGTTCCGGGTATTGGATCAGTCCAATCTTCGCAAAGGAGAGCGTCCTGAGCACTTCTTGCTAGATTTTTCCTTAGACGACCGCACCGTGACCTATGAATTGGTTGCTCGTAGCGCGTTCAATCCTTTTTCTGGTAGCACCTTGGGCAGTTTCAGCTGCCCCACTGGGCTGTAGATCGATGTCTAACCTCATTGGTTTTCATGGTAAAGCGCCGAGCCGTGGGGATTTTATTCAGCATGGTTTGCCGGATGTTTTTGTTGAGAAGTGGGATCGTTGGTTGCAGGAGTCTATTGCACACTCCCAAGCGGCGTTGGGTGATCGGTGGCTGGAACTCTATCTCACCAGTCCTATTTGGCGGTTTGCCTTGAGCCCCGGGGTGATAGATGACCGGCTCTGGTGTGGGGCCGTTATGCCTAGCGTTGATCGGGTTAACCGGTACTTTCCATTGACCATAGCGGCAAGCGTTGAGTTGGGTGAATCGTTGTTTGATCTGGTAGCCCGGCTACAGCCTTGGTTTGATGGGGTTGATGATCTGCTGCTGCAAGCCCTGGACAACGATGACCTGGATATCAACGACTTTTCGTCGATGGTGGCAGGGCGTGTGCTGCCTGAGCAGCCGGCTGCAGAGTCTTGTTGCGTTATCCCCATCAGTGCGACGGGTGAGGCTCAGTTTTCATTCGATCAAGGCTCGGGACCGGGGGCACAGGTTGGCAACTTGCTACAAAGTTACCTGCAGCCCCAACTCGGTGCTTTCAGTCTGTGGTGGACCAATGGTTCGCAGCGTATTGGTTGTCAGGGCCGTCTCTTTAAGGGCCTTCCAGCACCCAGTTGCTATCTAGAACTACTGGGTGATAAGCCATCGGGCTAGCTGCCCTGAGTGTGGTAGTTGATGATGGCGCCACCCATAATGATCTGACCGACGGTTGCAAGCTCACTTGATGCTTGTTGCAGGTGTAGATCTTTGGCGTTGCTTAGTAGCTGGGTACCATTGCTGCTGGTGTCTTGGTAGTGATATTTACCTTGGCTAAAAAAGACGTAGCCGTGTACGCGCGAAACAAAATCCGATTTCAAGACTAAATTGCACTCGCTGCTGCGGCCCAAGGTAAAGCGGGTATTGGGTGAGGTGGTCACGTCGTATTGGTTGCTGTTGTAGATTAAATGCAGCGCCTTGGGCAGCATTCGGGTGGTCATTTGTGTTGCGATGGCAGGGTTTCGTGACGGGCCGGGTTTGTGGGTAAAGGCGCTCAGAGCGCTGTCTGCTAGGTTGTAGTAGCTATCCAGGTTGTGGGTGTGCTGATATCGCGCGATTGTCTGGCGATGGTTTAGGCTCATCTGCAGACCTGGGGTTAGCTGGGTATCGTCGATGTAGACACATAAGATTGGCTTGCCATGGTCCAACGCGTAGCTAATTTCTTGTCGACAATATTCCGAGTCTAACCAACTGTCTGAGATGAAGGCCATGACCAGATCAGCAGCGCCAAAATTTTGCGCAATTTCTTCGCGCCAAACCACGCCCCCGGTAATATTTCTATCGATCCAAAATGTGATGTTTGGCTTGGCTAACCGTTCTATATCGGTAATCACGCAGGCGGCGTCATGGTGTGAGTACGAAACGGCTACTTGAAGTGCATTGGATTGCATTACGGGTTGATTCCGTTGGTTAACCGCTAAGACTACAGTGCCTGGCGGGGCGCGACAAAGTGCGCGTCTGGCGCCGATTGGGAGATCAATCAGTGATTTTTGCCATGGATATATGCCAACATCTGATTATATCTGGATATATTTAGATACTGTTAATGTGACTATGTGGGGGTATATTGGGCAATAAATTATATTTGGATATACTTTGTCGTGGATTTTGGTCGTCGAATTCAAATTGCCCTGCAGGACCAAAACCTAAGTCAGAGTGATTTGGCTAAGCAAATTGGTGTTTCTCAAAGTTATGTTTCGAACCTAATCTCAGGGCGTAAGACTGCACCAAGCCAAGCGGTTGTGCGTAGCCTAGCGGTGACGCTAAAGGTTCCGATTGCGGATCTCTTTGCTTTGGCCGGGCTAGATGAGCCGTTGTCGAACCGCCCCTTTATCTTGGGCGTGTCTGGCGCAAGCGGCTCAGGTAAATCCTGGTTTGCAACCAAACTGCAGCAACTACATCCCCAGCAGGTCACCATCATCTCGCAAGATCGTTACTACAAGCCGGCGGCTGAGGTTGGGCTATTGCCGTTCACCTGGGACGAACCTGCTGCATTGTATTTGGACCATCTATCGGCGGACCTGAACAAATTGAAAGCTGGTGAGTCTGTATCCGTTCCAACCTACGATTTTGTTCGCCACAAACGTTCTGCCATGGAACTCATTCACCCGGCGCCAATGATTGTTGTTGAAGGGCACCTAATTTTTCACTCATCCTCTTTGCTGCAAGCTATGGATGAAACGCTCTGGGTTCACGCGGATGACTACCAGCTATTACGTCGTCGCTTGTTGAGAGATTGCGCGGAGCGTGGCCGGAACTGGCAGGAGGTGCTTGAAGTGTTTGAAACGGTTGTGATGCCGGCAAATCAACTTTATGTGCAGCCTGCTCGAGCGTTAGCGGCGATCGAGTTGAACAACAACGAACACAACCCGGACCAAGTGCCTTTGTTAGCTAAGACGCTAGTGGCCTTCGCGCAAAGCCTTGCCGCTAGCTAACCGCGGAAGCTACCGCGACGTTGCCTACGTTCTTGAGTAACCTCGTAAAAAATTTGCTTTGGATCAACGCTTTTCGCTGCGGTGCTTAGTACTTCATCCACGCGTTCACCCCTAACTCGGTAAACCAAACCGTCGGAGGCGCGCCTTAGAAAGCCCAGGTCAACAAGATAGCGGCGCAGGGTAACGTAGTCTGCTGCACCACCCTCATGGCTAATCTCGGCCAACCAAGCCGAGAGATGTCGATTCATGTCCGTTTCGTCAAAGATGCCTTCGGGGTCCAAATCGACCAAAGACAAGGCCAACAAAACCTCTGCATCTTCGCGTTTTTTTGGTAGACGTCGCATAGGCCCACCCTTGAAGGTGCGTTGCAACAAGCGGGTTACATCATCTAGGGTTTTCATGGTTCGGTTTATGCCTGGTTGCTATCAATGGCTGGCCCTACTAAATCTCGTTGGACCTCAACGGAGTTTGCGCAGCTCTGCAACGAGCTGATCTTCATCTGGAAACTGCCCTGTACGGCGTTTGGAGTACAGCAGCTTGCCATCACCAACCAGCTCAAACTCGCCACCTGAGCCTGGGATCAAGACCGTGGTTAGTTGTAACTGTGCTTCAATTTTGGCAGCCAGACTGACCGCTTGAGGCTTGTAGTTTCAGGCCGCGCAGTAAGTGAGTTGTAGGTCCATAGTTAGGCTCGTTGGTAAAGGTCTAGCCGAGTATAGCAGCGTCAAACGTCTGGGCCCGTTTGCTGTGGTCACCGCCGATGGGTCCTCGGTGACCCTGGCCTTCAGAAGTTAGCCAATCGCGAAAATAGTCGCTTCGCTTGCGTGACAATTTACCAAAACTCACGTTTTGTTATTGGGTTTCCATCCTTGGCTGATTTTTTATCTAGGTCGCTGGTGTTAGCCGAACAATAGAGCTGCCCGATTCGCTTTCTAGCAGCAGATACACAAGCCCGTCGTAACCGATCTCAATATCTCGAATGCGAGCAAGGTCTTTAATTAGGGTTTCTTGTTGTACCAACTTGGTGCCATCAAAGATCATCCGGAACAACGAGCTGCCTTTGAGTGACCCTATCAATAGGTTGTTGTGCCACCGGGGAAATTGTTCTGCGGTATAAAACACAAAGCTGGAGATGGCGGGTGACGGGGTGATATCCACTAAGGTCTGTTGAATTTCACTGACATCAAACTCAATGGCCTTAGGTTTATGGCGTTCTACTTTGGTACCGGTGTATTCCAAACCCTGGGAGTGAAAAGGCCATCCGTAGTTGCCCCCTGGTAACAGCTCGTTAATTTCATCGCCGCCTCGAGGCCCCATTTCAGAGTTCCATAAACGGTTTCGAACCGGGTGCCATTCCAAACCTTGTGGGCTCCGGTGGCCATAGGTCCAAATGCTGGCTCGAGTGTCATTAAGATTGCCGCTTGCCTGGGCTGCAAAGGGGTTGTCCCCTGGAATCTTGCCGTCATCCAGCATCCGATGAATTTTTCCGTAAGGGCTAGCGAGATCTTGAGCGTTGGTATCCTGCGCGCCATCAGCAGCCTTGATCCCCATGGAAAGATAGACGTGACCACTGCGATCAAACGCAATTCGGCCCCCGGAACCGGTATCGGGAGCTCTAGAATAGTAAGCCTGGGGTGCTTGCCAAATGACTTCTTGATCTGTCCAGCGACCGTCTTGAATACGGCCACGAATCAATCGGTTCATGGTTTTGCAGAGCAATGCGATGTCACAACCATCATCCCAGGAGTGCGTGTGATGCAGGTAGATCCAGCCGTTGGTGGCATAGTCCGGGTGGGTGGCAACGTCTAACAGCCAGCCCGAACCGAACTGAACACCTAGAAAGTCTATCGATGCACCGGTTGCCGGCGTATCTTGAATCAAATCAGACTGTAGGCCTTGTGCAGAGACGATTGACAGGCCTCGTTCTTTCTCTGTCACCAACAAAGAACCATCAGGCAAAGGCTCGATGCTAAAAACTAGTGGGTCTAATCCGTCAACGAAGGGTTCCAACCTAAAGTTATGTTCAAGGCTGGTTTGCACAGCGGTAGGAAGCTCAATTTGGCGGTCGAACTGAAAGTCTTGAAAATTTTGACCTATTCGTTTTTCTCCGATATGGATGGCTAGCCCTTTAATTTCCTCGTTGCTAAACACCTCAGAAAATCTTGGCGTGCTGTGCTCCAGGTGGACTGTGCGAATGCTCTGCACCATTTCCGCAATGGAATCGCCATAGCGCAATTCGTTGCCAAACAGGGCGCCGGCAACAGCGGTTCCCTGGAGGTTATCCCCATGACATTGGGCGCAATGGTTTGCGTACACAGGTTTGTAGATATCGAATTGAGCGTAGCTGGTGACATACCAGAACAGGCCCAGGCCACCGAGCAGCAGGGCGCAGAGCAACCAAAAGGAGATCTTCCGAGCAATCATGCAGGTCTCCTAGTGCAGGGTTTTTAGGGGCGCCGCTAAAGGCTAAAGTTTAGAGTTTATAGATGAGTTGGTAGCTGTGCAGGCCGGCCTCTTGGGTGATAATCAGAGAGCCTGAAATGTTGGTTAGCTCACCGCTACCTGAGCCTTCGAGTATGGTGACTTCTAGGCTTTGGGATGCATTGCTCATGTGTCCTTTGTGCAACAAGGTGAAAGCGCCTTGCTTGCCATCAACGGCCCCCGAAAATTCTTCGATAGCGTAGTAAGCAGCGTTACCGCTGTCAGTGCGTTTGCTAATCATTTGGCCGACACCAGACCCCTGCATAGCGCCTTCGTAAGATTTCTTGATGATCATGCGCCCGGCAGGTGTGTCGGTATCCTGTTGCGCTGCGAGCACAACATCAAATTTACCTTCTGCAGCCATTGAGATCCCCATTGGGCTATTTTTGTTCGCTAACGAAAAACTCGTTAGGCTGCTTAGGATTAGTGCTAAAGCGATACTGGATATGGTTTTCATCGGTCTTGGTCTTTGTTCTGTTCAGTTGTGGTGTTACCAGTAAGCGAGAATACCACCCATCACTACGCTGTATAAGACTCGATAACCGGATTGAATCAAAAATAACTTAGCCGACCAGCCGCAGAAAGCGCTGTCTGATGCCATGGCGGTTGCAATGAAGCCAAGCCCCATCAGGGCGCCAAGCAATAGGCCACCTGACAGCGATTGAATGCCAAGGGTTTGAATCAGTGCTGCTAGTACGATGCAGGTGATTAGCGCGGTAAAAAAACTAATGATAAAGGGGGTTGGGGTTGGCTCGATGTCTGCTTCGGTTTTTCCCAGCGCCTGCATCCAGGCTTTACCGAACAGTGGCCCGTACCAAAGACCCCCGATAACAAAAGCAACCGCCGTTGCGGCTAAGATTGCCCACCAGTTTAATCCGCTAAAATCCAACATCTGTGAGTCTCCTTTGGTTGTTGCTATGCCTTATAGATTGTTGTTGTGGTTTTTTTACCGTTCCGAGAATGAAGCAAAGCAAGCACGCAGCTCTCCAACAAATAGCTCAGGTTGTTCAAAGGCAGCAAAATGCCCGCCTTTATCCAGCTCGTTCCAATAAACGATATTGGTGTAGCGTTGTTCTGCCCAAGAGCGTGGGGTTGGAACAATCTCTTTAGGGAAGATGCTGCAACCGGTTGGAAGCCCAACGGTTTTACTGGCATCTTCGTTGCCAAACGCGTTGTTGAAGCTCTCCCAATACAAACGACCCGACGAAGCGCCAGCATTGCCAAGCCAATACAACATGATGTTATCCAGCAGCTCATCCCGATTGAGCGCGTTTTCTGGGTGACCGTTACAGTCGGTCCAACGCCAAAATTTTTCTAGGATCCACATGCTTTGACCGCTTGGAGAATCGGCTAAGCCGTAACCTAGAGTTTGCGGCCGGGTCGCTTGCTGTTTGGAGTAGCCCGCATCCCAATCCGCATAAGCTTTTGCGCGAGCCAAGGCGTGGACATCTTCTTCGGTTGGCGCGGCCAGCGCAGCTTTGGTTGCGCCTGCGTTTGGCATGTTGACGTGGATACCTTTGCACTGCCCTAGGTTTTGCAATCCGATCGCCGTGGTCACAGCGGAGCCCCAGTCGCCACCTTGGGCGAAGTATGCTTGGTAGCCGAGACGTTGCATTAAGGTATCCCACATACGGGCGATGGTTTGCACGCCACAACCGGGCTTGCTGGGCTTGCCGGAAAATCCATAGCCGGGTAACGATGGGCACACCACATGGAAGGCATCGTGGGCGTTGCCACCATGAGCCACGGGATCGGTTAAGGGACCGATCACTTTTTGAAACTCAACTACTGAGCCCGGCCAGCCGTGGGTCATGATTAGCGGTTGGGCGTTTGGTTCCGGGCTACGTTGGTGAATGAAGTGAATGTTTAGACCATCAATTTCGGTAGTGAATTGATCAAAGCGATTGAGTTGCTCTTGCCGCGATGACCAGTCGTAGCGTTCTGCCCAGTAGCTGCAAAACTCTTGAGCGTAGGCTAGCGGGACCCCTTGGCTCCAATCGTCAGGTGTTTCGGCATCAGGCCAGCGAGTATTGCGCAGGCGCGCTTGCAGGTCGGTCATTGCGCTGTCGGCAATGTTGATACGAAAGGGCTTGATGTCGCTCATCGGGTGATTCCTGCATTGGCCGTGGTTGGGTCTACTGTACGGGTTTTGCTGCTGAATCTTCAATGGCCGCGGCGGATTGCGGCTATGGTGCTGCGCCGAGGTCAGATCGCTGGCAGATTGGCTTCTTTGCCAGGGGTTTTGCGGCCATAATGGTGCATGAGTATCGATGGGCGGGGGCCTAATGGACGCACTTAACAACACGTTGAATATCAACATCAGCAACCGCATCTGTGTGGTGGAGATGAATCGGCCTGAAGCGCTAAATGCATTTAGCAACAAGCTGATGGATGACCTGGCGGACACCTTTTTAGCGGTAGCGGCGGATCCAGGCATCAACGTGCTGGTGCTGACCGGGGCGGGCCGGGCTTTTTCCGCAGGCGCTGACCTACAGGAGATGGGTTCTGCAACCGTACAACCGAAACACGGCTTCCCGGGTTTGCTCGATGCCATCTTTGCTTTTCCGAAACCCTTTATGATTGCCGTTAACGGTGTTGGCGCTGGTATCGGCGCAACCATTTGTGGGCTTGCGGATCTAGTCTATATCTCGGATCAAGCGCGCCTGCGTTGCCCTTTTAGTAGCTTAGGCCTAACCGCTGAAGCGGCTAGTACCTATACCTTTCCGCGTCTAATGGGGCGACAGCAAGCTAGCTGGTTTCTGTTGTCTTCTGAGTGGATGAGCGCAGCGCAGTGCGTCGATGCGGGTCTGGCTTTAGAGTTGTGCACAGCTGAGCAGTTGCTGCCTAGAACCTTGGAGCAGGCTGGTAAGTTGGCGGCGCTACCCTCCGCGTCACTGCAAAAAACCAAGAGCTTGATGATGCAGCATACGCGTGCCGAGATGGAGGCTGCGGCAAAAGCAGAGAATGCCGGTCTGGCAAGCCTGATGGGTGGACCGGCCAACAAAGAAGCGTTGGCGGCGTTTCGGGAAAAGCGTGATGCGGATTTTTCGAAGCTCGCTTAAAACACAGACGGTCTAAACCAACAATAAAACTCGTTAACTAGCAGGACAGCCTATGAGCAACCCTCCGGCAGCAAAGGATATTAACCCGCAGTGGCTCACCGCGCAGCTGCGAGCCTGCGGCCATGCTGGTGTGGAAGTCACCCAGGTTATAGCCAGCCGTATTGGCACCGGGCAGGTGGGTATTTGCTTGTTGTTGGAGCTAACCCTGGCGGGTCAAACCCAGGGTGTGCCAACCTCGTTGGTAGCGAAGTTGCCTTCGGAGGATGAGCTAAGCAAAACCAGTGCGGTAGCAATGGGCATCTATGAACGCGAGGTTGTGTTCTATCGAGATCTCGCTCCGCGCTTGCACATCGCTTTGCCAAAAATTTACTACTGCGATGTTGCAGCGAACGGCGCTGACTTTCTGATCTTGATGGAAAACTTAGCGCCAGCGATACCCGGTGATCAGCTGGTGGGATGTTCACCTGAGGTGGCACGTGCTGCGGTGCTGGAGCTGGTTGGTCTGCAAGCGCCAACCTGGAACGATAGGGCGCTTGCAGAACGTTTAGTGGAGCCGGCGGACGGTTTCTTTAGTGATATGCATGCGCTCTACAACGAAATGTTGCCCGGCTTTGTTGAACGCTATGGGTCGAGGTTAAGCAAAGACGAGTTAGGCATCATTCAAAATTTGGGTGCGCATAAAAATGCCCCGTTGTTTCAGGCTACGGGCGTCCCTTTTTGTTTAGAGCATCGCGACTATCGGTTAGACAACTTGATGATAGATGAATCGTCTTCACCGCCAAAGGTTGTTGTTGTGGATTGGCAGGGCTTACGTATTGGCCGACCCTTAAACGATGTTGCCTTATGCTTAGCCGGTGGTTTGCAACCCCAACAGCGTGCTGCGGCTGAAGATGGGATTTTGCGCGAGTACCACCGAAGGCTGCTCGCGGCTGGCGTGCAAGATTTTAGTTGGGAGGCGTGCTGGCATGAATATCGTCGGGCGAGTTTTGCCGGGTTTGGGCTGACCATCATCTCGTCGATGCTTGTTGTACAAACACCGCGCGGTGATGACATGTTTACCGCCATGGCCCAGCGTTACAGTCGACACGCGCTGGACCTGGCAGCAGATGAGTTTTTTAGCTAGCTTGCCTACTGCGCGTTGATGCTGCTGGCCGGTTGGTTTAGCGTGAGTTGAGTAAAGGGGATCTCCCAATGGTGCTCGGTACAGGCCTCAACGCACCAGCGTTGAATGCTCCGGCGTAAGCGGTTGTACAAATCCGCTACCGACCCATCAAAGTCTGCAATAACCAACAGGTCTAAGGATGAGCTGTTGGCGTACGCAAACTCTACCCGTAGGTTCATTAGCTTGTCTGTGTAGCCTTCATCGTCCAGTCTTTTCTGGATGTGCTCTTTTAAGATAGTCGGAATGCTGGTAACCGACTCGGCTTGGAGGTCGTAGCTGACGCCAATGGTTTCTTTCAAGCGGAAGTTGGTGCTTAAGTTTAGCGGTGCGGCGGCTAGAAAATCGCTTAACGGATAGGTTCGACGCGTACCGCCACGCTGGGTGATCTGCACTAGCTCCGCAGAGATCCCTACGACCTTGCCACGTACACCGTCACTCAACAGCACCCAATCATCTTGCTTGCAAGGAAACCAGGGTTCGCTAAGTCCGGTTGGTCTCGATCTTAGGTCAACCAAGTCATCGATTTTTAGTCGTTGACTAATGCCGGCGGTGGGATTGTCGAGCATGGTGTAAAAATTAATGTCGCGAACCTGCCAGGGCACGCCATCTAACTCTAAGCGTTCACCCTCTCGTACTGTGCCGACGTTTAAGAACAGTTGCACTTGATGCCAGTAGCGCGGGATCGCCTCGCGCAGGGTCAGTGCAATACCGAGCAACAACAAAATGCCGATGCTAAAGAGCAACCAGTCCTCCGCCATATAAAACACGATCATTGGCCCGGCGATGACGAGTAGGGTTGTCATGGCGCGATGAATCAGGTCAAGCAAACGCACCCGGAAAGGACGATGGGCTTCTCTGTAACCAGGAATGAAGCGTCGGAAGCCCATGTGGATGAGCCGCGACAACAGCAATATCCCAAGCACCGCCAGAATGGCTTGTCCGAGGTACAAGCCGCGACGTTGAAAAAAGGTTTTGAGATAGCTTTGGGATGCTTCTCCGATGGAGACTTCTTGGGCTTCGAGGTTGCTGAGCTGCAAGCGTGCGGATTGCAGCTCGCTTTGGAGAAAAGTCTGTTGTTTCATCCAGTTGTTCAGCTGCTCTTCTAGCGCTGCACGTAAGGCCGGGTCGGTGGCTTCACTAAGCAGGCTTTGCAACTTGCTAACCGCCTGCTCGGTGGAGGGTAGCCGATTGCTGTAGTAGTTGATCTTGTCTTTTTGCTCCGCCTTGTCGCGCACATGGCTGGTGAGATCTTTCAGCTCTTTTATGGCTGGTTCCAATAGCGAAAAGAGTTCCCGTTGAAAGTCGAACGCGGGTGCTTCGGTTTGTCTAAGCGCGGCAATATCGGCGCCGGCGGCAATATCTTGCAAGCTGCTGCTGGTGGCGTTGAGGTCTTCGGTGAGCTTCTCGATTTGGGTCATCAAGTTTTGCTTGTCCAGCGCCGAGGAAGACAGCGCCACCTCTTTGCTGAGCTTGTCGATATCGGTCCTCAACTCAGCTTGCAAAGAGACCAATGAGCGAAGTGTGCTCAAGGTGGTTTCCATCTCGCTAGGTGCTGGGTCGGCCGTGCTGCCTGCATTTGGATTTGCGGTTGTGCTTGCGTCTGCTGGCTGTGTTTCGCTCGCGTTGGCAGCCTCGGTGCTTGAGGCCGTGGCATCAATTTCATCACCATCATCTGGAATGGGAACAACCAGGGAATCAGCGATCTCCGATTGGTTCGTTTGGTCTACTTGTTGTTCTACCGTTTGCTCAACAGCGGCGGTTAAGGCTTGCGCGGGGAGCCTCTCGGTATCGGTGGCAAGGCTAGTTGACGAAACCAGCAAGCAGCTGAGCATTGGAAGAAAGAAAGTGAGGAAACGCGCGGTCTGTAGCCGCAAAACACAGCGGCCGAGCGCTAAAAACGAGTGGGTTTGCATCGGGTCATAGTAGCGGAAACTTGGTGAAAACATAGCGCAAAGGCGGGCCGAGTTGCATATAGCTAAGGGGCTTTTAAGTATTCCCTTTGAGTCTTTTCAATTGTTCGTTAATACCTATAGGTTATAAGACTGCCCCGGTGACTGGGCTGGCAGGGTCTGTTGATTTAAGGGTATGGCATGGCATCACAACCAACCAATAGTGCTTTAGGAAACGACTTGATTAGCCAACCTTTGGGTAACCAAGCAGGCTGCACAACTGAGCAGCAACTCGCAGGTTGGAACGAACAACTGGCCCCGCTGAAGGCGTCAGACCGGGTAGCCTTTGCCTTGGAGCATATGCCAGGTGTTCACGCGCTAACCTCTTCGTTCGGCGCGCAAGCGGCAGTGAGCCTCCATTTGCTGACCCAGCAGCAGCCCGATCTCCCCGTGATCTTAGTAGACACCGGTTATCTGTTTCCAGAAACCTATGACTTTATCGAGGAGCTAGCGGATCGACTGCAACTCAACCTCCATGTTTACAGCAACCCCATGTCGCCCATTGCGCAAGAAGCGAAATATGGCAAGCGCTGGGAGCAGGGGTTGGAAGGGATAGAGAGCTTCAATCAAGACAACAAGGTGGCTCCCATGCGCCGTGCGATGAACGCGTTGAGTGTTGGCACTTGGTTTAGCGGCCTGCGACGAAATCAAAGCCGGGGTCGAGCTGAGACCCCTTTTGTGCAGCACAACGGCGGCCGTTTCAAGGTGGCTCCCATTGCGGATTGGACCGATCGAGACATCTACAACTACCTCACCGCCCACAAGCTGCCTTACCACCCGTTGTGGCACAAAGGTTATGTTTCTATTGGGGACGTGCATACTACGGTGCCGTTGCATGAGGCGAACAGTGAAGAAGAGACTCGCTTTATGGGGCTCAAGCGTGAGTGTGGGCTGCACGATTCCGTTATCTAAGCGCCGCTGAAGCGGCGTCTGCGTACGACAAACCCGACAAAAATCCCCTGAACCTCAAGCTGAACTTAGTCTGAACCCCACCTAGGTGTTTGGCTTTTTACGCGACAAAAACTACAAAAGTGGGAATTATGAAGGCATGCGACGCATTGGTTGTTTCGATAGTCCAAAACAAAGGGTAGCAAAAGCTAGACAGACGCCAGTGATTGCGATAGGGTGAAAATCAGCTAGAAAAAGCCTCTTGATTACATCCTACATCACGCCGTTTTATTCGTATCACATCGTCCTGCAGTTTTTAATTACCAGTCTATTTTCAGCGAACTCAGCCCCTAAGCTATACAGGTGTATAAACGTGGGGCACTACTGTAAATAAAATCTCAGGATAATATATATGTCTACTACTAAAGGAACCGTTAAGTGGTTCAACGAAGCTAAAGGTTTTGGTTTCATCGAGCAAGAGTCTGGTCCAGACGTGTTCGCTCACTTCAGCGCTATCTCTGCTTCAGGTTTCAAGACCCTTGCAGAAGGCCAAAAAGTTGAGTTCACCGTGACTCAAGGGCAGAAAGGCCCACAAGCTGAGAACATCGTTCCTGTCGACTAGACCGGGCCGCGTTCTGCACTGCTGTAGCAGCCCCGCTTTTAGCGGATTTGTTGCAGCAGGACAGCGACAATATAAAAGGGCAAGCCTCGCGGCTTGCCTTTTTTTGTTTCTGCTTCCTAAACGCCCCCGTTTGACCTCATCCGCTAATCCACACACCGCTGGTTAGCTGGCAATCGATTGCATCCAAAGCGATATGAATACATAGCCCAAGGCCCAGCAGCCTAGTCTTTTCGTGGGCGAGCAGCGCTAGGTACAGCCCTATAGGTACCAAGCCATGTAGCGGGTGGAACCCGATGCTGCACCGACCGGCATCGTAAACTGGAGTAGCAAGCAGGTGATCAACATCAATTAGCATACCCAACATTAAGATGCCAAAGCTCAGCAACCAAGCGCTTCGAAACAGCGTCAGCGCAATAGTCAACGGAACCAACAGGTGGAGTGCTAGGTGCACCATGGTTAAGAAAGAGCCGTGGTTAGGACATCCGGGTCCACATTACCCCCAGATAACACCAATCCCATGGCACCGGTGCCAACGGGTAGCTTGCCTGCTAACAGCGCGGCGAGTGCTGCGGCCCCGCCAGGTTCTAACACAAGCTTCAACTGCTGCGCCGCAAACTTCATAGCCTCCAAGACTTGTTGATCGGTGACGCTCAAGGCACCCGCGAGCTGACGTTGGTTTATGGTGAAGGTGTGCTCGCCGGGCGTTGGTGCTTGCAGGGCATCGCATAAAGTGGGTGGTTGCTCTGTTAAATGCACACGCTGCTGCTGTTGCAGTGAGTAATGGTGGTCTTCATAGCCGGCCGGTTCTATCGCGTAAATCTCTGCTCCTTCGAAATGGTGCCCAATTGCTGCACCGACGCCGGCAATCAAACCGCCGCCGCTACAGGGAGCCGCTACGCACGTCAGTGGTTGTTTATTGGCGATGGCATAGCGCGCTAGCTCCAAGCCACAAGTGCCTTGGCCAGCCATGGTGAGAGGATCATCGTAAGGGTGCACTAGGGTTGCGCCGGTCTGTTCGGCAATGTGTTGTGCTAGTGCTTCTCTATCTTGGGTTTTACGCTCGTAAGGTACTACTGTGGCGCCTAACCGCTCTGTGTTGAGCCGTTTAATCTTCGGTGCATCGCTCGGCATAACAATGGTCGCTTTTATGGCCAGCCAACGCGCCGCTTGAGCCACCGCTTGTGCATGGTTGCCAGAGGACATAGCAATCACCCCGGTGTGGCGCTGAGATTCGGGTATGCACAAGATGCGGTTCAACGCGCCACGAATCTTGAAGCTGCCGGTGACATTTAAGCACTCGGCTTTTAGCAAGACCTGCCGTCCAGCGATTTCGTTCAATACCGGGTTCTGCAGTATCGGCGTCGGGGCAAGATAGGGCTTTAGGCGAGTGGCGGCGGCTTCGATCAGGTCCTGGGTAAGCATGTTGGCGCAGGGTTGCAGTGTGTGGTGGTACAGTACCCTAAGCCATAAATTCTGGGAATGACCATGAACTGCATAGGGCTGAACTTCGTCAGGCCGAACCGGGCCGAACCAAATCTCAACAGTCAGGCGTACCTAATGTGGATGCTGCGGTTTGTTGTAGGGCTTCTGCTGGGTGGGTCGGCATTTGCAGAAACCGCACCGATTCAATCCACCGTCAGCGTGACTGTTCAGCAGGGGGAAGTGCTGGGCATTCAAAATGAGGGAGTCATCCGCTTTCTCGGTATTCCTTATGCCATGCCGCCAACCGGCAATCGACGTTGGAACCCGCCGAGTGCTGCGCCGCGCTGGAAAGTCCCGTTCGATGCTTTCGCTTACGGTCCGGAGTGCTTGCAGCCACCCAGTGCGCGCTTACCGGCACAGCAGATGAGTGAGGATTGCCTGAAGCTAAATGTTTGGACCCCGTCTGTTACAGACGGCAAGCGCCCAGTCATGGTGTGGGTGCATGGTGGTGGCTTTCGTGCTGGGTCGGGCCGAGTGGATGGTGCAGCCTTCGCGCGCGAAGGGGTGGTGTTGGTCTCGTTTAACTATCGCTTAGGTCCCTTAGGCTTTTTTGCCCACAATGCGTTGACCGAACGCAGTGCCAACTTTGGGCTGCTCGATATGGTGTTGGTACTGCAATGGGTGCGTGAGAACGCGGCAAGCTTTGGCGGTGATCCAAGCAAAGTCACCATTTTTGGCGTGTCGGCTGGTGGCATGGGGGTCAACATGCTTATGGCCAGCCCACTGTCGAAAGGGTTGTTTCATCGCGCCATCGCGCAAAGTGGTTATGGGACCTGGCCACTCATGCGTAGCCGCCATGCTAGCGAGATTGCGCCGCGCAACGCTTACGGGGAGCAGGCGGATAGTGCAGAAGCCTTTGCTGACACCCAAGTTGCTGGATTGGTGACTGGTAAAACCACTGCCGCCAAGCTGCGTCAGATTGATGCTCGTGCGCTGGTCGATGCGTTGGATAGCTTTCAAGTGCCGATTGTTGATGGGCATAGCCTGCCCAAAGAGCCTGGGGTGTCTTTTCTGCTTGGCCAACAGCACAAAGTCCCTTTTATTACTGGTGGTACTAGTTATGAAGGGAGTGCCATGCCGGGTTCAGGTGTTAGCCAGCAGGATTTTCTACGCTGGTGGGGGCCGCGTATGGCGGTTGCGCGCAAGCTCTATGCGACTGACTTTGCGATCAGTGAGGAACTTGGTATTACCCGGCTGTTTGGTGATACGCGTTACTTAGGTGGCGGGCGGTTGTTGGGGCGCGCCATGGCGACTGCAGGTATGCCTACTTGGTTGTATTACATTGACCTGCCGCAGCCCCAGGATCAGAAAGAATGGGCGGGTACGCCCCATGCTATGGGCTCTATCTTGACGATGTACGGTAACCTTATGTCGTTGGATGCTCAGCAGCAGAAGTTCGCTGCAACCTTACGTCGTTACTGGGTGAACTTCGCGCGCAACGGCGACCCGAATGGTGCTGGGTTGCCCGCTTGGCCTAAGCACTCGAAGGCGCAGGATCAATGGATGACCTTTGGCGCAACCCCCCAGCCCAACAGCGGTGTTATTGCGGATAAGTTGGATTTCATTGAAGCCGGTTACCGTCAACGCATCGGACCAGCGCTCCAGTAATCGCTGAAATCGGCCGCTTGCTAGCTTTGGCAATCCAAGACTAGCTTGCCGTATATCTTGCCTTGCAGTTGCTCTGCCAGTGCACCTCGAACATCGCTCAGCGGTCGCACACTTATGGGTGGTGGTTGTAGTTTGTTCGACTGCAGCCATTCAACCACTGTGGCGAGCAAGGCTGGCGTTAAATTTGGATCTGCACGGCCGGCGCCGCCCCAATCCACACCTACAATGCTGCAGCGCTTAAGCAGCGCTAAGTTCAAGGCGATGCTTGGGATGTTGCCGCTAGCAAAACCGACCACCAAGAAACGTCCGCCCGGTGCCAAGCTGCGCAGTGCAGGTTCCGCCACTTGCCCGCCGACCGGATCGTAGACCATATCCAGCCCGGTGCTTGGTGCGGCGCTAGCTAAGGCTTTGACGGCATCACGCCACTTGGGTTCGCTGTACAACACTGCCTCATCCGCGCCAGCCTCAGTTGCCACACGCAGCTTCTCTTGGCTTGAGGCGGCGGCAATGACATGCGCTCCCATGGCTTTGGCTACGCCAATCGCTGCGGTCCCCACGCCGCCACCTGCGCCTAGCACCAGTAGGGTCTCTCCCGGTTTTAGGTTGCCACAGTCGCGTAGACCGTAAAGAGCGGTGGCGTAGTTGATTACCAAGCCAGCGGCGGTGGTGTCACTAATGGATGGTTGTCCGTCTAGGCTCTTGGGGATAGGGATACAGGCGCGAGCATGGATGTTGATTTGCTCAGCGTAGGTCCCGCTGCCAAGACCCATGACTCGGTCTGCAATGTTCAGGTGGCTGACATGGCTGCCTACGGCGATCACCTCGCCGGCGAACTCGGAGCCCGGGTAGTAGGGTAGCGGCGGTTTGATTTGGTACTTGCCTTGAATGAGCAAGCCGTCGACAAAGCCCACCCCTGCGGCGTTGACCTTTACGCGAACCTCGTCAGGCTTCAGCTCGGGGAGCTCGCGTTGAATCAATTGCAGGTCTTGTGGTGGCCCGTAGGCCTCACAGCAGGCTGTTCTCATGGTGGTCTCAAGCGTGTTGGTGTTGGGCCGCTAGCAGAGCAGGCGCAGATAGCCGGGTCAAGCCGCAGTTTTGCACCGGCCCGTTTTGCTCAGGGCAAGTTTCGCGGTATGGTTTGGTTTCGTTGTAGTGTGCTCTCGCAGTAGGAATTGCTTATATGTCAGATCAACAAGCGCAAGGAAAAGGCAGCAACCAGGGATATACAACAGATCAGGGGGCCACTTTTGATGCCCTAGTGGTTGGGGCTGGCTTCGCCGGTTTGTATATGCTGCACCGGTTGCGTGCCATGGGTATGCGCGTTCGAGTCTACGAAGCGGGTGATAACGTCGGCGGCACTTGGTACTGGAATCGCTACCCCGGTGCGCGTTGCGATGCAGAAAGCTTGGCTTACTCCTACTCGTTTAGTCCAGAGCTTGAGCAAGAGTGGCAATGGTCCGAGCGCTACGCGTCGCAGCCGGAAATACTGAGATACGTCGAGCATGTGGCAGATCGGTTTGATTTGCGCCGGGACATTCGCTTCGAGCGACGAGTTAACCATGCACACTACGATTCTCAGAACCAACGTTGGAATTTGAGCACTGAGCAAGGCGATACAGCTACCGCACCCATTTGCATCATGGCAACTGGCTGTTTGTCGGTGCCACAGCTACCCGATATTGATGGGCTCGATGATTTTCAAGGGGCCCGTTACCAGGCCAGCCATTGGCCGCATGAAGGGGTGGATTTCAGCGGTCTGCGTGTGGGTGTGATCGGTACCGGCTCATCCGCTATACAAGCCATTCCCGAGATAGCAAAACAAGCGGCCCAACTGACTGTACTGCAGCGCACGCCAAACTTTAGCGTGCCGGCGCAGAACGGCCCTTTGGACCCTGAGTTTGCTCAGGCGTTTAAGGCGAACTATCGAGATCATCGCCGTTACCACCAACGCGGTTTGTCTTCAGGGTTTGGTGACTTAGAGGTGGTGCCGCGTGAGCGCGCGCCGATGGCAGAGTCGGCACTGCCGTTGTCAAAGCAAGAGATCGCAGAGATTTGCGATACCTATTGGAATACCGGTGGCGCGCGGTTTATGGGTGCCATTGCCGATGCCTTCATTAACGAGGAGGCCAATGCCAAGGTGGCCGCTTACGTGCACGACAAGATTCATTCTATTGTGCAGGATGGGCAGACGGCTGCAGCCTTGTGCCCTACAGATCACCCCATTGGCACCAAGCGTATCTGCGTAGACACCAACTACTACGCAACCTACAACCGTGACAACGTGCGTTTGGTTAATCTTCGGCAAACCCCAATTGAACAAATTACCGCAACGGGTGTGCAAACCTCTCAAGAACACATTGAGCTGGATGCCTTGGTGTTGGCCACTGGGTTTGATGCCATGACGGGTGCGCTGTTGCGTATGGATATCCAGGGGGTTGATGGTGTGCGGCTAGCGGATCAATGGCAGGCCGGCCCGGTTAGCTATCTTGGCTTGATGGTTAGCGGCTTCCCCAATCTGTTTACCGTGACCGGCCCTGGTAGCCCATCCGTGTTGAGCAATATGATGGTGTCTATTGAGCAGCATGTGGACTTTATCTGCGACTGTTTAGAGCATATGCGAGACGGGCAAAAAACCACCGTGGAGCCAGCAGCGGCCGCTCAGGCCCAGTGGGTAGAGCATGTGAACGAGGTGGCCAATGCCACGCTCTTCCCCAAAGGCGGGTCTTGGTACCTAGGAGCCAATGTCGAAGGTAAGCCCCAGGTCTTTATGCCTTATGCGGCCGGTGTAGGCGTCTACCGAGAAGTGTGCGAGGATGTGGTAGCTGACGATTATCGGGGGTTTCAATTCGGCTAGTAACCGCTTTGGGATCCTAACCCAGCAGTAACTTTAATTCGGGGAGCTAACAATATGGCAACAAAACCCACCTACGTCGGTTTGCTGAATGCAATCGCCAACGGCGAGCGCGGTGGCCATCAACTGTTCAGCAGTTGGAGCGCAGCAACCAAAAACAAAGAGCTAAAGAAAACACTAGATGCTGTGGCCATACGCGAGATGGAGCACAGCTGGGCCTTTGAAAAGCGACTTTCAGAGTTAGGCTATAGCCTGCGCCCGCCGGCAGATGAATCCGGCCGTCAAGCGCTGGCAAAACAGATCGAGTTGCTCAGCTCCAAAGCGAGTGATACCGAGAAGTTTGCATCTTTTGGTATTGTTAAACCCAGCAAAAGCAAAGAGGGTAAGAAGTCCCTGAAAAAGGGCGCCAAGAAAGCGGGAAAGAACGGCGCCAACGAAGAGCCAGACAAATTGTTAAAGATTTTGGCCGACCCCAATATCGACCCTATAACGGGGGCTCTTATGGGGCGGTTTATTGCGGAAGAGCGAGATACGGGTCGCATGCTGCGTAAAGCCTTCAAAGTTTGTCAGAAGCAGGGTAAAAAGTAAGCGCTGTTAAGGCGACAATTGGCGCTTATACTAGGGCAACGTTGAACGGACGCTTGCCCTTATGACTACTGAATATCCCTCAAAACGTTTTCACCCCTGCGGCGTTACCTCGCCAGCGCTAGATCAACCCTCGCAAGGTTACTCAGGTAACCGTCTGCAGCAGCGTGAACATCTCTGCGAGCCTGGTGTGGACATGACCTTTGCTCACGACCCGGTGGGCTGTCCCTGTTGTGCCAGTGTCTTTGCAGAAACTTTGACCGGGGCCGAAGTAAACCTGGATCAGGCGTTGGTCTCTGGACCTGCACTCACTCAGGTTAACGCAGCGCCGGTGTGGATAAGCAACGCTAACATCTACACCATGGATGCCAATCACCCCGTTGCGGACACGCTGATCGTTGAAGCAGGGCGCATTGCTTGGGTTGGGATGGCTCAGGATTTGCCTGCGTCTGTGATTGATAATTTAACACAAGACTCCTTACGCATTGATGCGAAGGGCCAGACGCTGCTCCCCGGTTTTGTTGAGCCGCACATGCATCTGGTTCCCGTCGCCATGCTGCATGCCTTTGAGAACGTTGGGCCATTTCGATTTTCTAGTATCGACAAAGCGATCGAGCATCTTGCGGCCTTTGCCCAAGCAAACCCAGACTTGCCCTGGATCGTTGGCCGTCAATTTGATCCGTCGCTGCAAGAGGGGCCGGATGCGTTAACCGTTGAGCTATTGGATAAGGTCTCGTTAGACCGGCCGGTCTTTGTCTACAACGCTTCGCTACACTTGGGCTACTGCAATAGTGCTGCGTTGGCGGTTGCTGGTTTGACGGCACAAACCGAAGATCCAGCAGGTGCTGCTTTCGGTCGTGATTTGCACGGCAACCCCAACGGGGTGCTCAAAGGTGGCCCGGCCATGGGTATGGTGGCGCGACACAACCCGTTGATCAAAAGCCAAAGCTTGGGTGACGCCTGTCTTGACGTACTTAAGACGGCTAATGCGGTTGGCTTCACCACAATCTGCGATCAGGGCACGGGTTTGTTTCAAGGCGGCAAAGAGCTAGCACTCTACGATCACGTGCGCTCTAGCGGACGCATGACCGCTCGCTTTCGATACTCTCTGGGACACGCCGCGGCGAAACATTGGGATGCAACCGATATTGCCTGGGGGGATGGTGATGTTTGGATGCGCGCAGCAGGCTGGAAAATAGTGACGGATGGGTCTAACCAAGGCCGCACGGGCTTGCAGAGAGAATCGTTCTTGGGCACCGATTCCGTTGGTATTCCTTACATCGAGGTTGATGAGCTAAACGCGGCGGTTTGTGAACGCCTGGGTCAAGGCTGGGCATTGGCGGTGCACGCCAATGGTGATGCGGCCATTGATCGGGTGCTGGATGCCTTTGAATTGGCGAAGCAGCAAGGTTTAGACCCAGCCGCCATGCGCTGTCGCATTGAGCACTGCAGCATCTTGCACGACGAGCACATCGAACGAATTAAAGCGTTGGGTTTGTCCCCCAGCTTCCTAATAGGGCACGTTCACTACTGGGGTAAGACCTTTATTGATGACATCTTTGGTTTGGAAAAGGCAGAAAAGCTGGATCGTACGGGAACTTGTGAGGCGGCTGGTATTCGCTGGACGCTGCACTCCGATGATCCGGTTAGCGAGATGAACCCGCTGCGCTGCGTCGAAAATGCGGTCACACGGAATATGTGGCGCAGCGATGATTTGTTGTCACCAAATGAGCGCGTTGATGTGGCGGTGGCATTGCGCGCCATGACCATCGATGCCGCTTGGCAATGCCACTCGGATCATGAGTTGGGGAGTTTAGAGGTGGGCAAGTTGGCCGACTTTGTATTGCTGGAGCAAGACCCACACAAAGTGCAAACTCAAGACATCGCAAAAATCAATGTGGCCCAAACGTGGGTCAACGGTGTACAAGTTTACGCCGGAAGATAACAAAGAAACCAAAGGGGAGGGGTATGAGAGAAAACACAGCACTTAGTGCCTGGCGCAAGGGCCAACAAACGATAGGCTGCTGGCTATCACTGGCCAATACCTACACTGCAGAAGCGATCGCTAAGCTGGGTTATGACTGGGTTTGCATCGATTTGCAGCACGGTATCATCGATTACACAGACGTTGCCAATATGCTGCCGGCGATCTCTACAAGCGATGCAACACCTTTTGTTCGTGTGCCTTGGAACGAACCCTACGAAATCATGAAGGTGCTTGATGCCGGTGCTTACGGGGTTATTGTGCCCATGATCAATAACCGGGAAGAAGCAGCGCAGGCGGTAGCGGCTTGTCGCTACCCCCCGTTGGGCAATCGCTCATTTGGCCCTATCCGTGCAGCGCTATACGGTGGCCAAGGTTATCCGGTGGAGGCGAATGATCAAATCGCTTGCATTGCGATGATCGAAACCCAAGACGGCATCACCAACCTTGAAGAAATTGTGACGACACCCGGTTTGGACGGTATCTACATTGGTCCCGCGGACCTTGCTTTGTCTATGGGGCTTCCGGTCTCGGGCGATCAGCCTCAGCCGGAACATTTGGAACAAGTAAAAAGTATTTTGGCTTGTTGCAAGAAACACAAGGTGGCCGCAGGTATTCACACCTCAAGTTTGGCCTACACGCAAAAATATCTTGAGCTAGGGTTTAACTTTGTGACGGCCGGTAGTGAGGCGGGCCACATGGTAAGGGCCGCAGCCAAAGATCTTGCAGATGCACGGGGCACGGCCGAGGAACAGCGTGAAAGTACCGGCTACTAGCGCGTAAGAGACGATCTAAGGAAACGACAATGACTAACCAAGTTTTACAAGGTGAGCTACGCGCACCAAAACAGATGTTGGCGGAGCAAGAGTACGGCGGCCACGTGTCGATTCACGACGATGCCATGGCAGAAAAGCTAGGGTTTGTGGCTGGACCTATCGAAGGGCCAACCCACTTTAGCCAGTTTGTGCCTCTGCTGGTGGAGGTGTGGGGTAATGCTTGGTACGAGCGCGGTTGCCTGTCGTCACACTTTCAAAACATGTGTGTAGAAGGTGATGAGGTACGCGCTTTTGTTGAACGTCCGGCGGATGGTGCGCTTAGCTGCAAAATATGGGCAGAGAAGGCGGACGGCACGCCGGTGTTAACGGGGACAGCTACTTTAGCCGCACCGGATGGCAGTTTTTCTGAATCTGAGCTCGACGCGCGTTTGCTGCGTTTGCGCCCACCTGAAAAATTGCTGATCTTGGAGCGCATGAGTGTGGGCTTAAAAGGGGTTAACTCCGAAGTGGTGCAGATGGACTACGAGCAGAACATGGGCGCCTTGTATCCTTTTAGCCTTGCGCAAAAGTTGGAGGTCATTACCGAAAACTCTCCCTTCTATTCACCAGCTACCGCAGCCGACTCACCTTGGGGCCGTGCCATTGTGCCCTTGGAGATGATTAGCGTGTTGGCCGAATACTCCTCTCGGGAAGCCCAATGGCCGGTAAACGGACCAGCGGTTGGCTTGTTTGCAGACCTAGAGATCAAACTGATCGATGGGCCACTGTTTGTGGGTGAACCCTATCGAATCGAGCGGGAGATTGCTGCGTTATCGGAGAGTCGTCGTACGGAATCATATTGGGTGCGAACCAATATATTGGATGTGAATACCAGTGCGTTAAAGGCAACAGTTTTACTGAATCATGCCAGCATGAAAAACAGCTACGCAGGTTATGACAACGTCTAGAGGTTGTTGCTTGAAGTTTGGATGTGGTGGCTGGGCTTATGGTTTGATCAAGTGGGCAAACAGCGCTTCGATCGAATCCACGACCCCAACCGCTTCAGTATGGAGATCCCCGAGCTGTTCATTTGCGTAGCGACGCTGGATGTGGCGGCTAGCAGCCCAAAGCGCAATGGCGGCGAGCCTTGCTTGGCTAACACCGTTGGTGTCGCTATCGACAAAGTCGCGCGCCAAGGACTCCGCTAGCAAATCTTCGTATTCATGGCCTATCGCGATGATATGAGTTGATACCGTGGCTACGCTCCAACGTTGGCGCACTAGGCTGCGAAATATTTTGCCATCGTCTTGGCTTACCGCGTCGCTCATTTGTACAACCCAGGCACGCCAGCAGGCGAAGGTATTTCCTTGGCGGTCGGGTGCGGTGATGATGGCGCGGAATTCTTCGAGCAAATCTTGGTCACCAGCGGTGGCCAGCTCTTGTTTGGATCGAAAGTGTCGGTACAAGGTTTGGACGTGTAAGCCGGCCTTTTCTGCAACTTGTTCTAAAGTTGTTTCTTGGTAGCCGTTGTTTGCAAACAATTCCATGGCGGCCTGGATCAGGGTGGCTCGTGTTTGAGCCTTGCGCTTTTCACGCAAAGGAAATTGAGTTGCCATGATCCGAGTCTAAACCTAAAACTATTCTAAACACACTCCCAAACCTACAAATGTTCTAGATTTATGTCAATTCGCTATAGAAAACATTGGTTTTATAGTCTTTAAGAATTGCCGCTCAAAAATCGTCGCGGGTTATGGACAAACAACGTTTTTATATCGGCATCACTTGCGCCCATCTCCAGCAGTTGGGGAATCACGTGCCGCTGCATGTAGAGATACTGATCGGGATTGGCTTTGGTAAAATCGTGATCAGCCGGAATGCTGCCGTCTGGTAGTTCGTTATGTATATGTAGACAAATACAATCATGTGATGGGCAGAGCCGATCGGTAAACCCTTTATCCATCAATGCCTTCAATGTGTTTGTCCGCATGTTAGGGCTGACGTGTCGTCCGGGGTATCTATCCAATCCTAAGTACACGCCTTGATCCAACAGCCAGCTGAGATATTCGGTGTCCGTGGTGTCATTGCTGTGATCAATTTTTACTTTGGTGAGATCCACCCCTTCCTCTTTAAAGATCTTAATTTGCCGGCGGCCAACCTGGCCGGTGGGGTAGGAGTGGACCATGATGGGTAGGCCTGTCTCTAAGTGCGCGCGAGCAACAGCTCGAGCCATAGTTTCTAATGGTGCGGTGACGCCGTCGGCGTCCGCTGCGCACTTCAACATGCCGGCTTTGACGTCAGTGCCACGAAAGCCCTCTTGGATGTCGCGGATAAACTCTCGGGCCATTTGATCTGCACCAACACCCCACATAAAGCGTGGAACATCCAGCCACCAGCCAGTGACGTTGATCAGGTTAACGCCAGAGGCGGCTGATACCGTCTTAAGTAGCTCGGGTGAGCGGCCAAGATCAAAGGTGGTGGCATCCACCATGGTGTCTATACCGGCAGCTTTGGCTTTCTTTAAAGAGGCAATGGCGCGTTGTTCTCGGTTAGGTCCCATTAAGTCTGGATAGCTTTGCAGCAAGCCGCTGGCGCAGACCATGACGTGCTCGTGCATCAAGGTAAAACCTAAGTCTTCTGCTTGGATCGGTCCAAGCACACTATTGATTTGGCTCATCTTAGTTTCCTGTGCATGTTTTAAGCGTGTCCGTAAACCGCGTAGATGCAGTAAACTGATGTTTTAAGACTAACCGCCCCGCTATGCACAAGCTATGTTGAAAACGAACAGGCAAACCGGAACCTTGGTATGAACTCCGGTTTGGGTTGGATCGATGCGCTGGTGATTTTGGCTTTAATGGCTGGAGTGACTTGGCTTGGACATCGCCTGAGCGGCAGTATCAGCGACCGACGCGCTTTTTTTCAGGCGGATGGCGGCTTGCCTTGGTGGGCGGTATCCGCCAGCGTGGTGGCCACCTTGGTGAGTTCCGTTACCTTTATCTCGGTGCCTGCAGCGGTGTTTCGCGAAGGGGGCAACCTCACCTATTTTCAAGTGGTCATCGGCCTTGCTATCGGTAAGCTTGCCATCGCCTGGCTATTGGCGAAGCCTTTTTACCTCAGCACCGGGGTTAACAGTACCTATGGCTATATCGGTGCGCGTATGGACCGGGTCACTGGTGAGCTATCAATGTTGCTGGGTTTGCTGCTAAACGTAATCAACAGTGGGGTTAAGCTGCTTACCGCAAGCTTGGTGCTGGATGTGATCACAGGCTGGGGTTTGCCGGGTTGCACTGGGTTTATGTTGGGTTTTGCGTTGTTGTGGAGCCTGCTTGCCGGCATCAAGACGGTTATATGGACCGACTTTCTACTGTTTATTCTGTTTGCCCTGGGCGCTGTATTTGCGCTGGCTTTTATGGGTTTGCAGTTGGAGGGCAGCATTGCAGAAAACCTACAGTGGCTGGATGATCAAGCAAGGCTAGTGCTGTTCGACTTTGATACAGACCCAACATCACGCTACACCATTTGGGCCGGTGTGCTGGGTGCTATCTGTTTGTCTTTAGCTCAAGGCAGTACCCAAGGCACATGGCAGCGGGTGCGAGCTTGTCGCAGCTTAGCCGATGCCTACCGAGCCTATAATTGGGCGGCGGCTTTTTATGTTCTGCATTTAGTGATCTTAGGGGTAGGGCTGGCATTGGTGGTGTTCTATCACCAGCAGGGCTTACCCAGCGAGGTAAGTGCCGCCTTGGTTGATCAGCCAGATCGAATCTTTCCTTATTTCATTGCAACCCAGTTACCAACTGGCGTTGCGGGTTTGTTCATCGCTGCCATCTTTGCGGCAGCTATCTCAACCTTAGATTCTACCTTGACCGAAAGTGCTGACTTAACGGTGTCGCATATCTACGAGCGCTTCATCCGCCAAGGGGCTACCGAGCAGCATTATCTGTTTGTTGCTCGATGCTGCCTGGTGTTGTGGGGCTTGGTGTTCTTTGGCGTAGCGCTGTTCTTTAGCCGCTACTCTGCGGAAGGCTTGTTAGATTTAACCTTCAAACTGCCGAACTATTTGTATGGGGTTATCTTGGCAACCATCGTGTTGGCGCGATTAGGGATAGGGCGGTGGGCTACCTTTCTAGTTGGGGTGGTGGTGGCTTGTGCGCTGGTGGCTTGGCTTTCTGCCAACCAGGTGGCTTTCTTTTATTGGAGCCCCGTGACCGGGGCTGCCATGTTCTTCACCGTTTGGGGATTGGAGCGCAGCCGGCCGCTGCGCGATCCCGTAGTGAGGTTGTAGTGAGGTTGTAGTTCGGCTTCAGGGCGTTACTCGTAAGTTGGAGTAATATCCCGTTCCGGCACGGGGATAGGGGCAGGCTGTTGCGCCTTAACCGCTATGTTGTTGGCCACTTGCTTAACACCGCCGACACGAGCGACGATATCACCAGCGCGCTGTCGTTCAGCATCGTCGTTAACAAAACCGCCAAGCTGCACTATGCCCCGGTTGACCTCAACTTCAATTTCTAAGGCAGCAATCTCTTTGTTTCTTGCTAACGCTGTTTTTACCCGAGCAACCAAGCCTTTGTCATCCAGGTAGCGGCCGACGCCACGATTGCTGTTGTCAGGAATGATGAGGTTGTTTTCAATTTCAACCACGCCTTTGACGCTGCGGGCGATCTCTTCTGCGCGTGCGTATTCCGCTTGGTTGTCTGCAAAGCCATTGAGTTGCACTCGGCCTTTGAACACTTCGATCTCGATGTCCAAGCCGTCGGTTGACCGGTCGGCAAGCAGCGAAGATTTGATTTTGGTGGAGATGGCGGAATCGTCCAATCGCTCCCCAATAGACTTTGTGGTGCTAGAGCCGACACAGCCGCCCAAAATCAGCAAGCTAGCCGCAAAGGCTAGGCTCATGGTGTGGATCCTGAAGTTATTGGTTGTGCGTAGCATATTTTTCCCCTTTGCCAATGGTTGGTGTGGTTAAGAACACTGGGTTAGTAAGGCTAGTGTACTGCCTAGGCCACATGGATTTCGACTAATTTCGGCTTTCCAGGTTCATCCCGTTTTGACCTGGCGTTGTATGAATGCCAGGATCCTTGGGGTAGATTGCCGTCCCGCGCGTTGGCGTCAGTGCTGGCATGGCGCCAGATTTTATTTTCCTAGGCTAAGTTGTTATGTCTGTGCCATCTGATGTTCCTTCAGAACCCACTGTGACCCGTTGGCAATCCCCAACCATGTTGCTAGTGCTCATGAGCGTGGCTATGCCCGTAGCCTTCAATGCTTGGGCCGCATTATTGAACAATTTTGTCGTAGAGCGTGCCGCCTTTACGGGCTTAGAGATTGGAATTCTGCAAAGCCTCCGGGAAATACCAGGGTTTCTAGCATTTACCACTATCTTCGTGTTGTTGCTGATAAAAGAGCAGAGCTTTGCGGTGTTGTCGCTGGCTTTGCTTGGCTTGGGTGTGGCGCTAACCGGCTTCTTTCCTACGGAATATGGCCTGTATTTCACCACGGTTTTGATGTCTGTGGGTTTCCACTACTTTGAGGCGGTGAAGCAGTCCCTGGCAATGCAGTGGTTGTCTCATGCAGAGGCACCTCAGGTGCTCGGTCGGTTGATCGCAGTGGGTGCCATCACCTCGCTTGTTGTCTACGCCGTGCTTTGGGTTCTGTTGGAGTGGGTGGGTCTTGATTACCGCTGGAACTTCCTGCTGTTTGGTAGTGCCTGCTTGTTGTTGGCGGTGGTCATGAAGTTTGGGTTTCCACACTACTCGGCGACAACGAAGCAGAATAAATCGCTGATCTTGCGTAAACGTTATTGGCTTTATTACGGCTTAACCTTTTTGTCCGGCGGGCGACGTCAGATCTTCACCGTGTTTGCAGCCTTCTTGATGGTGGAGAAGTTTGGTTATAGCGCCAGCCAAGTGACCTTGTTGTTTTTGATCAACTACGCCTTTAACTGGGCCTTTGCCGAGAAGATTGGGGCATTGATTGGTCGGGTTGGTGAGCGTCGCGCCTTAACCTTTGAGTATGCGGGTTTGATTCTCGTGTTCATTGCTTACGCCTTGGTTGAAAATCCCTATTTGGCGGCTGGGCTCTACGTGGTTGATCACATGTTTTTTGCTTTAGCCATCGGCATTACCACGTATTTCCATAAAATCGCCGACCCAGCAGATCTGGCCAGCAGTGCTGGGGTGTCTTTTACCATTAACCACATTGCAGCGGTCATAGTGCCGGCGGTCTTGGGTGTAGTTTGGTTGGTTTCGCCGGCCAGCGTATTTATGGTCGGTGCGGTCTTTGCAACAGCATCGCTAGCGCTGGCTCAATGCGTGCCGCACCTAGCCGCGCCCGGCCGCGAGTTCACCTGGTCAGTGGGTTTCAGCAAAAGCTGAAGTAGGGTTAGGCTGCTGACATCGCGCTGTCAGCAGCAGGCGGCTAGGATTAGCCCACTATCTACCCAATCTAAAGGAGTTTCTCATGGCGCAAAACGAGCCTACTAACGAATCTGCATCCGGTCAGTGCCTGTGCGGTAGCGTCACCTTGGTCGCTAAAGGGGTTGAGACACATATACACAGCTGCCATTGCACCATGTGTCGAAAGTGGTCGGGTGGTCCGGCCTTAGCGGCTAGCGTTGCCTCGGTGGCTTTTACCGGCGAAGAGCACATAACACGCTTTGATTCCTCTGACTGGGCCCAGCGGGGCTTTTGCAACCGATGTGGCACCAACTTGTTTTACTACTTAAAGCCGGCGCAACAGTACATGTTGTGGACCGGGGTCTTTGATGATGCTGAGCAGTTCAGTCTCGCCGGTGAAATCTACATTGATGAAAAGCCGGGCGGCTACAACTTTGCAGGAGATCATCCTCGTCTCACCGGCGCTGAGTTTATGGCTAGCCTTGAGCCGCCAGCAGGTGCTTAGGCTGTTGATCTAAGGCGTTGCTGGGCCGGTGCTGTACTATCGGGCTACCTCAATGTTTGGGTCGCTCTGTGAACAGCACCGTTGCGCAAATTGAATGGCTAGATATTGGTGTCGCTCTGCTGCCCATGATCTTGGTGGTAGGCTTGCTGTTTTGTTGGTCCACCCGAGGTTGGACCTCCGTCTACTCCATTGCTCGCATGCTCCTGCAGTTGGTGATGATCGGCTACTTCTTGGTCTACATTTTTGAAGCGACGGATGCCTGGGTTGTTTGTCTTGTCTTGTCGGTCATGTTGTTGGTGGCTAGTTGGATCTCGCTAGGCCCGGTTGGTGAAAAACGCACCACCTTGTACCCTTTGGTGTTTGTCGCATTGGGCTTGGGCGGCGGATTGACCTTGCTGACGGTGACTTGGGGGGTACTGCATTTGGACCCTTGGTATGCGCCGCGGTACATGGTGCCGCTAGCCGGGATGATCTTTGCCAACTCTATGAACACCGTCAGCTTGGCCGCAGAGCGCTACGAATCTGAATTGGCGCACAGCAAGCCGACGGACCTAGCAAAGCGAATCGCATTTCAAACCGGCATGATTCCGGTTATCAACTCCATGTTTGCCGTTGGACTGGTCGCTTTGCCGGGCATGATGACGGGTCAAATTTTGTCAGGGGTTTCGCCCTTAGTCGCGGCGCGTTATCAGATTGTGGTGATGGCGATGTTGTTTGCCGCCTCAGGTCTCAGCGCGGCCATCTATCTGCAGCTGGTCAGCAGGGTTGGTCGACCGCGAGACAGCTCGCCCACTTTGACCTTGTGAGCCGTAGTAACAAAGTCCTATTAACTTATTGATATTGATATAAAACTTCTCTCCTCGGCCCAGCTGGCGATACAACTATTTGCCTCTACTAGCACGCGTTATACTTTGCCTCGGCGGGGTTTTGGGTCACACTCAGGCTAGGTTTCACACGATCACTTTTTCTGACTATGGGGACAACATGATAATAATTGCCGGAACTATCGACCTAGAAGATCCATCTCGTATCGACGAGGCCATGGCTAAAGCAAAGCCGCTGCAGCAGGCAACGCGCGATGATGAGCCTGGCTGTCATGCCTATGTATTTTCGGTTGACCCTTGTGTTGCCGGCCGCATTGCGGTGTATGAGTTATGGGAAGACGAAGCCTCATTGGCGGCTCATTTTGAGCACGCCAACTACCACAACATGGGTGGTCTGCTGCGTGAAATGGGTTTGGCCGGTGCGGACAACAACAAATTTCGCTGCGACTACAAAGAGCCGGTTTATGACGAAACGGCAACACCGCGAGCAGACTTCTTCACGTTGAAGTAGTGATTGGCGGGGCCGTATCAGGTGCTCGAAACTACGCGAGCTCAATACAAGAACAACAAACAAGAACAACGACTTAGGGGAGAGACATGGCGGGACGACTAGAAGGAAAAGTGGCAGCAATCACGGGCGCGAGCAGTGGCTTCGGCATGGCGGCAGCACACCTGTTTGTAGCAGAAGGTTGCAAGGTGGTGTTGGGTGATATCCAGCAAGATAAAGGTGAGGCGTTGGCAGCACAGCTAAGCAACTCTGCTGTGTTTGTGAACTGCAATGTGACCTCGGAAGACGATATCGCCAATTTGGTGGATACCGCGGTGAAGCACTTTGGCAAGCTGGACATCATGTACAACAACGCGGGCATCGTCGGGGCTGTTGGTCCGATTGCCACTACTCCCGCCAACGAGTGGTCGGCTACATTGGACATTCTGCTCAACGGTGTCTTCTACGGTATGAAGCACGCGGCGCGGGTCATGAAGCCACAGAAGTCTGGGTCGATCATCAGCATGGCAAGCACGGCAGGCATCATGGGCGGCCTTGGCCCTCACGCCTACGCAGCTGCCAAGCACGCGGTTGTTGGTTTAACCAAGAATGTCGGCGCTGAATTATGCCGTTCTGGCATTCGGGTTAACGCCATTGCACCGGCTGGAATGGCAACAGCTATGGTGGCTAATGTGTCTACTGGTGACGCTGATGCGATCGAAGAAACCAAGAAAATTCTGGCGGATGCCTCACCGCTGATTGGTCGTCCAGGCCTTGCAGAAGATGTGGCGCAGGCGGCTTTATGGCTTGGTAGTGATGAGTCTGGCTACACCAACGGTCATACCCTGACGACCGATGCCGGGTTCACAACGGGTGCGACAGCAAACGAACCTGCGTTTGCTGAGTATCAACCTATGTTTCGAGAAGCAGGTCGTAAAGGCTTGTAATAGAAGAAATATTTGGTTCAAACGGTGCGCTTAATGCTCTATGTGTTCAGTTGAAAACTAGAGTTTAAAAACCTATAGCTTAAAAACCTAGAGTTTAAAAACTAAGAGCGCACTAACCGGTACCGCCAGGCTGATGCCTGGCAAGCCGGCCGCTTCCCGCAACATCTCAATGCCAGCGCCCAGTTTGAAGTCTGTAGCGCGAATCACAATCGGTTGGACACTAGCCACCTGGACTTGATTGGACGCCAGGCGGGTGATGCGTAGCTCGGTTGCGATGGTGCTTTGATTGCCGTGCAGGTCCAGCAAAAACTCTTGGTTCAAACTTAGCGACTCGCCGGTGTGCAGCGCTTGAATAGGGGCCATGTCCAATTGCCCAGTCACGATAGCCTCTGGAAACTTAGCCACTTCAAATAGCATGTGTTGCATACGCTGGTTGCGGATATCGATGGTTGTTTCGACGCTTTCTAGACTGACGGCTAGGGTCACTGTGCCGGCCTCGGTGACGTTACCGCTCAGCTCTCTAAAACGATGGACCTCAGCGACGTCCTTGGCTTTGGTGGAGATGAAATTGACGCGTGATTGGGTATTGTCCAGCTGCCAGCCGGTCGCGGTAGAATTTAGGCTGAAAGCGATAAGGGTGGCAAACATCGCCAGAGTGATGATGGCAACTAGGATGGGTCTCATGAATGGTCTCTGCTGCTTTGGTGATCGTCAGATGATATTACCTGGGCAATTTTCGGTTGTCCTAACGGATGTGGAAAATGGGCAAGCTACGTAAACCCTTGTGGCAACGGGTAGCCATCACGCCAGGGTTGGGGGTGGACACTATGCAGTTTGGCTGTAGCGAGCTGGCTCTGTGTGAAGGCCTGTTAGCTGGCGTGGGCGAGGTCGAAGCTAGGCGGCAAAATCACGATGGAGAGATCGAGCTGTTAGTTGGCGGAGGCATATTTCGCTGCTTAAATGATGCTTTTGTTGAGTGCACCTTCCCAGACAATCCCAAACATCGGGTTATCGCCGAGATAAACGGTGCGCCGTTGTTGTCCGTGTTCGCCTGGCTAGGAGGTCAACCAGATGTGGTGGACCGTGCTTGGTTTAGGGTTAGCTTGGCCAAAGGAATCGCCTACGACCATCGCAGCCCTGACAGTGCCTCCTACACCGTATTTGCCCCAGGACACTGGGACAGCCTGCTCCGTGAAGGGCCCTAGTACCGCTCTAGCACCTCTCTAACACCTAGTCACCCTAGCCTCATAGTCTCATCAGCAACCTAATTAGGGTTGGTGGCTGGTTCAAATCTGAAGGTGATTAGCTTTGTTCTTACCTATTGCTTACAAATTCGATATGTGAATTTAACCCAACTTTTGGCAGTTTTATGACTGGTGCGAGTAGGCGCATCGCAGCTGCAAACAAGCTTGCTCTGGATATCACTAAGTTTAGGCGCCCTTAGCGATGAGGTGCGTTTCATAAAAACTCTTGGGAGAAACACATGAAACTTTCTACAACAGCACTAGCTGGTGCTGCCATCGGGTTGCTGTGCAATAGCGCCTTGGCTGCCCCGGTGGATTTGTCTACTTGGACAAGTGAGAACCTCTCTGCAGGTTCATCAAATTGGACTGTACAAGGTGCTCCAGCGAACGACTCGGTATTTCAGAGCGTCAATGGTCAGCCAACGACATTTTTTGAAGCTGGCGATCAAGCTCAAGGCCGAGCTCTATCGGGTAACATTACCGTGTCGGGTAGTGACGATGACTTCATTGGCTTTGTGCTTGGATACAACAGTGGGGATTTCTCTTCTAGCCTCACCGACTTCTTGCTGGTGGATTGGAAAGCCTCAGATCAAAATTTCTTTGGAGGTTTAGCGCTAGAGGGGCTTGCTATCAATCGTGTGACCTCCACCGCGGGCGGAGAGGCTGACTTCTGGCTGCACGAAGGCGGTGTTACGGAACTTGCTCGTGGTAACAATCTAGGCGATACCGGTTGGGTTAGAAACCAAACATACGATTTTGAGCTCACCTTCACGGATAGCTTGGTCGAAGTATTTGTGGATAGCATTTTGGAGATTTCGTTGACCGCCGCGGATGCGGGGGTTGCTGCCTTCAACAATGGTGCCTTTGGTTTCTATAACTACTCACAAGCGAGTGTGACTTATGGTGCGATCACCGAAGATGTGCTGCCAGATCCTTGTGCAACCAACCTGCCCGGTCAAGGCGGTTGCCCAGCCGATCCAACGGTTCCGATGAATCCAACGAATCCTCCGGTTGGTGTTCCAGAGCCTGGAGTTTTGGGTCTGATGCTTTTGGGTCTTGGTGGTCTGATGGCACGTCGTCTCCGATCAACCCACTAGTTAATTCTAGTTTGACCTTCCTGCACCCCAGCCTTTGTGCTGGGGTGTTTTATTTCCCGATTTAACCAGCATGCGTCTACTGGCCTGTGTAAACGGGCGCGCGCTTCTCTAAGAAAGCCTGCATGCCTTCTTTTGCATCTTGGGTGCGCGAGCAGAGCACCTGATTGCGATTCTCCATGGCAATGGCCGCTTCCAAGCCGCCAGCATCGATACTCATATTTAGGCCTTCTTTGGTTAGCCTTAAGCCCATGGGTGAAGTGGTAAGCATTTCATCCAGGTAGCTTTGCGCCGCTGCTGCTAGTGCATCATCTGCTACTACTTCAGATACTAGGCCAGTAGCCAAGGCTCGTTGTGCGTTGATGAAACGTCCGGTTAGCATTAGCTCTGACGCAACCGAGGTGCCAACCAAGCGAGGCAAAAAGTAGCTGGTGCCCATGTCGCAAGCGGAAAGGCCAATGCGAATGAAGGCAGCGTTCATGCGCGTGCTTTCGCCAGCGATACGAATGTCGGATGCAAGTGCAAAAGCAAAGCCGCCACCGCAAGCGGGGCCATGCAACAGCGAAATGATGGGTTGTGGGCAACGACGCATCGCTAGGTAGACATCGGCCAGGTAACCTTGAAACCCCATACCGCCGCCGAAAGGTCGTTCTAACTCGCCGCTGGTGCTTTGCTTGATATCCAGGCCCGCACAGAAAGCGCGACCTGAGCCGCGCATAACCACGATGCGGGTGCTGTCGTTTTCCGTTAGCCCGCCATAGTACTCGCGTAGCTCGGTCACCATCAGGGTGTTAATGGCGTTGAGCGATTCGGGGCGATTCAGCGTTAGCCAATCCACTTGATCGCGACGCTCCACCTGGATGGTTTCAAAGTGGTCGATGGGGGCAAGTTGTCTGGTCATAAGAAGTCCTGCTGGGTCAAAGTTGAGAAGTGGTTAGGTCGGTTCGGCGCCGGCGCGTTTGTCATCCAGCGCTTGTAGAATTTCTTGGTGTCGAGTTTTATCAATTTTATAGCGGCCGTAGAAGTAGATGGCGCCGATGACGGGTAGCACGGACAACACGCCTTCGAACAAACCCATCTCAAAGAGCACTTGTTGATCCACCTCGCCAACCACCGCTTTGGCGGGAAAGCCGATCACGTCGATGGCGATGCCGGCAAGCAGGTGCCCAAGTGCATTGGTGAGCTTGCTGAAAAAGGTACGAACCGCGTAAAAAATTCCCTCTTGACGGTTGCCCGTTTCCAACTCGTGCTCGTCAACTACATCACCGATAGCTGAATAGACGGAGGTGGTTAATATAGCCAAACCGCCATAGTAAACAAACACGCCGATACCAAGGATGGGGAATACAAAAGCTGAGTTGTTATCTGGGAACCAGCCAATGGAGCGCAGAATCACGGGTGCAGATGCAGCCAAAGCGGCCATGCCGACTGCTACACGCATGGTTCCACCTTTTTCGAACCGCGAGTTGAAGTACACCACCAGCGACATGCCAACCAGATAGCTGGCCATCGCAAAGGTTGGAAACAAGCCGATCAACGCCGGCTCAAGCTCCCAGTAGTACAGCGTCATATTGGCATTTAAGGTTTCGCGCACCCCGATCATGGGGGATAGGCAAAACAAGCCGAAGAAGAGCATCAAATAGTTTTTGTTGCGAAAGACCACTGCCGCTTCGCGGAAAAACAATCCCAGCGAGAAGGGTTCTTGCTCTTGTTGGGCCTTGGGTAGCAAGGGGATTTGCTCGCGCGTTAAGAATGCGGTGAGAAAGATCACCAGGCTGCCAAAGATGGCGACACAGGCGGCAAAGAAGGTGGTATCCATGTCCGGCTGCGGACCTTGTGGAAAAAAGAAGTTGTAAAACAAGTATGCGAGCACGGCTCCACCGCCCATAGAAAAGAGGGTGTTGTAACGAAAGATGCGTGTGCGTTCTAGATAGTCATCGGTCAACTCTGAGCCTAGCGCTAAGTGCGGTAAGTGATAACAGGTCATGAAGAACTTGAGCAGGCTGGCAAAGACAAACAGCCAACCGGTGAGCAACCATTGTGCCCCGGTTGCTTCGTAACCCAAAAAGCTGATGACCTCGCCGCCACTGGCTAGCAAGGCGTCGGGTGGGGCGTAGATGCAGAACACACAGATGCCCAGCGGAATGCTGGCGGCGTAAATAAAGGGGTGGCGTCGTCCCCAGGCCGAGCGCCAACGGTCCGAGACGTAGCCGACAAGCGGGTCTGAGATAGCATCTAGAATAATGGACGAGAACACCGCTAGGCCAACTAGGGTGCCCGGCATGCCAAAACCGATGGTGTAGATGATGAAGTTAAAGCCGGCAAAAGCCCAGCCCGTGGCACCCTCTGCCGCGCCGCCCATGGCGTAGCGTAGCTTTAGCGACAGCGAGATGGCGCCTCGGCGTAGGTTGCCGCTGTTTGCGCTTTCTGGTGTTGTTTGCTCAACCAATGCTAGTGCCCCCTAGCCCTCCCAAAGCGTGGGAGGGTTGGAAGAGCCTATCATTGGTGTTGGGTCTCAGTAAGCTAGTTCTGCGACCAAGGTCTGGGCTTCATCCCAATCGAGCAGTACTTTGGAACCGTTCGGTGTTTGCAACTTGTCCAAGTGTTGAAGCTGCAAAATTTGCAGCAACTCACCCAGCGGCTTAGCGGCCGCTTGGCGCCACTCACGCTCGGGCAAGCGGTTGTCTAGCAGCAGCAGCTCAATTTCCCAGCTTAGGTTGTGGAGCTTAGATTCTGGCGCCATAACCGATTCCGGTTGGTACTGCATAACGTCGAGCACGGTATCCACAAATTCTTGGAGTGGCCGCGCAAAATAGCTATCACGCATCAAATTGGTCCCTGATTGTCACTTCTCTCTGGCGCTAGTGTCTGCTGGGATTGGTTTTGCTGCTGTGCGCAGGGCCGCGAACGGCTACTTTTGGGGGCAGCAAAATGAAGCGGGTGTTGGAAGGCTCGATTTGCTCACACTGGGGGTACGATCTAGGGCGCAAGTCAATTGTGAGGAGGATCGATGTCCCGGCGGCAACCCTGAACTCGAATCATTCTCCTGGTGCCCGGTTTATTTGGTCAATTAATTGACCTATTTCCTTTTAGTAAGAGTATTCTAGACGATTGGGTTGAAAACCGACCCTAAATCGCGAATGGAGCAACAGATGTCGATCAAAAACCCAACCCCGAAAAGAATTCTCACTGCGGGGCTCACCCTGGCTATTGGCTTGTTCACTGCCTTGCCCAGCTACGCGGTTCCTCTGCTTTGGACGCTGGACAATGTTGTCTTCAGCGATGATGCAGCGGCTTCTGGATCTTTCGTCTACGATGCAGACACTAATCTTTATAGTGACTTGAACTTGGTCTCTTCACCTGGGTCCATCGTAACTAGCTCGCACTCGTACCCTTTTATCGCTCCGACTTTCACCGGTCCATCCCAATTGTTGGCCTTGGTTTCCGCTCCAATTGGCGGCACAGACCAGACCGATATTTCCTATTTGTATTTAGATTTTATCGGTGACCTCACCAATGCCGGTGGCAGGTTGTCAGTACGCGGTGGCCCTCAGGGTTTTACGTCGCTCGGCGTATGCGCATCTCTAAACTGTGGGGTTAGCCGCGACTTCAACCTATTCCGATCGGGGAGCGTAATCTCAGCTGCTGTGCCCGAGCCTAGCACCATGGGGCTAGTAGGATTGGGTTTGCTAGGTATGGGGTTCGCACGAAAGCTCCAGCGCAAAGGCTGATAAACCCGTTTGCGCTTGCTGATCAGGGTTGTCTCGGCTCAGGCGCTGCGCGCGCGTTTAGCAAACCCTAGTGCAAATAAGCCAATACCAACTAGGCCTAGAGTGGAAGGCTCTGGTACGGCGTTTGGTATGGCGGTAATGTTGAGAACCGCATTCCCCCTAAAGGTAAACGGAGCGTTTCCAGAGATGCCACCAGCATAGGAACCAGGGCTGGTGAAATAGTTTGTGGTAAAGAGATTGGGAATAAACAAAAAGGAAGCCCCGCCATTTGAAAAGCTGCCATTGTCAATTGAGGCGTTCATGTCATCGTCAAATCCCCACCATCCGAGGATATTGGTACCGGCGTAGTTAACCGAATAACCCAAGGTGGTGGCATGTGGCGCATCCGGAGCCGCCATCATGCCAGAAGTGGTGACATAGTCGTCGTAGGTTAGCGACAGACTGAAATCGCTACTACCATTGTCCAAATTCGAAAAATCGAACGAGTAAATAATGGCTGAATTTACCGGCATCGCAGAGAAAAGCAGTGCTGCCAATACACCTAGTAGTTTGTATTTCATGGGGTTCAGTCTCAGTACTGGTTCGGCTGACAATACCAAACTGGGCGACTAAGAAAGTAATTGTTTGTAGGAGAAACTATTCGCCAACCACTAACCTACGTTTGCCTAAGAAAGGCTGCGGCTAATTTTTAGTGCGATAGCAACCTTCTACTCATAAATCTCAAACCGTGCTCGATCTTCCAATCTACCCAACCCTGATGTTTGTAGAAGGCATAAGCTCTAAGGTTGGGGTTAATGTCCGTTGTGAGCCAAATCTTCTGGCAACCCTCGGGCTTCAGCCAGTTTTCTACTCGCCTTAGCAATTGACCCCAATGCCTTTGCGACGTTACCCATGGCGAATCCACAGACTTCACCAGCTTCCTCAAATAGCCAGCCACGATGAGAGCCTTTGATCGCGTTGGCCATAGAGTCTCGGGTGATACCAATGCAAGCCAGCTCCGGTACCGACATGGCGTTTTCTCTGGTCTGAGGACGGACAACAAAAAGGGCTGGAATGTCGCGTTCAACAATTTGTCGAATCAATCTTGCTTCCTTCTTTGGTTGGCGGTATTGCTGAGGCTTCTACAACTCAAGGTTTGCGCTGAGCTTGTTTGTTCTAGCAGTCTGTTCAGCCCGTTGTAGCAACCAACCCAGCACCGGAAACTGAATCCAAAACGAAAAATAGAAAAAGGTGAGGTACCAGTAAGGCACAACATACCCAATACCTAATCCCTTGTACCAGGCTAGGAGCAAATAGTCGTAAACGAAGAGCGGCAAGGTTAGGTAGAAGGCAAGCCAGCAGGCGTTGATAAAGTGGCGTCCGTCGGACCAAAATTTGCGCAGCGCCCAATGGGTGAAAGGGAAATACAAAGCGGTCACTAGAGGTAGCAGAACCAGCTTCGCCACGAACGGCCATTGCTGATAGTAATCGGGTAGACCGATCAGATAAAAGCTCAGCCAGGTTATGAAGCTATAGCCGAGTAGCAGAAGGTGGGTTTTCAGTATCTTTGCTTCTTGCCGTTGTATGAGCTTCTCAGTGTATACGAATTAGAGGGCCTACTGCGCCAGGTTATGTTGCAATGCGGTGGCCATCAATTTCGGTGGGGCTAAGGTTGCGTCGCGCTCTTCGCGCCATTGGACAAATTCAGATTTTGTGACCGCGCCGTTAACGTGGATATTACTGCGTTGCTCTTCACCTACGGTTGTGCAGTAGCGGTAAGCGCGCCCACCCGGTGCGTAGTCATGGCACATGTACAGCTGCGTCGCTTGGGGCAGGGAGAAAATTCGTTGGATCGATTGGTACAGCTGGTCTGCGTTGCCGCCTGGAAAGTCGCAGCGTGCAGTGCCGTAGTCGGGCATAAACAAGGTATCCCCAACGAAGGCGCAGTCGCCGAAAAGGTAGGTCATGCAAGCGGGGGTGTGCCCGGGCGTTGCCATGGCTTTGCCCCTCAGGTTCCCCAGCACTAGGTCTTGCCCGTCCACTAGCAGCGCATCAAATTGCTCGGTGTGGCCTGCTGCGACGTTGGCTGGCTTGCGTCCTAGGTGGGCACAAACTTGAGAAATGCCTTGGCTTATGCCCGCTTTGGCGCCGGGTGCCTTTTCGCGCAGATAGCTGGCGGCTGAGACGTGATCCGCATGAATATGTGTTTCCAGTATCCAAGCTAGATGCAAGCGATTGCTGTGGACAAATTCCAGCAGCGCATCAGCGCTGTTGCTGGCCGTGCAGCCCTGCTCGGCATCGTAGTCCAAGACGGGGTCGATGATGGCGCATTGTCGGCTCAAGGGGTCGACCACCACGTAGGTGTAGGTGCAGCTTTTTGGGTCAAAGAAGGGGTGCACAAATGGATTCATCGGTCCGATTCCCTAACGCTTATGGCAGTGTGCATCATAATATTGGTCGAATGCCGGTTTGGGTGACGAAAAACGGCGGGATCTAGGCCATATGTTGGGAGAAAATTCCGAAAATCTGGAGGTAATTGGGAGCTATTCAAGGTTTCTAGCGAGGATTGCTAGTGCTTCGCTTACTGACTAGGATGTAGATAACTGAACTGATTCGAGAGTCCAAAGTGAGCGAAGCTGTCTATTCCAATCCTGATGTCTTAACCCAAGACCCGTATAGCATCCCGCTGGAAGAGCTGAACGTGGCCCAAGGGGAATTGTTTGAACAGGATATGCAGTGGGCCTACTTTGACCGGCTACGTAACGAAGCGCCCGTGCACTACTGCCCAGATAGTGAGGACGGCGCCTACTGGTCGGTGACTTGCTACGAAGACATCAAGGATGTGGATACCGACCACGACACTTTTTCTTCGGAAGGCTCCATCACCATCACGGACGTCGACGACAATTTTGAGACGCCCATGTTTATCGCCATGGATCCGCCTCGACACGACCAGCAACGCAAAGAGGTCAGCCCCGTGGTTGGCCCGCGTAACCTGTCTGCAATGGAAGCCACCATTCGAGGGCGGGTGCAAACCATTTTGGACGACCTACCCGTTGGTGAAACCTTTGACTGGGTGGATCGGGTATCCATCGAGATGACCACCCAGATGTTGGCCACCTTGTTTGATTTCCCTTTTGAAGATCGACGCAAGCTCACGCGTTGGTCTGATGTCGCAACAACTGCGCCGGGTCTAGGTATTGTGGACACCGAAGAGGAGCGCTATGCGGAGTTGTTGGAATGTTTGGAATATTTCACCGGCTTGTGGAACGAGCGTGTAAACGCGCCTCCGGGGGATGATTTGATCTCCATGTTGGCACACGGTGAGTCAACAAAGAACATGGACCCCATGGAGTACCTGGGCAACCTCATCTTGTTGATTGTCGGTGGTAACGACACCACGCGTAACTCGGCCACTGGCGGCGTTGTTGCACTTAACCAGTTTCCGGGTGAGTACGACAAGCTGCGTGGTGATACCACGCTGATTCCCAATATGGTGTCCGAGATCATTCGTTGGCAAACCCCGCTTGCACACATGCGCCGTACCGCCACCAAAGATACGGAGCTACGTGGGCAAAAGATCAAAGCCGGAGAGAAGGTCATCATGTGGTACGTCTCGGGCAACCGAGATGAAACCAAATTTGAACGGCCCAACGATTTTATGATTGACCGAAGCAATGCGCGTCAGCATGTGTCCTTTGGTTTCGGTATTCATCGTTGCATGGGCAATCGGTTGGCGGAGATGCAACTACGTATCTTGTGGGAAGAGATTCAGCAGCGCTTTAGCTTTGTTGAGGTGGTAGGGGACCCCGTACGTGTTCCTTCTTCTTTTGTAAAAGGCTACTCCGAGCTACCCGTTAGGCTGCATCGACTCTAGTTCGCTCTGCCTCCCCGGGGCTACTCAACAATGAGTTGCCCCTGGGTATCGGCGATCCCCACGGTTGCTACGGTGCCTGCATTAAAGTTTAGGTAGTCCTGCTCAATTCCGTCTGAGAAGATCACCCCACGTTCCGGCATGCGAGACTCCACGCGCAACAAGCGGGTGGGGGTGATTGCTCCATAAACTAGCTCTACCCCGGTGGTTTTGCTCGGGAAGGGTTCTCGCACCGAAAACTGTAGGCGCTGGTCATCCCAAGCGAAGCTTGCATCTGTTGGTGAATCAGACCCGGCAACACCGTTTGCACCAGCAACAATAGATTGCAACCAGCCGGTTGAGCCGAAGCCAGTGGACACAATGATGCCGGACGAGCTTTGTGCCTCGCTACGCCCATCCCATTCCAACACATAACGCGCTGAGGTATGGCTTTGCGGCCCGATGAACAGATCGTTGACCGCGCGTAGCAATTGGCCGTCGTTGGTTTGCACCTCGGCGAAGGTGATCGTCTTGCTGTTCGCCTGGTCTTGGATGGTTTTTTTCAATGCGGTTTGCAATCCGGCTACTTCAAACGGTAGCAACATGCCGTCCCAGCGCTGAGGGTCAGGGTTGGCGGCAATCACCGGTTGCCCAGCTAGGTACTTGAGAGTGTTAGCAACCAAGCCGTCTTGACCTACTACCACCACAATATCGTCAGCGCGGAATTGGTAGCTTGGTAGGTAGTAACGTTCAAGCTTGTGTACTCGACCAACCAAGTTCAATCCCGTTTCTGCCTCGCGTAGGCGCTCCAGATAGAGGTCGTGCTCGGCAAGGTAGTCTTGTGCGTCTGCATTGTTGTGCTCCAAGTAGAACTTGGCCTGTGGCCAAGTGTTGAAGCGCTCCACCAGCTCCTGCAATCGGGTTTTGCGCCAAACTAGGACGATTCTGCGATCTTGCTGTTTTGACATGTTCTTTCTCCTTCAACCTGTGCCTTGAGTGCAATTCGTTACGCGTTTCGAGATTTGCTGGCCCTATTGATTGCTGAGGTGAACAGCTCGGGCCCAAGATTTAGTTCACCAATCTTGTCCGCGTTGTTCGCCAACGAATCTAAAGCCAGAGCCATCAGTTGCTCGGGTTGCATCTGGGCGAGCGCCATCGCTTTTAGGTGTTCCACCGGAAGGCTTTGGAAGGCCTGCATTTTCGCGGTGATAGCGTAAGCCTGGGCGTCGGCTTCTTGGTTGCTGTTTTGCCCTCGTAGCTGCACTAGGTTGGTACGTACGGTTTCGGCTTCGATGTTGGCCGCCAACCGCTCTTGCTCGGTCTGCGTTTTGCCACGCAAGATGTCACGTTCGTTTTCTACCTGCTTGGCCGCCAGCTCCTGTTCTTTTTGCTGCACGCTGAGCTCCGTTTGTAGCTCGGTTTCTTTGATCACCCGTTCTTGCTCAACCGCAGATTTACGTCGGCTGTAGATGGCATCGTCGGCGTCCTGCAAGATTGCTTCGCGGGTCGTGGCTTCCAGTGCCCGAGAAGTCTCTGGGGTTGGTGCAATCCGGCTGATGGATAGGTCTAGTAATCGTAGTCCCAGCGTTTCTAACGCCGTGCCATCAAGCAATCCGCGCCTAACGCCATCAATGAGCCTTTGCCCGAGGTTGAGTACGTTTCGCAAACTTTGACCCTGCACTTGAGCTTCGATCAACGAGTGGGCCATGCGTATCACCCGATCGCTTAAGTGCATTGGATCTTCGGTGACGTAATCCTGATCCGAGTTGTTGAGGGTGAAGTTGAATACCTCTGCGGTCACTGTGGGCTCCGCAATTTGATAAGTCAGCTGACCTTGCACGGTGATCTCTTGGTAGTCGCTGGTTTGTAGCGTGAAGATGAAGGGCGCCTCTTGTGCGCTCACGGGCACAGCAGCGATGGAGGTGGTTGCTGCGTTGTAGAAGAAGCTTAGCCCTCGGCCTGCGGCTTTGGTTTCGCCTTGAGCGGTGCGGATGACATAGGTTGAGGAATCGGCTTTGTAGTATTGGATACCTAACATGGGTCTTCTCCTGTTGTGGCTTTGCTTAGTTAAGTGACATATAGTCACTAATTAGTGAATCAATAGTGTCGTATAGATACTAATATGTCAAGGCGCCCACGGGATAAAACTGAGATATTGGTACCTGTTTCTTGATAAAGTGTCTAAAAGACGCAAAACGATGGTGGGAGGAAGGCGAAAATGACCAAACCTCGGGTCCGAGCAACAAGCGAAGAGTGGGATTACCTGCGTGAATACCGGGTTGGGGACTACCCAACGCCATTGCTGACGGTTGATGCGGTGTTATTCACTTTTCATGACAACCAACTGCAAGTGCTCTTGGTGCAGCGCGCCAATCATCCTGCCAAAGGGCAGTGGGGCTTACCTGGTGGTTTTGTGGCGCTGGAGCAGGATGCTGACTTGGATGCTACCGTGCGCCGGAACTTGATGGCCAAAACTGGAGTGGAACCGCCACACATCGAGCAACTGGCCAGCTATGGCAGTGCGCATCGGGATCCTCGAGGTTGGTCGGTGACCGTTTGCTACAGCGCCCTAATTGCTCATCAAGCTTGTGCACAGCAAATTGATTCGGTCAGCGATGTCCGTTGGGTTCCACTGGACGAAGCGTTGGTTAGCCCGTTGGCCTTTGATCACCAGCAATTGTTAGTCGATGCACGCGAACGGCTACGCCAGAAAGCGTTGTATTCGATTGTGCCAGCATACGCGTTGCCGGACAGGTTCACGTTGCCCCAGCTACAGCAATTGCACGAAGTGTTGATTGGTAAGACGTTGCAAAAGAAGTCTTTTCGTCGGCGCATTGAACAGGCGGAACTGCTCATTGATACTGGTGAAAAGCGCGGGGAGGGTGGGCGGCCGGCAAGCTTGTATCGCATGCGGCCAAATACGGCTGACCATTTCTTTGTGCGTAACCTAGAAAGCTAATAGGAGGCAAGATGCCGTTACAACTCACCGCTGAGCAAGCCCGGGTCATGGGCTGCTTGATGGAAAAGGCGGTGACCACGCCAGATCAATACCCACTGACTCTCAATGCATTGGTCAATGCCTGCAACCAAAAAACCAGCCGAGATCCAGTGATGAACCTGGAGCAAGGCCAGGTGCAGCGGGTGGTCAACCAGCTCAAAGAAATGCATTTGGTGGTCGAGGATGAAAACTTTCGTTCACGGGTGCAAAAATTCTCGCAGCGGTTGTGCGGAACCCCGATGAGCGAGTTTGCCTTTGACAGCGCGCAGTACGCGGCCGTTTGCTTGCTGTTGCTGCGGGGAGCGCAAACCCCAGGTGAGATTCGTTCGCGAAGTGGGCGCCTGCATAACTTTGCTGACAACGAAGAGGCCCGTGCAACGCTGCATTCGCTAATAGATCGCGAAGCCGGCGCTGTTGTGGCTCGACTACCCAAACGCGTTGGGCGCCAGGATCATGAGTATGTGCATCGGTTTAACGATGACCAAAACGTTGAAGTAGCGGCAGTGCAGGACCAAGGTGCTGGGGAGTATAAAGCGTCGGCGTCGGAAATAGCTCAGCAACCAGCTTTAAACCAAAGTGTGAATCAAAAAGCAGCAAACCCGGCAACGGCTAGTGCTTGGCAGGTGGCCGCAGAGTTACGTATAGCTGAGCTTGAGCGGCGCGTGGTGAGTTTAGAAGCACAGCTCGAGTCCTTGCACAAACAGTTGGGAGGTTAAGGTTTTATGGATCCACAAAAGCTTGCAGAGTTAAGACGCAAATATGCCGATGCTCAGGTGTTTGATGCGCAGACCGAAAAGTTTCAGCAGATAGCCAAAGCCTTGGTCGGTGACAACCCCGGCGGTGCACGACCCAAGCCTTACAGCGGCATTTCTACCTTGCTGGATGCGCCAATCCAAGAGGGTCTGGCAGATTTAGATATTGCCTTGATTGGGGTCCCAATGGACTTGGCGGTTACCAACCGACCTGGCGCCCGTTTGGGGCCAAGGGCGGTGCGCGACGTAGAGCGTATCGGCCCATATAACCATGCTAGCAACACCATGCCACACAGCTTGGCGCGCTTTGCCGATGTGGGTGATGTGCCGTTTCGTTCGCGTTACTCGTTGGACGATAGCATTGCGGATATTGCGTCTTACTATCGCGATGTTGTTGCCGCCGGGGTTTTACCGTTGTCGGTGGGTGGTGATCATTCGGTTACCTACCCAATCTTGCAAGCTTTAGGCGCTAAAGAGCCCGTTGGTTTGGTCCACATCGATGCGCACTGTGATACGGCTGGTATTTACGAAGGCAGTAAGTTTAGTCATGGTGGTCCATTTCGCGCTGCTGTGTTGGATGGCGTGTTAGATCCTGAGCGCACTATTCAAATTGGTATTCGTGGCGCGAGCGAAATTATCTGGGAGTTTTCTTATGAGTCCGGCATGACGGTGCTGCATATCGAGGACGTTACCCGAATGGGTATCGAAGCCGTGGTTGCCCAAGCCCGAGCGGTGGTCGGTGATGGACCGGTGTATCTGTCGGTCGATGTGGATGGTTTTGATCCGGCTTTTGCGCCGGGGACAGGCACGCCGGAAGTGGGTGGACTGACCCCGCGTGAAGGGTTGAGTTTGCTGCAAGGATTAGATGGGTTGAATTGGGTTGGTGCTGATGTTGTTGAGGTGGCGCCTATGTACGACCCCACTTCAAATACTGCACAGCTAGGTGCTCAGTTGTTGTTCGAAGAGTTGTGCTTGTTAGCTAAGGCGGTTAGCTAAACGAAAGTTAACCACCAGAGTTCTGATAGCGCCACCCGATTGAGCGGTTCTACTGGGTAGCTTTCTCTATCGCTGTGTCACCCCAACCAACTAGCTTGTCATCGATGAATACCAGCGGCGTTGTTTCATCTTTGGTGGTTCGACCATCATCTTCAGTTCTTGTTGTTCTGTAGAAGAGCACGCGGTAGTTGTTGCCGTTTCTCTGGAAAACTTCCATGAAGTCAGCTGAACCGAGGTCGGATTCAACAATAGACCTGCTCTGACCAAGATTCATTAAGCTAATATAACGGGCATTTTTTGCCTGACGTTCATCCCAGTTGTCTTCATCACCCTGGCCGTTGCCAATGGCGATAACACAGCCTGTGAGAGATAAAGTAAGCAGAGTCGTGCTGAACATTTTTAACAATAGAGGCATCGTTGTTCCTTTGTGAATAAGTTTGCGAACGAAAAGCTAAGCAAAGTCTGGTTAACCGAGGCTGAACAGGATGCTCTCGCCAGTTCAGCCGGCTTGCTTGTTGAGAAGCAACTACCGTGCCATAGACGAAGGTCAATAAAATCAATGCCTTATGGTGGGAGGGTTTAAGGTGATTGGCGAAGTTGCGTAACAGTTAGTGAGTTAGCACAGTATTTCTGATCAGTAGTGGTGAGGTGACCGACAAAATTTACTCACAAAAAAGGGCAGCCTAAGCTGCCCTTTTTTTTCGCGCTGCTGAATTAGCTTGAAAGATTCTTCAGCTTGTCGCGTACGTCACCAAACAGCTCATCATCAGACATCAGCTCTTTGGTCTGTGCCAGTGGCTTGGACACCCAAGTTTCGTTGATGAGGTCGCGCCAAGTGATGTTGTTGTTGGTGCCGTTACCACCCCAAGAGCCACAACCCAAGGAGAAGGTTTGACGCATACCGTTCCACAAGTTACCGCTGTTTGATGCGGCCTGTGGTTGGTTCACCATAACGCGCGAGGTGCGAGTGGCATTGGCCAGCTTCATGATGTTGTCATCGCTGTTAGAGTACAAACCACAGCTGTGCCCTTGGCCTTGGTAGGCTTGGATGTTGTTGGTCAGCTCGATCGCATGGTCGATGTTGTCAGCTTTGTAGAGCGCCATGACAACGGACAACTTTTCTCCAGAGAATGGAAACTCAGGTCCATAACCGGTTTCTGGCACGATGTAGAAGGTCTTGCCTTCAGGCAGGTCAATGCCGGCCATGCTGGCAATTTTCTCTGCCGGTTGGGCCACGATGGCGGTGTTCAAGTGACCGTCATGCCATAAGGTTGCTTGTAGCTTGGCTTTCTCTTCGGCGTTGACTAGGTAGCCGCCTTTCGCCTCTAGTTTGGCCAGCATGGAGTCGTAGATTGGTGCTTCAAGCAGTACCGAGTTATCGGAAGAGCAAGAGGCGGCCAGGTCCAGCGTTTTAGAAACGCGAATTTTCTCTGCTGCGTCGTCGAGATCAGCGGTTGAATCCACTGTGATGACCGCGTTGCCAACACCAACACCTAGAGCCGGTGTGCCACTAGAGTAAGCGGCTGTGACCATGGCGCCACCGCCGGTCGCCAAGACGCGATCACACTGCGCCATCAACTCGTTGGTGAGCTCAATTGATGGGTTCTCGATACCGATAACTAAATCAGCAGGGGCGCCACAAGCTTCTAGCGCTTCGCGCATGTAGTCGCAGATCATTTTGTTGGTGAGCTTGGCGCGTGGGTGGGGTGCAATGACGATACTGTTGCGACCTTTGACCGCTGAGATGGCTTTGATCACCGGCGTTGCTTCCGGGTTGGTGGATGGCGATAGCGCGCCGATTACACCCATGGGCTTGGCGATCTTAACAATGTTGCGCACAGGGTCTTCTTCGATGATACCCACAGACTTGTCGTTGATGATGTCCATCAAGGTGGCGCGCGTCTTGCGCGAAATCTTTAGAAACTTGCCGTCGTAGTTGCCGAGCTCCGTTTCATCAACGGTGAACTGGGCGATCTTCTCAGCCACTTCAGGACGTGCGCAGGACCAGACCATGGCCCGTATTAGCTCGTCTACCTGCTCCTGGCTGTAGTTTTCGATTTGTGCTTGTGCCGCACGTGAGCGGGCGATGAGTGCCTCCATCTCTTTTACGTGGGGTGCGTCTGCGGTAGCGGTTGCTGCTGCCATGCCGGTCTCCTTTGGTCCATTGATGGGGCTAATAATACTCTATTTTGGGTGCCCTCAATTAGCGTTATTCTAGGTTCTGTTAGAGTAATTTGGCGGGCAAATGCAACCTGAGGCATATCCATTTTGGTAAAGAATTGGCGTTTTTTTGGCTCTGACGCCCGGTGGACGGCCTCCGCAGCCAGTGCTAGAGCCCATTCAGAGTCCCGTAGACGTCCCTGTGGTGGGTTATGTGCTCGGTTGTTGGTTGCGGTCCTAGTGGCTGGCTCGCTATCGGGTCCGGGCTTTGCGGACGAACCTGAAAAGCTGTCGAGCAGCCTCAGTTGTGAGCTGTCGAGCAAACAGCAGGCTCAGTTTGCGTCTTTTGAGTTCGACACGGCTGAGGCGCCTGCAACGCCGGCGCTCGGCCAAACCGAGGTGATTCAGAAGCTTTTAGTGGTTCGCCAGCAGGTTTTCCAGACCGAAGATCACCTTCTGCAGCGTTTGGCGAATCGATACCATTGGCAAACACGTGAGGCCGTGGTGCGCCAGGTTTTGCCCTTTGCCGCCGGTGACAAGGTGGACGCGTTGGCCTTGGCGGAAGCGGAGCGCATTCTGCGGCGCAAGCCTTACTACTTTGATGGTCAGATTGTGCCGGCTTTGCGTTGCCCCAAGGGTTTGCTGCTGGTGGTGGTTGTGCGTGATGTTTGGACCCTGAATCCGCGACTGATCTTCTCGCGATCCGGTGGGGATAACGATGTGGGTGCTGGGGTTAGTGATACCAATTGGTTTGGCACCGGTATTGCGGCGAGTGTGGGCTACTTGCGCAACGATGAGCGGTCGGGCGTCAACTTGGTGTTCCGAGATAGCAACCTCGGCGGTAGCCGCTGGGCGTTAGATAGCCAAGTGTTTCATACGGATGATGGCGGGAACTACAGTCTGGATGTAGGTCGGCCTTTTTACTCTGAGCGTACCAAGTCGGCAGTGGGCTTTCGGCTGGCCCACCACAGGCGCGACCAACCTTTGTACTTTCTAGAAGATGAGCTGTGGGAACTAAAAGTGCGAACTCAGCAAGCCTCGGCATTTGTTGGCCGACTGCTGCATCAGGATGGCAAGCACACGACGCGCGCCTATGCTGGTTTAGCTTACGAGCAACATGAGTTGAGCCGACCTTTGGGCTTTCCTGACCCTGTGAGCGATAGGCGTTTTGTATACCCTTACCTTGGCTGGCAGAGGCTGTCCCGACGTTTCTTAGAGCGTCGCAACATTGACCGCGTGCAGCGTACCGAAGATCTTGCTTTGGGTTCCCAGCTTTACCTGCAGCTAGGTTATACGCCTGGCATTGCAGGCGATGACAAGCAGTGGTTGTTTACCGGCTCTTATCGCCAGCAAGACTGGTGGCGAGAGCGATGGCTGTTGACCTTGCAAGCTCAGGCGGATGGTCGCTACAACAGCTCTCAGTCCGAAGTGCAAGAGTTGGTCAGCAAAGTGCAGGTTGATGCACAACAACATCAGTCCGAGCATTGGCGTTTGTTGTTGCGTGCACAAGCACGCTACACCAAAAATTTGCCGATCGATCGTCAACTCTTGATGGGTGGTAGAACCGGTTTGCGGGGTTACCCCAATCGCTATCAAGTGGGGGATCGAGCATTTTTGCTCACGGCAGAAGAACGCTACTACTCAGATCGTTACCCCTTGCAGATGTTTAGATTAGGAGGCGCCGCCTTTGTGGATGTAGGCCGCGCTTGGTATGGCGCCGAAGCGCCTGCCTGGATACCGAGCCCGCGACGCGACGGCCACTTTGAAACCTTAGTGAATGTTGGTGTGGGCTTGCGTTTAGAATCTACGCGCACCCGGCGAGATCGGGTGCTGCACATCGACTTTGCGGTGCCTTTGGTTAAAGGCCCGCGTGTGCGGTCCTTAGAGGTCACCTTGGTGGCGCGGCAAAGCTTGTGATTTGTGTGGCTTAGCTGCAGTTTAGGTCGTCAGCATTCCAGCAAACGGCGGTGGTACTGACCGATTGGCCCGTGAATTGGCCGTACGCAGGGCGCGTGAAGGTTAAAATCAAGTCTGCAGTGGCAATGGTGCCTTGGGTTAGTTGCATACCGATAGCGCCGGTTGCATCGTTGCCGCTACCAGCAATGTAGGGGTCGCCGCCGTCGGGCGCGTTAGCGCGGCCAACTTCTATCATGAGGTGGTCCACCCACTCACCAATACTGTCCAGGCCGTCACTAGCCGCGCTTCGAGTAATGGTGCCCATGGCTATGTCGGTGCGCATACGAGCAAACTCGCTGCTGACGAAGCGTACCCCTTGTTGGTAGTGGGTATTCATCTTCGCGGTATTGGTGGAGCTGATGTAATCTTGATAAGCGGGTAGGGCAATAGACGCCAAGATTCCGATAATGGCAAGCACTATCATCAGCTCGATTAGGGTGAAACCCTGTTGTGGCGGTTTGGTTTGGATCTGGGTAAGGGGCATGCTGATAGCTCCGGCTTCGCACAAGTTGTGTTGGTTGCGCTACTAACGAGCGATCTAGGCCCGGTGATCCGCAATAGAGCTCTACCCAGCGTCTTGGGAATGTGACACATTCTTAACGTTTGTAATGTGACTTGGGTGCAGTTTTGGTGGACGGGCCAACATTAGCCCTTCTCGACCGAGCGAGCTCAACGTTTTACTTAACCGATAAGGAAACCAGTATGACAAAACCTACGCTGTATGGGATTTCAGGTTCTCGCGCTCTTCGCGCTATTTGGGGCATGGAAGAGACCGGCATTGAGTACAATCATGTGTCCACCAACTTTGCAGAGGACGCCAAGGAGCAAGATTTTCTTGCGATCAATCCTAACGGCCGCATTCCCGCTTTGGTTGATGGTGATGTGGCTTTGTTTGAGTCTATGGCGATCAACCTCTACTTGGCCAAAAAGTACGGCAAAGGATTGTATCCCAACACAATTGAAGACGAAGGCCGTGCCTGGCAGTGGAGCGTTTGGGGGATCAGCGAAATCGAGCCGCTGCAGATGCAGGTTGTTGTGCAGAAGTTGTTTACCCCGGAACCCAAGCGCGACCCCAAAGTTACCGAGCGCGCGTTACGAGGTTTGGAGCGGCCGCTGAAGGTGCTGGACGATCAGCTAGCGCAACGTCCGTATTTATTGGGCGATGAGTTCAGCGTTGCTGACCTGAACGTGGCGGCCGTGATGTTGTTGTTTGGCATGGTGGGTATCGATGCTTCAGCACACAAGCACCTTAGCCGTTGGCTTGATGCCTGTTATGCGCGACCGGCGTTGGCTCGTGCTCGGCAAATGGGCGAAGGGTAGCCAGCAGTGGCCACACAAAAAGGACCCGCCATCCCAAATGATGGGGTGGTGCGTCTACATCGGCAAACCAAAGGGCGCAAAGGCGCTGGGGTCACACTGATCCAAGGTGTGGGTGGCAACACGGATGAGCTAAAACAAGTGGCCAAGTGGCTGAAGTCCCAGTGTGGCGTTGGTGGTTCGGTGAAAGACGGGGTGATCGAGTTGCAAACGGCGGACCGAGAGCGGCTCGCCGAGTTGCTGGCTAGCAAAGGGCATAAGGTTAAGATTGCTGGCGGCTAAACCTTGCTAGTGATGATGATGACCGGTGCCGTGTGCATGTTTGTGCTCGATCTCTTCTTTGGTTGCTTCTCTAACCATCATGATCTCGATATCAAAGGTGAGCTCTACACCCGCTTGTGGATGGTTTAGATCAACGTCCACAACTTTGGATCCCACTTTCACCACGGTTACCGGCTTAACACCACTTTCTGTGTTTAGGTGTGTGACCTGACCGGGCTTGAGTTTTTTCGGCTGGGCGAAATATTTTTTTGAAAGTCGCTCCGTACGGTCAGGCTGACGTTCCCCGTAGGCTTCGCTTGGTGGAATGGTCACACTGTAGACGTCCCCAACCTCGCGCTTTTCTAACGCGGCTTCCAGCCCGCGTATGACATTGCCGTAGCCGTGTAAAATGGCGGCGGGGTTACCATCGCGGGTGGTTTCAATTTCTTCCCCGGCGGGGTTGGTAATGCGGTAGTGAAATTCCACTACTGAACCTTTAGTGATTTGCACGGTACAGTCCTGATCAAGCAAAAGAACCAGTGTAACGGTTATTCGTAGCGCAGCGCATCTATGGGGTTCAAATCTGCTGCTTTTGATGCGGGCAAGATGCCAAAGAGCACACCAATTAGCCCTGAAAAGCCTAAGGCTAAGACCATGCCCCACCAAGGCACACTGACGCCGGGGAAGTTGGGGACCAGGGCCGCAACCAGCAAGGCAAGGCCGTAGCCCAGAGCCAAGCCTATGAGCCCTCCGAGTAAAGACAGCGCCAGCGCTTCGATCAAAAATTGCATCAAGATATGTTGACGTTTGGCTCCAAGCGCTTTGCAGATACCAATCTCTCGGGTGCGCTCGGTCACCGACACCAACATGATGTTCATAATGCCGATGCCGCCAACCAGCAAGGAGATGCCGACAATGCCGCTAACCACAAGGGTCACCGTGTTGATGATTTGGTCAAACGACTCGGCTATCTGCTCCGAGCTGCGGATAACAAAATCATCCGCGGTATCACCGCTCAAGCGGTGGCTGCGCCGGAGCAGCGCTCTAATTCGCTCGGTTACCTCGGGAATGTCATCAATGTTGGTGACGGCAAGCTGGATGGCAATATCCGGCTCCTGCTGTGCGCCATTTAAGCTGCGCATGGTTTGATAGGGCAGCAGTAGGTAGTCGTCTTGCGAGAAGCCAAACATCTCACCGCGTGGCTCCATCAAGCCAATTATTTTTAGCCAGTCGCCGCCGACCTCAATAAACTCACCAACAGGGTTGCTGGGTAGGTCTAAGTCTTGCGCCGTTTTCACACCAATGACACAAACCCGGCGCCGTTTTTGGTTGTCGGTGGCAGATAGGAACCTGCCCCGCTGAGGATAGTTGTTGCCAACGTCTTGAAAGCTATAGGTGGTACCTTGTACCTGGGTGAAGGTCGATTGACCGCGGTATCGAACCTCGCCGCCGGTGTTGGTTTGAGAAAACAGCACCGGAGTGATGGACGAGATGCCATCAACGCGTTCTTGTAGTAGCTGTAGGTCTTCGGGTGTTAAGCGTGCGGATTGCCCTTGCAAGCGTTGCTTCAGCGGCGTAAACGAGCGTACTGCCAGCGAGTTAGTGCCAAGCCCCTGAAACTCGGCGCTGATGGATTCGCGTAGCCCTTCCACCAACGAGATGACGGCAATAACAGAGGCGACACCTATGACGATGCCTAAGGTGGTTAGAAAGCTGCGAAAGCCATTGCTGATGATGGACTCCCAAGCGGAGCGAAAGCTCTCAACCAGGGTGAACATGGTTTGCTCTAGAAGGCTGGTTCGGATTCATTGCGTCGGACTTTACTTGACCATCCATCAGCTCGATGACGCGTCCGCAATGGGCCGCTATGTCGTCTTCGTGGGTAACCACAATAATGGTTTGACCGTCGGCGTGCAGCTCATCGAACAAAGCCATGATGTTGCGCGAGGTGTCCGAGTCCAGGTTGCCGGTGGGTTCGTCCGCCAGCAATATTGAAGGGTTGGTGACCAACGCGCGCGCAATGGCAACCCGTTGTCGTTGGCCGCCAGAAAGCTGGTTAGGTAGATGATCGCTGCGCTCGCTTAAGCCTACTCGTGCTAGCGCTTGTTCAGCCAACTCGCGTCGTTCTTTAAACGGGATGCCACGATAAATGAGGGGTTGCATCACGTTACGTAGCGCCGTGGTACGGGTTAGCAGGTTGAAGCTTTGAAAGATAAAGCCAATTTCTTCGTTGCGAATTTGCGCCAGATCATCTTCGCTCAAGGTGCTCACATCGCGTTGGTTGAGTACGTACTCACCGGTGGTTGGCTGATCCAGGCAGCCCATGATGTTCATCATGGTGGATTTGCCCGAGCCGGAAGAGCCAATGAAGGCAACGTAGTCATTCACGTTGATGGTAACGCTGATGTTTTGCAGTGCATGTATCTCTTGGTCACCCATGACATAAGTCTTGGTCACTGCAGCCATGCTGATGAGGCTAGCCGCCGGCATTGGTTGGGCTGTCCGTATTCGCATCGTTCGTTTCGGTGTTGATGGCGTCACCTTCTTGCAAACGGCGTAAGGTACGTGCGGGGCCGGTGATAACCCTGGCGTCCAACTCGAGCCCATCGGTAATCTCTTGATATTCATCATCCGATAGGCCGACGCTAACAATTTGTTTGTAGGCTTTGCCTCCGCGATCAACAAAAACGTAGTGCTGCTGAGTTTTGGTGCTACCAATTTCTTCGGTGGCGATCGCCTGGACTGGCAAGGACAACACTTCTTCTTCGGTTTGAGTAAAGATTGCTGCTCGGCAGGACATGCCGGGTCGCAGTGCAATACCGTTGCTTTCACTAATACGAATTCGGACTAGAAATGTTAGCCCACGACGATTTAGCTCCGTCTTTGCGGTATTGGCAATGAACTCAACATGCCCGCGCAACGGTTGATCTGGGTATGCAATAGCAACAATTTCGGCGCTTTGGCCCACGCGGATATCGGCAACGTCGGCTTCGTCAACAAATACCTCGGTAATAATGCTGCGAGGGTCCGCGATGGTCATCAAACCGCTGCCGGGGATGTTGGTGGTGCTAGAGATGGCGGTCTCGCCGACCTCGATATCCAAGGAGGTCACCACGCCACTGATGGGCGCGCGGACTTGGGTCTTGGCGAGTTGATCAGCAAATTGTTGTAATTGTGCTTGGGTTTGTACCAAGCGTTCGGTAGAGCTTTTTAGATCCACTCTAGCCATGTTGTACTGGTGATCTAGCGCTTCGAACGCATCTTCGCCAAGTAGCTTTTGCTGAAAGAGTTTTTGGCTGCGATCGCGGCGGCGCTTTAAGTTTTCAGCGTTTAGTTCAGCACGCTCAATGGCAATCTGCTGCAAGCGCACTGAGGCTTCGTTTTGCTGTAGTTGCGCGGTAAAGGCCTCGTCATCTATTTGCAGAACTAACTGATCTTGCTCAACGCTGTCTCCTTCGGTGACATATACGGCGGTTACCCGACCAATCACCTCGCTGGTGAGCGTGACCTCATTTTCGTGAGCCAAGCTGCCACTGGCCAGTATGGATGGGGCAATGGTGCGCATACTGGGTTCGGCTTGAGTGACCGGTTTGCCATTGCCTGTACCTAAGGTTCGATTCAACAAGGGGACGCCGATAGCGAGCGCCACCACCAAGAGCACAATTAGTAGGCGTGAGAGGGGCATCTATAGCGCCATCGCGTACATTGAGCCATAAACAAGGATAAGCGGGAGCAGAACAACCAAACCGCAATAGAGCCAAGATTTTTGGGTCCAGAGACGATAGCCAAGCAACATCAGGCCAATAGACCACAGACGAGTGAGATCTAAACTGTTCAGCGTGTTAGCCAGCGCCTTGTTGTCGGGGTCAATGTTCAGCAAATTCGTTAGTGTGAACGGGTTCATCTCCAACAGTGTGATGTGCCCAGATGACAAGAGGAGGGTGGCCAACCCTGCGATGCTTGAGAACAGCATGGGGATGTTGGACCAGGCCGTAAAACTCAGCCAAGGTTTGTATCCGATCTTGGTGCCATTAAACATCGAAGAAAGGTAGAAGTAGCCTGCATGAACTAACAAGAATAGAAAAATACCGATGCTGCCACTAGCGGTGCTGATCCACTTAAGCATACCGTCTGGCATGCTCTCCATCCCTGCTCTAGCGTCAGACCGCTCGGCGTCACTCATGTCGTCAGCCGTTTGGCTTAGCAGATCGTCTATCAATAGGTCTGGGTCTGTTACTTGGAAGTAAGTGAAGGTGGCGGCGCTGACAACAACCAGCAGCAAAACAATGGGCAGGGCAATGGTTGGCTTGTCGCGTAGCTCGGTAAAAGCTAACCGGGGTGCTGCAATAATGTTGATCAATGTACTCAGCATGATGGACCCTTTTTTCAGATTAAGGTTTGGCCGGTTAGTCCGTTGCTTCTAGGATGAATCTAGCCCCTTGCTCTGCGATCATCACCGTTGGTGCATTGGTGTTGCCAGAGGTGATAGTGGGCATGACCGAAGCATCAATGACTCGCAACCCAGCTACACCTCGTACTCGTAGTCGATCGTCTACCACCGCCTGGGGATCGTTGCCCATTTTGCACGTACCAACCGGATGAAAGATAGTGGTACCTAGATCACCAGCGGCTTGGTTGAGCTCGTCGTCGCTTGTTAGGTGAGCACCAGGTTTCCACTCTTCGGGGGCGAAGTGGGCAAGCGCTGGGGCAGACATGATTTTGCGGGTGAAGCGCACTCCGGCTCGGGCAATCTCTTGGTCTTCGGGGGTGGATAGGTAGTTCATGGTGATGGCGGGGGCAGCGCTGCCATCCGAAGATTTGATTCGAATGTGACCACGGCTACTTGGGCGCAAGTTGCAAACCGACGGCGTAATGGCGTTGAACTTATGTAGCGGCTCTCCAAACTTGTCTAACGATAGCGGCTGAACATGCCATTCGATGTTGGCTGTTGGCTGGCTGTCGTCACTGCGCGCAAAAGCACCTAGCTGTGAGGGCGGCATGGTCAAAGGACCCGTTTTGTTAAGCAGATATTCGAGGCCCATCTGTGCTTTGCCAATCAAGCTATTGGCGCGCTGGTTTAGGGTTACGGTGTTTTGAACTTTGTAGACGCTACGAATTTGCAGGTGGTCTTGCAAATTTTCGCCTACCCCGGATAGCTCGTGTTGCACCTTGATGTTGTGTTCATTGAGCAATGCGCCGGGGCCAATCCCAGACAGTTGCAATAGTTGTGGTGTGCCTACGGCGCCAGCAGCAAGCAATACCTCCCGCCGCGCGCTAAAGGTTTGTTGGTTGCCGTTGGCCAGCCGCACGTTCACGCCGGTTGCGCGCAAACCATCATTGTTGTCTAGCACCAAGCGTTCGACTTGAACTTTGGTCATTACTGTTAGGTTTGAGCGTTGTTGTATTGGCCGCAAGAATGCTTTAGTACCGCTCCAGCGCGAGCCATTGCGCTGGTTCATTTGAAAGTAGGCGTTGCCGAAGTTATCGCCGCGATTGAACTCTTCGATTTTAGGGATGCCAGACTCCGCGGCGGCGTCGCGCCAAGCATCAAGAATTTCCCAGTTCACCCGCCGCTCTTCGACGCGCAGCTCGCCACCGGCACCGTGAAACTCATCATTGCCATGTTGGTAGTCTTCTGATGCTTTGAACACTGGTAGCACATCGTCCCAACCCCAGCCTCGGTTACCTAAACTGGCCCAGTGGTCGTAGTCGCTGCGTTGACCGCGCATGTAGATCATGGCGTTGATGGATGAACAGCCGCCTAGGACTTTACCCCGGGCGTATCCAATAGAGCGATTGTTTAAGCCCGGGTCCGGCTCGATATTGAAGCACCAGTCGGTTCTCGGGTTGCCAATGGTGTAGAGATAGCCGACCGGTATATCGATCCAGAAGTAGTTATCTTTACCACCCGCTTCGAGCAATAACACTTGGCATTGCGGGTCTGCGGTGAGTCGATTGGCTAGTACGCAACCGGCGGTGCCCGCGCCAACAATGATGTAGTCGTATTCGTTATTCATAAGCCCAATTTTTGAGTTAGTTTCGTCGGTTTAGAGTTGCGTCGGTTTAGAGTTGTGGCGCTATGTCAAATTCGAAAGGTAGCTGTCGTTGTCTTTGCCCTGTTGCTTTGGCGTAGGCGTTAGCGATTGCGGCTGCCGTTGGTGCCAGGGCCGCTTCACCAGCCCCGCTGGGTGCTCGGTTTGAATCCACTAGCTGAATATTCATGATTGGTACGTCCAGCGCTCGCGCGATGGGGTAATCATGGAAATTGCTGGGTGCACCTAAACCGTTTTTGGTTTGAAAGCGCTCATGCCGCGCCATGCTGATGCCCCAAACTAGGTTCCCCTCTACTTGCGCTCTAACTTGGTCGGGCACTACTACTCGGCCGCAATCTTGAACGCACCAGAGTCGAGTCAGTGTAGGCCGATTGTTGCGTACAGACAGTTCCGCCACAACCGCTACGTAGGTGACCCCTTTGTATGCGCTCACAGCAATACCTAAAGCGCTTTGCGGTGGTCTTGGGCGGTCCCAGGCGCAGCGCTTGGCTATTTTTTTCGTGACCTCGATCAATCGCTGGTCACGCATCTGCTGTAAGCGAAAGGTCAGCGGGTCAGACTGTGCAGCGACCGCGAGTTCATCGATAGCGGATTCTACCGCAAAGGTATTGGGTCCAGCGCCGAGGCCGCGCCAGGGACCTGTTGGCATGAACCCGCGAACGTCGGCAAAGTTCAACTCTTGATTTTGGCAATGATAGGCCAACTCGGTGCCGCGCTGGGTTCCTGGGTCTGCTGGAATGTCGGCTAGAGTTTGTAACTCTTTGGGGATCATGGCCGAGGAGGTCAAAATCGGTGCTCCCAACATTTGGTGTTGCCAATGTGAAATTTCACCAGCGGTTGTTACGCCGCAGTTGATGCGATGGGAAAATGCTGGTCCTACATAGTTAAACCGTAACTCTTCGCTACGTGACCATTGAACTTTCACTGGAACTTTACTCGCGGCTGCCAACCAAGCTGCTTCGATGGATGCTTGACACAAAACTCGACCACCAAAGGCGCCGCCAAGCCGGTGGTTGTGCACAATCACTTTGTCTTCGGGCCAGCGCAGCAGGTGAGCGGCATAGCTGCGAACGAGCCATGGGTCCTGGCTGCCCGTCCATAGCTCGATGATGTCATTGGTCACGCGAGCACAGCCGGACCTAGGTTCCATAGCGGCATGTGCCGTCATAGCTGAATCGTAGCGGAAGCTCAGTGGCGCCACCGCGGCGGTCCGGCCTTTGTTGATGTCACCGGAATTGATCGGTTGATGATCAAAAATATCGGCGGCGATGGCAGCATCAACATCAAACCCTTGGTTGAATTCTTGGGTTTGCGCGGTAGAGGGCGCTGACCAGGTTGGCTCAACCCTTGCCAGCGCTTCTGCAGCCGCCATTGGTGTTGGAGCTATGACCCCTAGCTCTCCTTTAGGACCCCGTATCTGCTGCGCACCATCCGGCAGTATTGCTAGGTTATTGCAACTTAGCAGCTCAGCCCCCAAAAAAGGTGGGCGGGCAATTAAACCGTAGTGCAAGTTAGGTAGGCGCACGTCGCTGCTGAACTGGGTTCGCCCGGTCACCAATTGCCCAATCTCATGATCGCTTACGAATTGGCCCATGTATTGGTTTTGGTGGACTGGGTCTTCCGATAACAGGTGAACCGAGTCCATCGCTTGGTCATCTAAAATTTCTGTTGCCAGTACGGTGTCTTCTCGTGGTGCCAACAGATCGCGATATGAAACTGAGTTACCGGCTTTATCTTTGAAACCACCAACAACCAAACCAATGTCGCGCGGCTTGGTTTGTGTTTGCGCTGCCAGTCGAGCGCGCAATGTTTCTCGTAAGTTTGCCGCCAGCTCTAAGGTTGGTCGATAGAAGCGTTCCATGCTTTGGCTACCAACCGTGAGTGCTGTCGCTGGAATTTGATCAGTACGAGGATAGCGGCAGTTAACATCGCTTAGTGGAACGTTTAGCTCCTCTGCTATCAAGGCTTGCAAGCCACTGGCGATGCCTTGCCCCATCTCGGTACGCGGGCAGTAAAACAAGAAGCGACCGTCAGGCTGTAGCTGCAGCCAGGTCAGGCTGTCGGCGGTGCTGGTGCTACCAAAGGTTGGCAATGCAGGCACGCGATTGCAGGCGCTCAACAGGGTTACCCCGCCGGCAACCCAGCCCATATGGGTGAGCAATTGGCGTCTGGATAAACCGGGTTTAGTATTGGCGGGCTTGTTATTGCCCACCTTGCGCTTCCTGCAACTCTGCCGCCGTTAACACGGCTGCCTTGATTCTATTGTAGGTGCCACACCGACATAGGTTGGCATCCATGGTTTGTTGTACTTCAGTTGAGGTGGGGTGTGGTGTGGTGGCTAATAGCGCTGCAGCGGTCATGATTTGCCCCGCTTGGCAGTATCCGCACTGTGGCACGTTGTGTGCTACCCAGGCTTGTTGTACTGGATGCAGGCGCTCTCCGGCGTCGGTTTGGGTGGCTAAGCCTTCGATGGTGCGAACGTTTGCCTCGTTGAGGCTGTGCATAGGTAACAAGCAAGACCGGCTAGCATTGCCCCCAACGTGTACGGTGCAGGCACCGCAATAGCCCTCACCGCAACCAAACTTAGAGCCGGTAAGGCCAAGCTCTTCGCGCAAAAACATAAGCAGTGTGGCGTTGTGCCAAGGGGTTGGCACGGTAATACGGCGACCATTGATTCGGACTTTGACAACGGCGCTGGTCGCGCCGTTGCCTTTGTCTTTGTTGATTGGATCGCTCAAGTATTCAACCTTTGGTCTTAGTCGATGATCCTAGCCAATCAGCGTTTCAAACAACTCATCGTTAAAACCTACGATTATCTTTTTGCCAATTCTTAGCGTTGGTGCGCGTAGGTTACCCGTGGGCCCCAACATCGCAGCAACCGCGTCTTTGCTGACCGACTTGCTGACATCAAACTCGCTAACTTTTTTACCCTTGGCAACATGTAGCCTTGATGCCGCTTTGAGCATTGCTCTAGCATCGGTGTCTTGGAGTTTGCGGCTCGCAGGCACGCTCTCTTTAATCTCTACTTCACTGGCATCCAAAAACTTGGAGGCTTTGGTGCAAGTAGTTCAGCCCTTGCGGTGGTAGTACCAATCGACTTTTTTAGCCATGTCTATTTCCTATCTGTGTTGTCCGCTGTTTAGTTTATAGTGTCAGCCTATGAACTCAACGCCTAGTTTTGAAAGTTTGGCTGCCCAAGCGATTCCCCTGGGAGAGCAGCTTCGCAACGCCAAGCAAACCATCGCTGTGGCGGAATCTTCCACCGCTGGCCTGCTATCGGCGGCTTTGCTCTCGGTAGCGGGCGCATCCGCTTACTATCGTGGCGGCTCTGTCATATACACCTTGGAGGCTAGGCGGTCTCTGCTTGGCTTAAGGGGGAGCGACGTGGTGGGTTTGGAGCCGTTATCAGAGCCCATGGTACAGCGCTTCGCGGAGGTGGCCCGTGCTCAGCTAGACAGCACTTGGGCGTTGGCGGAGCTTGGGGCGGCCGGTCCCACTGGGGCCCACTACGGTCATCCGGCGGGCAGCTGTGTCTTGGCCATTGTTGGCCCCACAGTGTTGACCACCGAGCTACGCACGGGCAGCAATGACCGGTTAGGCAATATGTTGCGATTTAGCCAGGCGGCGTTGGAGCTGTTGGGGGCCGCTCTGGCCACAGAAGCCACCTAGCTTGGACCCGATAAGCCAAGGCGCTTTAGGCGCCGGTTTTGCCCAAACCCAGGCCCGTGGGCCGGTGTTGGTGACCGCAGGTTTGCTGGGTGCAATGAGTGGCATGGCGCCAGATCTGGATGTGTTGATCCAATCCAGCACCGACCCGTTGCTGTTCTTGGAGTACCACCGGCAATTCACCCACGCGTTGATCTTTATCCCCATAGGCGCGCTGATTTGTGCCTTGGTTGGCTATTACTTTGCTCGGCGGCGGTTGAGCTTTGCCCAAACGTACTTGTTTTGCTTCTTAGGGTACGCAACCCATGCGTTGCTGGATGCCTGTACCTCCTACGGTACCCAGTTGTTTTGGCCCTTTAGCAATCAACGCGTGGACTGGAGCAATGTCTCTGTTGTTGACCCTTTGTTTACGTTGCCCTTGTTGCTGGCCGTAGTCTTGGCCGCCCGACGTCAGCATCGGTGGATTGCCGTTGTGGGTTTGTGTTGGGCCCTAAGTTACTTGGGCTTGGGTGTGGTCCA
>CALHVX010000073.1 GCA_938036875.1 uncultured Pseudomonadales bacterium
ATCGTACTTTAGGCCCGGAAAGTGTTCTTGACACAGTTGCGCAAACACTTTGGTCTTATAGCTGCTCAGATAATCCCACTGCGGCTGCAGACCCTGAGTTCGGTAGTATCGCCCGAGTAACCAAAGGCCCAAAACTACCCAACCGATGGAAACCATCACTACCAAATTCATATTGTCTTGAAGCGCAGGCACAAGGCGCGCGGCCAACGTTGCAATGCTTCCAACCAACTGTTCTTGCACCATGGTTACAAACAGCAATACAACGGGTAGCAACACCAGTGGTATCAACAGAAGGCTAACCAACCGCGTCTTCCAAACCGACTTCAAAGCATGCAGACGTTGCTCTTCGAGGGATGCGTAGACGTCAGTCATGGTTGGATCTAGGCGGCAACGCAACCTGAGGTGCTAGTTGGGCCGCCACATCAGCCGCATAGGGCAACAAGACAGGAAAATTCATGGTTCGGGCCACCACCAGCGAAGGAAACTGTTGCACCAAATTGTTCATACGCATGACTTGAGCATTGAAAGCACGGCGTGACGCCGATATTTGCTCTTCAGCTTCAGTAAGGTTCTTCATCAAGTTTATGAACGGCCCATCTGCTTTAAGGTCCGGATAAGCCTCGACACGAGCGACAAGTTTCACCATCGCACCCTCCAACGCAGCCTCTACCGGGGCACTATCGGGCTGACCCAGGCTTGCCATCGCTCGGCTACGCAACTCGGTAACAGCAATTAGGGTCTTATGTTCATGATTCAAATAGCCCCGCACCGCGGAAACCAGATTTGGGATGAGCTGGTGGCGACGTTTCAGGTTCACATCAATTCCAGCTCTAGCGTTGGCGCATGCATTGCGCAAGGCAACCAAGCGATTGAATGTGAGCAAGAAGTAGCCAACTAACACTAGCGCCACGATCATGCCAAGGATACCTAAGGTGGCAAAAACACTAGACATCATGTCAAGCTCCTTCGTATGGCACCAAAAGGCGATACTGTCCACATAAGTAAGGCCCCTACACCCCTTGGTCTGTCTAATCTCTGCGGTTCACGTCCACCCAAAAGGGAAAACCGTGGGCAACATCACAGTCTACGACACACCCCCGCTATGCCTTTACAACCGCGTAACGGGATAGGGTTTCTTGCCGAGCAATGGCATGATCCACCAGTGGATGCGGATAGTTTTCGCCCAACCTCACATCCGCCGCCTGCAACTCCAAAGGCGGAGCCTGCCATGGTGCATGAATAGACTTATCCGATAGCTTTGATAGCTCCGGAAGGTATCGGCGTATAAACGCGCCTTTGGGATCGAAACGCTGAGACTGGGTTATGGGGTTAAAAATTCGAAAATAGGGTTGTGCATCGCAGCCACTGGACGACGCCCACTGCCACCCGCCATTGTTCGCAGACAAATCAAAATCGATGAGTTGCTTTGCAAAGTAAGCTTCGCCGCGTTGCCAGCTAACGCCTAAGTCTTTGCATAAAAACGAGGCAACCACCATTCGCAAACGGTTGTGCATATACCCGGTTTGGTTGATTTGAGCCATTGCGGCATCCACCAACGGATAACCGGTTTTGCCATCACACCAAGCCTGGAACAAAGCGTCGGATTTTTCCCATCGAATACGGTCATAGGCGGGTTTGAACGAACCGCTAACAACATGCGGAAAGTTCGACAGGATCTGAAAGTAAAAATCCCGCCAAACCAACTCTGACAACCAGGTCGCGGCGCCTTTGCTATCCGCTTGGCCATCCATTGACTGGCAGGCTTGAGCCACCGCTTGTCGAATGGAGATGGTGCCAAATCGTAGATGTACCGACAGGTAGGACGGGCCCTTTACTGCAGGGAAGTTGCGCTGCTCTTCGTAACGATCAATTCTCGAGGAAAAATTCCTTAGCAGCTTTTTAGCACCATTCTCGCTGGGCTCAATTTTTAGAGCCACAAGATTGGTAGGCTCAAAACCAATTTTCTTCAAGCTCGGTAGCTTTGGTACCTTTTCTTGGGCTAACCGGGCCCAGCCTTTAGTTGCTAACGGACGAATACGATCAAGCTCAAAATTAGCCAGCCACTTGTTCTTGTAAGGTGTGAACACCGTATAAGGCTTGCCACCACCCGTGAGCAACTGGGTTTTCGCAAAGATCACGTGATCTTGCACCAACTCCAAGGCACAACCCATCTGCACCAAGTCATCTAGCACTTGGTTATCGCGCGCTATTGCCGCCGGCTCATAGTCTTCTGCCGCCACAACCACATCTACCTTTAGCCTTTTAGCTAGCTTTACGATCTGTTGTGCACCCTTGCCATACATCGCATGTAAGCCGCCACCACGCGCACGAAGCTGTTCGTCTACCGCGGTAACTGCGCGGTGAATAAACTCAACACGTCGATTGTCCGCAGGTAACAAGTCAAGGATATCGGTATCAAACACAAAACCAATATGGACTTGATCGGCTTGATCCAGTGCGCATTGGATGGCGCGATTATCACTGATTCGCAAATCACGCCTTAACCAGACTAAAGCCTTACGCAGGGGTTGGGTCATACTCTTGTCTTCACCAAGTGTCACCAAGCTATAACGCCGCCGCCCACTCAACAACCTGAGCGAAGCTATCTAACATCTTCTTACTTTCGTCGTCATTGCTCGTCGGCAACGACAACACAACCTGGTTCACCCCTTTTGCCGCCAGCTCTGCCAATTGATCTGGAGAGCTAATTGCGGTGACCAACGCAATATCAATCTCATTTATGTCACGCCCACGCTTTTCGCATTCTTGGGTTAGCAGCGCTAATCGCTCGTCAAATTCTGGTACATGGACGGGATACCAGCCTTGAGCGTATTCCGCAATACGCTGCATGGCCCAAGTTGAGGTAGCACCCACATAGATTGGGGGGTGCGGGTTGCTGACCGGTTTGGGCTCTACCCAAACCGGGTCAAAGTCCACGAACTCACCATGAAACTCTGCATCTTTTTGGGTCCAGCAAGCTTGCATCGCCAAAACATGCTCACGCAAAACCTGCCAACGCTGGTTATAGGCCACTTGATGATTTTCTAGCTCCTCAGCGAGCCAACCTGCACCTACACCAAACAAAAAGCGCCCACCAGACAAAGCGTCAAGAGACGCTGCTCGCTTAGCCAGCGTTATCGGATGATGTTCGGGTACTAAACAGATACCCGTACCAACCTTTAGTTTGCTGGTGACAGCTGCAACCTGCGCTAAAAAAGTGAAGGGTTCGTAGCTCTCCCAATAGATGCTGGGCAGATCTCCACCCATGGGGTAAGGCGTTTTTCGAGAAGCGGGAATATGCGTGTGTTCCACCACCCACAGTGCATCAAACCCTCTTGCCTCCAACGCTTGACCTAGAGCTACGGCGCTCATCGAGTAGGTTGTGGGAAAATTCGAGATACCAACCTTCATTATTCGCTCCCTTTGTCGTTCGCAGCGGCTTCTAAAGCATCAATTTCAACCTTAATGGCTTCTGCCTCGACGACTAACTTGGCGTTCTCACGTATATCACCACGATGCATTGCATGCATGGCTGCCTCAAGCTTTTGCCCATAGGCTTTTTTTAATTTTTTGGTTGGGTCTCTTTTAAAAAATGGCATAGGGTTATAAGGAGTCCAAAAATTCTATGAGGGCCTGGTTTACTTCTGTTGGCGCTTCTTGCTGCGTCCAGTGGCCAATACCAGGCAGTATGACAACGTCGCGCAAATTCACCGCCACTTGTCGCATGGGTTCTTCATAACCGGGATTCATACGTATCAAATCTCGGTCCCCGCTAATAAAGAGTGCGGGTTGCTCAATGGTTTTGCCTTGAAATGGTGCAGACAACTCCCAGCTCCGCTCAATGTTTCGGTACCAGTTGATCGGGCCACGGAACCCATTGCGCGTGAACTCACCAACAAAGTAATCCAGCTCTTCTTGGCTGAGCCAGTCCGGGAGTACTTCGGTATCTTGCAACTGGTCCAAAAAGTACGCGGTATTGGGGGGTGGGTTCATCACGCCCGCAAGCCCAGTATCTTCGGCGTTGCCCGAGGCGCCAAACATAAATCGACGCAAGGAGTAAGCAACATCATGGCTGAGCTCATGCTCCGCTACACCTGGCGTTTGAAAATAAAGGATGTAGAAAAAACGGTCACCAAAGGTCGCGCGCATAGTTTCGATCGGGCTGACCGGTGCTCGGTCTGTTGTGGGTACCGACAAAGCAGCCACGGCTCGAAAAACGTCCGGCCGCCACAAGGCTGCATTCCAAGCTACTGGCGCCCCCCAATCGTGACCTACAATCACAGCATTCTCGTCACCTAAAGCATGCACCAAGCCGACAATATCACCCACTAAATGCTGTTGTGTGTAGGCATCAATGGCCTCAGGTTTATCGGTATCGCCGTAGCCGCGCTGGTCCGGAGCAACCACATGATAGCCAGCAGCAGCCAGCGCCGGTAGCTGATGTCGCCAGCTGTACCAACTTTCAGGAAACCCATGACACATCACAACGAGTTTGCCTTTGCCGGCGTTTTCAACCCCACACTCGGCAATATGCATACTGATGCCATTGGTCGTAAGATTACGGTGGGTTATCTCATGCATATCTGACTCGACTAAGGAAGAATTCGACTCTATATTTCCACCCTTACCTAACCAATGCAATCGGCTTAAGACCGGCGCTGAGCAAAAGAGACTTTCAATGACCAAAGCTGAATTGCGTCGCGCGGTAAAGCACGCACAAATCACCGCAAACATTGTGAGCGATGGTTCGCGTTGCTACTTTGTGGAGTTACTAGGTCCAGAAGGAATGAACATATTGCAGGATCGGCATGGCAAGATCCTGTTCTTCTACAACATTGGTGAGGCTAGAGCATTACTGGCCAAAGCCAAAGTAACTACTATTGCGTTAACCATGCGAATCGCCGCCGATGAAGCTTGCGCCGGCCCACTTACCCAGAATTCTGGGTTTGCAACGCTGCCGATAAACGATGGCTAGGCGGGTAGGACCGCCGATTGCGCTCGTTCCAGCGCATTTCTCAGGTCCTGGAGGCGCACCGGTTTGCTAATAAAGTCATCCATCCCCGCCTCTAGGCAAGAAGCCCGGTCTTCAGCACGAGCATTCGCCGTCATCGCCAAAATATAGGGCTGATCCATTTGGCTATCAGCACGAATCAATCGAGTTGCCTCTATCCCATCTAGCTCAGGCATTTGCACGTCCATCAGCACAATCGGATACGGGCGCTTACGCAACATATCGATTGCCTCACGACCGTTTGAGGCCACATCGCAGCCCAAACCTAGTTTTTTCAACATTTGCTTGGCAACAATTTGATTGGTTTGATTATCTTCAGCTAGCAAAACAAACTGATTCGATAGCTTTAGTGGTTCCATGCTGGCTGGTGTGCCTACAATTTGGGCTTTAGCCTTTGGCTCCAACGCGGCATTGACACAGCGCTGAAGCTCGCTAGGTCGCACGGGTTTGCGCGCAATGGCACTAAAGTGTTCTCGCGCTACTTCCTGAGAATCCACTGAGGTTAACAAGATGACGGGCGGTCGATTCGCAGCGGGTAACTGTTGTGTCATCGAGAGACCATCCATATCTGGCATAGCCATATCGGCAATAATTAGGTCGGGGTTGTTATCTTGGCAAGCCACTAGTAATTCGTGTGGGGTTTCAAACATTCTAGCGATTGCCCCCAGCTCAGCAAGCTGGCCCGCTAAAACTCGCCGATTGGTGGCATTATCATCTACCGCGTAGATCACTTGCTTGGCTAACGTTGACCGTGGAACAACCTTTGGCGCTACCCCTAGCTGCAAGGGAATCTGAAAGTAAAATGTTGATCCCTCCTCAATCACGCTGCTAGCCGCAAGCTCACCGCCCATAAGCTGAACCAAAGACCGGGAAATGGACAGGCCTAAACCGGTACCGCCAAAACGCCGAGTTGTCGAGGCGTCAGCCTGAGTGAAAGCATCGAACAGTTTGCCAACCTTGTCTTGGGGGATACCAATACCACTATCAATCACCTCAAACATCACCTGCGCGCTAGCACCGGGTTGTCCGCTTGGCGAATGCACTCGTAACCGCAAGCACACCTCACCTTTCTCGGTAAATTTGACCGCATTGGACAGCAAGTTCACCAATATCTGGCGGAGCCGCTGAATATCTCCGATCACGCTAGTGGGGGCACGCAATTGGCAATCAAACACAAGCTCAAGGTGTTTGGCCGCGGCAATCGGCGAGATGATATCTAGCGCCTCTGCTGCACATTGCTCGAGATCGAAGGCCTGCAACTCCAGCTCCACCTGTCCTGCCTCAAGCTTAGAAAAATCCAAAATTTCGTTAATGATAACCAACAGGGATTCACCGCTACTGCGTATGGTTTCAACGAAGCTTCGCTGCTCATCATCTAACGAGGTATTGATCAGCAACGATGTCATACCAATGACGCCATTCATGGGGGTACGAATCTCATGACTCATGTTTGCGAGAAACAGGCCACGCGCTTCCATTGCCACAACAGCATTTTCTTTAGCTAACTCCAACTGCTGTTGTTGTTTGTGCAATGCGGTGAGATCAACTAGGCGGACCAATGTCGCGTTACGTGCTGATTTCAACACCGGCACAGGTGAAACGCTTATCTGACCGTAGAATTGCCGGCCGCTACTAGTCTCAAACTCCGCATCTAGCTGCTGGTGGGTTTCTATTCCACCGCCTTGCGCTAGCAAAACGGCTTTGCACATTTTTCTTACGAGGGTTGGATCATCGGTTTCGAATAGCGCCAGCATTTTCTTGTTCATACCAAGCAGCTTATCCGTGTCATTTTCGATGTAGTACATTCCATCTACAGCGCTTTCAAAGACAGAACGAATCAACGCATTGGCAACCTCCTCGCGTTCGCGACGGCGGATGAGGCTGACCCTGAACACCCCGGCAATGGCTGCGCAAATGAGGAAGTTCGACACGATAGAAGCATCGGTAAACTGGGGGTTATCGACGAACCAAACACACTGCAGCAGAATAAGGCAGCTACCCAGGCACCAAGCCCAAACCAGCTTTGGTTCATGCAAAATGGTGACCAGCAGAGCAATCAACAACAAGCTGGATAGCGGATCATCGTTACCTGCGTTTGATGCGATCATGCGCAACAAAAAATAGCTGGCCAGGCAGTAGCCGGCTAAGACAGAGATCCAGCCAACATAAGGCACAAGACGGCTACGGCTGAAGGTTGCACGCAAACCAAAGCAAAAAAGCAGCCCGTAAGCACCCAAAGCCCAACTCAAATAGGGCTGCAACGCCTGGTAAGTAGGGCCCAGCTCCGTATAGCTCCAGGATATGCTGACACCACCGGCAAGGATGACCCAGCGGTAGAGCTTTAGTGTCTGCGTGTCTGCAACTGCCATACTGACCGTAAGTTCTTTGACTAACTTTAAGTGTAGATGCTGTGTCAGTTTTGGCCGAAAACCCTAGCTAGATATCGCGTCAAAAAAACGTCACCCTAGGCATCTAAGAGATCCAACGAGCCAAACCAAACCCTTCTATATAGGTGCACCCTTGACCAGACCAACGCAGACCCTCCATAAAGCACTAGCCTGCATTTTGTTAGCAACAGCCCCAGCCATAGGATGGACGGAAGAATTGGGTAGCGTGGACACTAAGTTCGCCCTCCTAAGCCCCGATGACACCATTAAGCTTGAAGTCTTTAGTGACCCCAAAATTCAGGGTATCGCCTGCTATCTCAGCCGCGCCCAAAAAGGTGGCTATCGAGGTGCTCTGGGCATTGCCGAGGATACTTCGGACGCATCCATTGATTGTCGACAAACCGGCCCTGTGTCCATAGATGCAACTTTCGACGAAGGCGAGTCGGTTTTTCGCGAACGTCGATCGCTAATCTTTAAGTCGTTAAAAGTGGTTCGGTTTTGCGATGTTGAGAACAACGCCGTGGTTTATTTGGCCTACAGCGAACGGGTGATCGAAGGATCACCTAAAAATTCAGTTTCCGCTGTACCGATCAAACCTTGGCCTGGCGCCAATGAGACAGATGCTCGTTGTCGCTATGAAGACTAAGCTCAGACCGGCAAGGTGAAGGTAAACACACTGCCTTCACCCAAAACCGCATCAACAGAAATGGTGCCTTTATGTTGATGCACAATCTGGCTACAAAGATACAACCCAATCCCCATACCATTCTGGGAATTTTGGCCTTGAGGATCACATTGGTAGAGCCGATCAAATATAAACTCGGCATGTTCCGATGAAATTCCATAACCATTATCTTCAACCCGAACTTCCAAACAGCCATCCGCTTTTTGGTAGCTTGCACTCACGTCTATACGCCCGCCTGCCTCGGTAAACTTAACCGCATTGCGCATAAGGTTTGCTAGCACTTGGCGTATGCGCATCCCATCAACCATACAGATCGGTAGATCGGACTCAATGTGTAACTCCAAGGTGAGTTGATGCTCCCGAGCCCAAGGCCGCTGGACCGAAATCTCGTTAGTGATTAACTCCACCATATCCGTTGGTTGTGCAACCAATTCCAACTTGCCGGTTTCCACTCTAGCGGCGTCAAACAAATCATTTACCAACAGGGTTAGTCGATCGCAACAACCTAGAGAGGTTTGCATGGCATCTAGCTGTCCTTCGGTAACCTCCCCTAAAACCTCGTCATGGACCAACGAGCAAAATTCTCGAATAGCCGTTATTGGTGTTTTGAGCTCGTGAGAAACCGTGTGGTAGAAAGATTGTACCTCCCGATTTTTGCGGCGTAGATCTTCGATGGCCAACTGCAAATTCTGCCGTTCGGTATCTAGGGTTCGAGATAGGTCGGCCTTGGATATGCTGTTATGAATCGCCCGTCTCAATGCACCAGGGGTTACTTTGTTCTTGGCTAGATAGTCAGCAGCACCGTTGCGCATTGCGTTGGTTGCTTTGGCTTCAGAGCCGTAGCTCGACATGATGACCACCGGCAGATGGCTATCTTGCGCAGCATTTTTTAACGCCCGAATATGACCACGTGCGACGCCACCAACCAAGTGGAAATCAAGCAGAACACAATCCACCAGTTGCTGCTGAATCATCAACTTTGCAACTTCTGTGCTGCCGCAAACGATTACTCGGATATCGCTGTGGATCTTACGAATGACATCAGAAAACTGTTCTCTATCCGCTTCATCATCATCAACAATGAGCACCGTCAACGGTTCACCATCAAGGTTGGCCAACGGCGGGACAAAGGTATCGACCTCCGTATCGACCTTGGAACTTGCTTCTGCTTTCATGCTGCTAGCCATCAACCTTATCCGACTCTGCCAGGTTCTCTATGAGTGCTAGCAGAACCTTGGAGTCAAACGGCTTTTCCAAAACAGCATCTACATCCTGGTGTGACAACTTACCCCAAATCTCATCAGACTTGCTGGCCGTTTGCATAACAATACGGCAATCTGGGTATCGTTCACGAATGGCTTTGGATACTTGGAAGCCATCTAAACCTCGCATATTAATATCCAAAACAGCCACATCGGCAGGCCAAGCTTCAAGCCCACATAAAGCACTTGCGCCGTCGGAGAAGGCTTGAACGTCATGTCCCACGTAAGATAGTCGAGTACGTAACGCACGCAGGATGAGAGGATCGTCATCGACCAACAAAACTCGCTTGGTATCCACCAACTCGCGGAATCTAGGAACTCGCGCACCCACTAAGCGAAGTCCATCTTCACAGTGATGGCTTCTGCTGCTTCAAGCAGCCTTTTGGTGTCTAGCGGTTTTTGAAAAAAACCAGACGCACCTTGCGCAATCGCTTTTTCGTGCAACGATGGGTGGCTGTTTGCCGTAATGAAGATGGTCGGTATGTGGCCAAAAGCCGTTTCCAAGCGTTCCGCCACAACAAAACCATCACCACCCGGCATGCTAATATCCATCACCACCAAGTCGGGCTTGCACTGACGCGCTACGGTCATGGCCGTAATCGCATCGTAGGCGACAGACACCTCAAAGCCGTGAGCCGCAAAGCGTAGCTTTAAGGCTCTAGCAATATCTTTATCGTCTTCAACTAACAGTAGCTTAGCCATTATCTTTCCTTAATTTCCTTTTTTGCTGAGCTCAAGCTCAGATTCAGTCACGGCAGGTAGATCAAGCTGATAGCTCAATCCGTTATCTAGGGTTTCGGTTATAAGCCAAGGGCCAAACCGACGCCTATTCGAAAATGTTCTATTTGCTTCCGATGTTTTTAGAGCAGTCGGCTCCGTGAACAAACTAACCTGTAACTCAGCGGCATTGCTGCCCATCGAAAGCTGGGTCGCTACGTTGATAACCTCACCAGGTTCGGCAAAAGCAATCAGGTCTTGCAGCAAGGTTCGAAACAGTTGCAGAAGCAAGATAGGGTCTGCAGAAACCAGTTGGCTTGAGACCGCTTCATCTAAGCTTAGGCTCAACTCCTGTTCAGCCGCAGAAGCATGCAAGGTAGACCAGGCTTCCGACAAAATTGGGCCCAACTCTTGTGACGTGGGCGTGGCAAAGTAGGTAGGGTTAAGTCCATTAACCCCAATAAACTGATCTACCGCCTGGCGAATTTGATCGCAAGCACCCCGAGCGTAGGCCAAGTATTTACCTTGCTCTTCACCAATAGGACCGGCCACGCCATCAAGTACCAAAGTGACAAATTCTTGCAGCGCCGATAGCGGGGTTAGCACCGAATGCGCTGCATCAACAGAATAGGCACCATAAGGCGTCTTCTCGCTCACCAGCGCCAAAGGCGAAGGCTGTAAGGATGCAAAACGGTCCGCGGCTTCCTCAAACAACTTTGCATCCACAGATTGCTGCACAGTCTCAATCAAGGCAGCCGCCGTTTGCTCAGCATTGTGCGTAGATCCATCGATATAGTCTGAAGCCCCCATTCGTATGGCTAGAACCGCTTGCTGAACAGAAGGGGCCTGGGCAAGAACCACCAAAGAGGCGCCTTTAGCCTGGGGTAAAAACGCTTCAATGGTGTCAGCAAGTGAGGTGTCGTCACCAGCGTACTCCAGCAAAAAACAGCCAACATCACCCTGATCAAGCTGCTCCTGGAGCGCACGGGGATCGTTTACCTGATGCACATCAAAACGACCGAGCAATTCAGCAATCGGGCTTGGTGCTTCGATGTGTGACAGTTCAACCCCAACCCGCAGCAAGACCACCTTAGCCTTCCACAAGGCGTGCTGATGTTGCTGAGCTGGGTCAATATGGTGGCTTGCGTTCAACTGTTGCATAGATCGTTTTCTCTTTTGATTACCCTGTAATCCTAATTTTTCAAGTCTTCTAGTTCTGGAACCTCTAGCCGTTTCCGGTCAACACTCAGAACGTCTAATCGTAACGTTGGCTATAATGGCTAATTGCGCCCAATTCGCTCTAACTACTCAATAACTAATGTCCTAATAACCTACCTCGGGACACCAGACTTGCTCTAAACTAAGCGCTGAATCGGGAACTTCAGCTGCAAGCTTATGAAACACATACGAGCCAAAGTTATTTTGTTGGGACGCTCCGGCGTTGGTAAAACCAGTTTGGTCAGGCGTTACATCTCCAACGAATTTTCTGAGCGACACGTGGAAACATTGGGTGTCCGTGTGGAGAAGCGAGTTGAAACCATGGCTGATGCCAAGGTGGAGCTGATGCTTTGGGACCTGGCTGGAGATCGGGACGGCAACACTTGGGACCAAGGATTTATTGCTGGCGCTGCGGCGACCCTGTACGTGGTTGACCAGTCGGATCCCAGCAGCTTTGCAGACTTCCAGCAGTTCATCGCAGCAACTCGTGAACAAGTTAAAACACCCATCAGCCGACTGCTGCTGAATAAGTCGGACCTGACGCCAGCTGCCGAGTTGCCCGCCATGTTGGCGTCCATGGATGCCAACTCGGGGCTTGGCAAACCTCAGAACGTATCGGCTAAGCTGGGTGACAATGTCGCCCAAGTCTTCGCTGATATCGCTCAGGAACTCTGTCTTACGTCTTAAGCTCATAAGACAAACAACCGACTGGAATCCACCTTCATGATCCCGGGTATAACCGAAGACTTCGCTGCTGCAAGCCAGTCCGCTGAAGCAATACCCGACAACTCCAAGGTTGCAGCGTTAACGTTCATCTGGACACGCGACGACGGGTTTAGGGTCGCAATGGCCCGCCTTTCGATGATCTCAGAATCTAGGCTCATATAGGCTCGTAAATCCCAGGTCAAATCAAACAGCGACTCGCGCGGCAAAGTTGCCGGATGCTCACCGTGCGGGTCCAACAGACCTGAAATATGATAAGCGGGACGTCCAAAAACGTTAACTCGCTTTATGTTGGTGATCACCACGCCCGGTTGCTGTTCAACCATGGCCTGGTAGTCAGCAAAGACCTCTGCCCTACGATGTGTATCCCAAGACAGGGCGGCGACACCGATAAGCAAAATGGCCATAGCAGCGTAACGAGCAAAAAACCCGGGCTTTGCTAAGGTATCTTGCTCCACATCTGCCGCGCTAGGTGCTGTGAGCTTCTGTTCTACCAAACAATCGTGCAGCAAATGTTCAACCGGGGTAAAAGGTGCCAAATCACCGTCAAAATGATCTGCGGCATCTCCAACTATGGATTGCAGCAGCTCTAGCGTTTCAATCAATAGACTGGATACATCTGCAGAGGGCGTGCCGCGAATAACAGCGGCTAACACCAATTCACCCATCACCTCTACCTTGACCATCAAAGAGCCAACTTCAAACTGTCGGTGTTGCGTGCGATCCACAGCACCGGCTTGGCCGTCTGTCTCTTCATCAGAAACCACAAAGGCATCAGCAACAAAATGGGTAACAGCGCTCAACATGGAAGCTACCACCGCCGCATCTTTGCCGTTGTAACCTGCGCGAGAAATGTCGTTGAGCAAGGTGCCGCTAGTACGGTGAATGAGCATGACATGCTCTACTCGGTAGCGACGAGTGTGCTGCAGTACAACATCACCAAAAGGCACCCCACTACGAAAGGCTTGCCAACGCCAACGCAAACCATCAACGGAAAAGGTTTGCCTCACACCAGATTCAATACGTTCGTTGATATCATCCATAGCTAAACGAACCATGCTGCGAATAGCAGGACCAAGCGCCGGAGCCAAGGCATCGCCAATTTTCTGAGGCTGGCGGCGCGCTGTATCCATGACACCCTCAGTAATCACCGGCGCAATGGCTGATCTGAAAGCCGGCGTATGTTCTGCCGCACGCACCGCATCGGCTAAGGCTGCAGACAGCTGTTCGGCAAATTTACCTGCATCTTGGGGTTCCCAAAGACGCCACAGCTCTTCCCTAGAAGAACCCAACAACATCTGAACTAGTTGGTCTAGCTCATCGTTGGAGGGTGTGTGGGCTATTGCGCGCTCCATATCAGCAAACCTCAGTTCAGCGCTGCGCTATCCGACATACCGCTGGGTTCATCCAGGCGGCCGGCCAACTCAGAGAACAGTTCAGCGAGGTCGGACCGACCCGCTTTGCTTTCGTGCATCGCTTGATGCTGCTGGGCTAATTGTTGCTCAAGCTGTGCGATACGGTTGGTCAGAACAGCAAATTGCTGAGTGCAATGTGCTTCCATGTTCGCAACGCGTTGCTGGATCTCGGCTTGGGCCGCTTCAAGGTGCCGGGCCGCTTGCGAGTTTTGCTCAGCGAGTTGTTGCTCGAAATGCCTGACTTGGCGACCAAACAACAGCTCACGGACACTTTCTAGGGTTTCATCCGGTGCTCGGACTTCATCCTTTACGGCGGAGGTATTTGTACTCATGACAATCCTTTTTCGGTCTTCAGGCTGCGCTCTAAGCACTGCCACAGGTCGCTGTCACGTCATGCAACAGCAAAAATTGAACCAGGTGCAACACTGCACGCCAGAAAAAGGACGTTAGCACCCGTAAAACCGTCAATATGACCACTACTTCTCACTACGACCCGGGGATGGCGAGTTTTACAATTTGGATACCTTTGGACTAAACCGGCGAGTTATCGACACCAACCAGACTGGTTAGCATCGCGGGAGACGGGTTTGGGGATGTCACGACCTCTGTCGCTAACGGGAATTCGCGGGCAAACGATCTGACAAAAACGACGTTTGAGGAAGGTTGTTAGCAGGCAGCCTGAATTTTCTAACAGCTACCCTTCCTAAACAGGGTTCTCATGACTTAGCTGGGTCACTACCGCACGAACCCGATAATCTTCCAACGGATCATTTAAGCCAGCCGGTCGCGAACCGGCAGCGCTTGAATTATTTATGGTCGCATCTGCGGCCGCAACACAATCTCGGTTGGGCAGCAATACGCCGATGCTGATAGTACATATTCAACGCTGGCCGCAATATCTTGAGGCTGGATCATTTTGTTTCCCTGCATCCCCATGTTTTGCGTTAGCTCTGTCTCGACAAACCCCGGCATGATTGTTGATACCTTAATGCCATGCTCACGAACATCTTCATACATACAGCCGGTAAAACCATTCAATGCATGTTTGGTGGCACTATAGATCGCGCCACCGGCATTGGTATTGCGACCACTAAGCGACGAAATATTGATGATGGTGCCACTGCGCCTGCTGACCATGCCAGGCAAGAGGTGGCGGGACAGATACACCACCGCATTGAAGTTCACATCCATAATGTCTCGCCAAACGGCTAGGTCAGCCTCTTGCACGGCCTGCTGGCTGGCAGCTCCGGCATTGTTGATCAGCACGTCTATGGCACCAAAGCTCGCAAGCGCTGCCTTGACGGCTTCATCCATAAAGGCTTCGTCACCCAGCTCACCAGCAAAACACTCAACCGTCACTGCCTGGGCTCTGCACTCTTGAGCCACCTCCTCCAGCAACTCCTGATTGCGTGCCAGCAAGAAAAGGTTGTAACCCATGTGTGCTAACTTCAACGCTATAGCGCGACCGATGCCGCGGTTAGCTCCAGTAACAAAAGCAGTCTTAGACATGGTGACTCCGAACTAAGCACAAAGGTGAAACAAGCAATGCAACGCTAGTCATAGATAACAATGCAACGAACCTCAATACTCCAACGATCCGGCGCATCATCAGGAGTCGACAGATCGGTAAAAGCGCTATGAAAACTGAAGGTACAGGGACCCATAGATTGTTCAGAATCCGCGCGCGCACCGTTGGACTGAGCCATCAAACCTTGGGAATCCCATTGTTTTAACAGCAAGGGTTCATCCCGCGTCATCTCTGGGTAAAAATAGAATTGGTGATTGCTCTGGTGCTTGGCAAAGTAGTTTTCGCCAATGCGATCGTGATAGTGAATCTCAAAAGTGACAAGGTCATTGGGATCAACCGTCTGTCCATCACACATGGCCAATGGATTCGTTTGCACCGGCTCTTCAACAATATTGCGCCATAGGTTAATAATGGCAAAGCGACCACCTTCCGCCAAGGAACGTTCCACCATTTGCTGAGTCAAGAGTGATGACCCAGAAGGCAAGACCGAATGTAAGGTGTCATTCACTTTGGGTGGCAATGCGAGATCACGTACCCGTTGCGGTGCGCTGACCAGCGTGTAATCGCCATGCACGATCTTTGCTGGGCCCTGAACTTGTTGGCCACCCTGAATTTTTTGCTTGTTAGACTTACCCACCGCTGAACGAATGTTGTGGTCGAAGGCAAACACCGTTTTGGCACCGGTTGACGCCGCAACCAACTCAGCACACTGTGGATAATACTCTTGGGTCACTTGATGGTGATCGTGAAAATCCAAGACTTTGTTCGCCAAGGGTTCGTCGAGCAACTCAAAGCCATTGATCTCGCAGCTTTTCGCCTGAGAACCGGTGAACAACCGCGCGTTGAAAACCTCTAGCTCGTAGCTATGGGTGTTAACCCCAACCATGCCAGCATCGCTGCCATCAAGATCACGCTTAGCTAGGACCTTGCCATTGCGGAACAAGGACGGCTCAGCCGTTTTATCTAAATAGTTGAATTGACCGGTCCTTGCGCTATCCGTTGGCATGCTGACCTGAGGCTTGCTCATTGTTACTCTCCGTTAATGCGAAACAAGGTTTGCCAAGGTGTTAGGTTAACGGATTCACAACAAAGCCTTCATCTATGTTGGTTGCCTTCCAGGCAGGCAGCTGCTCAACATTTTTTGTCATCCAGCGTACTAAGTGAGGAAAACCATCTAAAGGTAGACCCGACCAGGCATGCAAATGCATCGGGGCAGCCACTGCTATATCAGCAATGGTAGGACTATCGCCACACAACCATTCAGTGGAGGCCAACCGATCATTCAAGATGCCGGCGCGTAGCGCAAAATTCTCAGCCTCATTGTCTAAAGCCGACTGATCCGTTTCCTCACCCAACATCGGTTTGCCGCAGTTTTCTACTAAGTACAGGTAGCAAGTAGGCATCCAGGCAGAAGATTCCCACAACAACCAACGGTTGATGTCTGCGCGTGCTGCTGGATCGGTAGGGTAGAAGGCCGTCTTGTTATGCTTTTCAGCCGCATACTGGAGTATTGCATTGGATTCCCACAAGATCAGCTCACCATCTCTGAGAGCTGGCAGTGTACCGTTTGGATTGATGTTTAAATATGCTTCTGCTTTGTGTTCACCAGCGAAAAACCCAACAGGGACTAGGGAATAATCAATTCCCAAGAGTTGTAAACCTGCCAATACTTTACGGCAGTTGATGGTTACGGGGTCAGCATATATTTCCATGGAGCCTCTCTAAGTCGGTTCCTGCACTCTGTCTGCAGGGAGTTCAATACGATTTCATCCACTTGATTCGTTTGGGACATGCATTGACAAGCAAGAACCCAGGCTATCAAACCTGCGAAACAACACTACTTTCAAGCATCACCATAAAGTACCATAAAGTTTACAATCGCTGCTGCCTATAACTGTCGCGGTTAACTCAAGTAAGCAATGCCTACAAGATGACAAATCAACTCGACCACATCGTGATAGCACACCCAGACCTAGACCAGGCAATGCAAGAATTTGCTGATCTAACCGGTTGCACACCCCAATATGGCGGTCCACATGTCGGCGGAGGCACACACAATGCCCTCGCCTCTTTGGGCGAGTCTATCTACCTGGAGTTCATCAGCCCCGATCCAGCTCAGGCAAACGCAGCCGGCAGGACAAAAACTCCCAACTTGGGTCAGAGGCTCGCCAACTTATCCGGCAGCAAACTTTTAGCATGGGCCATTCGCTGCAACAACCTAGACCATACGGCTGGGCGTTATTGCGGCCTAGAAACAGCGCAACCATTCGACATGTCGCGACAGCAACCTAATGGTGACCTGCTTAATTGGCGATTGATGAATCTCATCCATCACGACCTAAAAGGTTTTGCTCCCTTTTTCATAGACTGGCTCGACTGTCCCCACCCCGCCACTACCAATCCATTAGCGGGAGAGTTTGCGTCGCTTAACATTACCCACCCAAATCCCAATCTAGTTGAGCTTGCGAATAATACAGCCCAGGTAAATTCTACCGCTGGACCAGCGAACTTCATTCTGAAGTTCAACAGCGCACGAGGACCTGTCACCTTAAGTAGCAGTGAACTCGATGGATTTTGGTTGTGAACAACCCTAGATGGCTCGCTTGCACCAGAGTGCAAATAATGTAGCCTTAGTTAATGACCAATAAAAAAGCTCTCCCTGAGCGCTGCAACGCCGCACTAGCTGATGCTCTTGAACCTGAATTTTTCAAAGCCTTGTGTGATCCGATTCGGATTTCCATCGTGGCAACCCTCGCCGAAACTTGCGAACCCACCAGCGTGACCGACATCGTAGATTGTTGCGGCATCGACTTTTCAGGCGTGTCACGGCACCTGAAAATCCTAAAAGATGCCGGTATTTTGGCCGCAGAACGCGACGGCCGGCATGTCCGGTATCGGCTAGAGACCGACTCCTTGGCACGCACCCTTAGAGAGATGGCAGACGCTCTAGACCGCTGCAGCGCTCAACTTAGCTAAAGAACCCCTACATTTTAATACTTGCATATTTGTGCATATATGCAAGTATAGCCTCTCACACAGAAGGCTAGCCAAAAATCGCATGCATGCTCACATCCATTCAGCGGAGCAAGACTTCGCGCATACCGCTCAATTTTACACCACGCTATTTGGAGCGCTGACAACCAAAACCAGGGAAAACTACGCTACGTGGATGCTCGACAACCCATCATGAAACTCGCGCTCGATCGAACAGTGCTCGGTGTTCCTATGTCGCGTTGGCTGTTGCTGACTGCGGTAATACTGGCTTTGTTACTGGTAGCGGCCCTGATACGAAACCAGCTCAATATCGAGTGGAACATCGAATCGCTGCGAGCCCTGGTGCAATCGTTGGGAACTTGGGGACCACTCTCATATATCGGTATATTGGTTTTTCGTTTTCTTTTCTTGATCCCCAGCTCTTTGTTGCTGATCGCAGCTGGCATTTTGTTCGAACCCATTGAAGGAGCGATATACGCCGGACTTGGACTCTTTGGTTCAGCCGTTTGGAAGTACGGATTAGTCAGTATAGTGGGCACACAACTAGCACTGAGCCAACTTCCCCGTAACCTGCAAACATGGATTCATCAATTTGCCCGCCGCAAAACCAGCGTGTGGGCTCTCGGCGGCATTTGTGCTTATCCATTTATCCCAAAACACTTATTTCAATTCGGCGCCATACTGTCTGGTATGGGGTTGGTCGCCTATCTAATGGCGGTGCTCACTGGAAGCTTTATCCGAGCTGGCATTTTCGCCTGGTTTGGCCAAGCCCTCTACTCAAGCGTTGGCTTAGTACAGATCACACTCAGCTTAGTCCTCTTGCTAGCAGGACCCATGTGCATCCCAACTTGGCGGCATTGGATGCTAGCACCCCTATCTCAAGCAAAGTCATAACCCAACTCTAGGAGTAACCCATGATCACCCTATACGGTGGACCCACCACTAACGTTCGAAAAGTTACTATTGCACTCGAAGAGCTGTCCTTGAACTACACGGCCAAACACGTCCGCTTAGACTTAGGACAACAACGACAAGACTGGTTTACCGAAATGGTACCAAACCAAAAAATACCGCTGTTGGAAGACCATGATAGATCAATGCAAATCTGGGAATCCGGCGCAATTCTGACCTACCTAGCGGAGCAGTACGATGCGCACGGAAAAATTCTAGCCAGAACAGGCAATCAGCGATATGCGGCTATACAGGGGGCATTCTTCCAAGCCGCACACATCGGGCCCAACCTTGGACGACTCAACGATCAACTACGAGCATCAGACGAAACAAAAATTCCGAAAATGATCGACTTGCTCTTTGTCGAAGCCGAGCGGCTTAGCGAAGTACTTGATCGGATGCTCGCGGACAACCGTTCGTTCTTGGCAGGTGAATATTCTATCGCAGATATCATGCACTACCCTTGGCTCGCTGCCGCTCGTGAGCTTCAATTTCCGGCGTTGATGCAAAAAAACGGGCTGCTTGCTTGGTTAGATCGCATTGCAGAACGCCCAGCGGTGCAAAAAGGTATGGCCTCCTTCAGCTAGATACCTGGGGATTCAAATTCACCCGAGGAATCCCAAGGGACGCGGCTGGGTTTCTGGCGAGATAAACCGTCGCGCATTGGGCAGCACGTAGTCGAAGTCAGAAGGTGCCACCCCAAACCAAGCAGCCAACTCCCCAAAGTAGGCGTCAACCGGCGTGGTGGGCGCGTAGATTCCGCGACCAACATCTAGCGGGCTTGCTGCTGACAACTCAGGATAGGTGCCAACAATTTGCCCACCGGTAACCGCACCACCCATAGCAATGTGGTGACCACCCCAGCCATGGTCAGACCCTTTGCCGTTTGAGGTTAGGGTTCGGCCAAAATCTGAGATGGTAAACGTGGTGACTTCATCAAACACACCCAACTCAACCAACGCATTGCGAAAGCTCGCCAACCCTTCCGCAATCCGAGGCAGCAGGGCCGCCTGTTTCTCAATCACGTCGTCGTGATGGTCCCAACCACCCACTTGCAGGAAGAAGGTTTGCCGAGTCACTCCTAAGGCATCGCGCGCACCTATGACCTCCGCCACACGCTTCAAGCTCGATGAAAACGGATCTTGAGCAAAATTTGTCGTGAATTCAGGCGCCGTGGCTAAGGCTTCAATAAAGGTGGCACGGGTATCGATAGCATTGCGCAGGCGACTGCGATATTCCCGTTTGAGACTATGGGTAGGTTCCACCGCCAACAACTCATCAATCATACGTCGGCGTATGTCACCGAAATCGCCTAACTCATCGTAACCAGCAATACCCGGAGCAGCCTCAGCACCACGTTCTACTGAATAGGCATTGCTGGTATTGCCGCTTTGAAATACGTTGCTGCCGGCCAAGGAAATATTCATCGACACTTCACCCGCCGCTACCGGCGAATTAGTGATATCTGCAATCCTCCCTGCCCAACCTTGAGCAAGGCGAGCATCAGGTACAGCCGTCTGCCACTGAGCGATTTGGTCAGAGTGGGAAAACAGACCCACCGGCAATGTGGCAGACCCATTTTCAACCGCCGTCGCATCAAAGGGTTCCAGCAAGGTACCTACGTTAGCAACAATTGCCGCATCACCCGTATCGTAGAGGCTCTGCAACGCGCTCATACCAGGATGAACGCCGTACTGGCGTCCACTTGGTGTGCTGCCACTTAACGGTAACAAGCTAGTTCGGTCCAGCGCTAAGTCTGAACGGATGCCGGCATATTCGTTGTATTGGTCAGAATCAATTGGCACCACCATGTTGTAGGAGTCATTGCCACCGGCGAGCAAGACGCAGACTAGGGCTTTGTAACTCCCGGGCGTCATAGCAGCCGCACGTTGTGCTACCCCCAAGCTAAGCATAGAAGTGCCTAGGGTTGCAGAAGCCATACCTAAGTGACAGCCGTGACTGAGAAATTTGCGTCGTGAGCTCATGTTTGCACCAATGCATCGGGTGATATCAAGACTAAATATATGGCCATCTGGGTTCTAAACTCCGTATCGGAGATGTCATTCAAAATGCTCGCAATAACGCTGCGCGTCTCGGCGGACAAGGTCCCCGCTGTCACCACAACGTCCAGCCTATCAAGCAATGCATCAACGTCCCCGGCAACTTCAAGATAATCGCTGATATCAAGGCGGGTGGTTGCCAGCGGCTCTGGCGCCTCCGTTGGCGTCTCACTTAAAAACATCAGGTCAAACACATTAGACATATTGATGATTGCTGCGCTTGTCATGATTTGTAGCTCAGGCGCAACCAGCCCCTGCTCGGCTAGCACTCCTTGCGGGGAATGATCCGGCAAGTAAAAGTTAAAAACACTGGGTGATGACAAGGGATGCTGCTTACCAAGAAACTGCAAACGGTAGCCAATCTCAGCAATAAACCCATCATCGCTGTTGGCACCGAACTGCCGCAACACAGACGCATAGCGAAGAACGGGTTCCCTCACTCGACCAAAGTAAGCGGGCGCGCCAATCCCTTGAGCCTCATCATCAAAGAGAATCGCCCGCAGTACCGCCTGCATATCACCACGAACGCCACTGCCGTTGTCCGCAAAGGCATTGCTCACACGCTCAATGTAAGCCGGCGTCGGATTGGAGGTCACAAGGCGTTGGATTAGCTGGCGACCTATAAAGGGCCCCACGTTCGGATGTTGAAACAGATTGTCGATGGCGCTATCAACATCTTGGTTACCACTTTGACCTGCTGGTACCACTTGTCCATTTAGCAATGACTTGCTGCCTGGCTCGTGTTGATCTTCGAACATTTGCATGGGCGCGGAGAAATCTGGGGCTTGTTTTCCAAAGAACGCCCCTTCACCACCCCAGGAGAGCCCGGTAAATATCTTGGCAAACTCACGAATATCTTGGTTGTCGTAAGTAGGAATACTGTTGTTGGCTCCATCGGTTTTTAGGGTCCCATCCGGGTTTAACTCAAAAAGTCCGATAGAGAACAGCTGCATCACCTCTCGAGCAAAATTTTCGTCTGGAAAGGTATTCGCTGCTGCATCCGCTTTACGATTGTTCAAATGGCTGAGAAACACACCCATCGCCGGGTGCAAAGCCACCTCTTTGAGTAGATCACGAAAGTTCCCAAACGCATTACGAAGCAGCACATCGTTGTAACCCGACAGCGCATCTGGATGAATGTTTAGCTCGTCTACATTGTCCGAGACAACAAATATCTGGCTCAGCGCAAAGGCGACCCGCTGACGTACCACATCTTCGGCAGTGATCGCCCGGTGCCACCAGGCTAGCCGGCGGGCAAAGATCAAAAATTCGATGTTGTCTTCGAAGGCATCAAACTCACCGGCTTCACGTCGGTTGAAAAAATCCACCGCGATGGACAAGTGGTCTTCCACTGGCAGCGCAAACTGGCGATCCAGCCAAACTTCTTTACCCTCAGCGGCTAAGACTTCAATGTCGGCATAAGGCAAACCAAAGGTTGCCTGTTGCGCAAAGCTTGCGGCATCAACCATCTGGGCACGTGTAGGTGGGCTTGGGGTTGGTGTGGGGCTTGGCGAGGGAGCAGGCGTTGAACCCCGAGAGCTACCACTGGAGCCACCCCCGCAACCACTGGCAACCACCGATAGTAAAAGCACAAGCAACGCAGGGCGAAGGTTAGCGCGAGAAAGAACCGCCTGAAACCTCACAAACTGCAGCCGGATGACCCGATGGAAGAAACTCGTCATTCGCAGTGCCTTTAACTACCGGTACAAAAGAATAATGGGTAACTAGGGCGATTTGAAGAGAAATCGGTATGCTAATGGCAACGTGACTCAAGGATGTAAGAGCCGCCAAAATGGTAACTAGACTAGTTTTACTGCTGCTTGCACTAGGGATAGGCTTTGCTGCTGGGGTGCTTTGGGCACAAAGGCAATCCACTGAACACCTTTTGCCTACCCCGCTAGACAACAAGCACAGGTCGACTTTTCATAACGGCACGCCATCTTCACCCCAAACTCAAGTGCGTGACGGTCATAGCGTCAACCACCAAATTCCCACTATTACTTCCTTGGCTCAGGCCGCCAACATCACCAGTGAATTTGCGCAGACAGCCGCGCTCTATCAGCTGGCCGCTCCATTTGATGCGGATGGGCTGGTGCAGCTTTTGCAGGAAGCAAAACGAGATATTTCCACTGCTGACTACTCGGGTGCATCCAGCATTCTCATTGGCCGACTGGCTGAACTAAATTTTGATCTAGCGTTGGGGTACGCGTTGAACAACTCCGAGCCAGCACAACTTGCCTGGATCGGTGCCATTTTTCATGCACAAGCTCGGATTGACCAAGATGTTGCGGTTGCCAAAGCACAGCCATTGAAAGGCAAGCTACGTGAGGTAGCGGGTCGAGCCATACTTCGCGCCAATGGCAAACTGTCGCCCTCAGCGCGCCAATCAATTGCTGCAACGCTAGGTCTATCGCCAAGCACGGTGGCCATGCTCCAGCATTCGCCGAAAGAGGCGTGGGCTGCAACCCAAGACATCACCAACCCGCTGCAACAAAGCACGGCGCAAGCTCAGGTTGCACAGCGCTGGGGCCAAAGTGATCCGTGGGGTGCCCTGCAAGCAACACAGGAAATGCAACTGACCAACTATCGTGAGCAAGTTCAGGCAGCACTGCTTACCAGCATCGCTGAAAACGATCTAAACGCAGCGCTCGCCTGGATTGAAGGGCAGTCAGCAAACGGGAGTAGCTTACTTTTCAGTTTTGTTGATCAGCTAGCCAACCAATATCCGAACCAAGCAGAAAATCTGTTGCCCCGCCTGCCCCGGGAAATCCGAGACCACGCAGAACTCACGCTGTGGACCAAACGAGCCATTTCAGAACCAGAAGCGGCAGCAAACTGGTTAGCAGGGCAAGAATCCGGTGGTGCTCAGAATGCGAAATCTACCCAGCTTCTACTAATGTTGGGTATGACTTCTCCAAAATCGGCGGAGCGATTTATGCAAGCGTTACCCGCCGAACGTCAAGCCAATCTTGAAGCGGATTACATCGGCTTTCTTGCTCTACAAGACCCACAAGGCGCCAGCCAGCGAATAGAACGTATTGCGGATGAGGGTGAGCGCGCCAGGGCAAGTAGCAACCTCTACTTCAACTGGGCAAGCTCAGACCCTGTCGGCGCAGGCCTCTGGATTGAAGAACAAGTAGCGACCGCAACACCAGCTAGCTCTCGTTTTCTAGGGCATTTATGGGCAAGCCAAGATTTAGAAAGCGCCGAGACCTTTATCAACGCGATGAGTACAGGGTTGAAACGCGACCAACTCCTCTTGAGTCTTATCCAATCCTCAGCAATGAGCTCGGAGAAATTTGAGCAGACGCTGTCAAAAATCACAGATCCTGAGCTTTACAAAGAAGCCGAAGAACTTCGGTCATTGCAAGACAGCAATGACTGAACTAGGAGCAACTAGATTTAATTAAAAAAAAACATCCATATTATAGAGACGCTTAGGCGTATACCGTAAAACCACCCGGCGTTACATCCAACAGATGCTGAGCCTGATCGCCGAGCGCCAATACATCTTCGGCACGATTGGTTAGTAAATGATTTTCCAAAGGTCGCAGCCAGCTGGCCATGTACCCCAGATATAAACCAACTCTCGCTTCTGCAGTGGTGTTAGCACCGCCGGCATGCAAAACGTTGCCGGTGTACAACAACACACTACCTCGAGGCATGATCGCCTGGCACACTTCAGCAGATTTTGGTGTGCGCCCCGCTTCCCAACGATGGCTGCCAGGCACAACACAGGTCGCTCCATTTTCAGCCGTAAAGTCAGTGAGCGCATAGTTAGCGCTTAACAGGAGTTCGCGCGATTCAAGCTGTTGCGCTAGCTGCCAAGAGGCAGCATCACTGTGATACACCTGCTGAGTCTGCCCTTGGTGTAGCACCATCAACTCCGCATTGCTTAACCGTATATCTCGGGCCAGGCCCGTCTCGACCAACATCTTTTGACACAAAGCCAGCATCAGCGGCTGCACTAAAACCGCTTCGGTAGAGACCGATTTAGAAAACAAACCATGCAAGCGTTGGGTTTGCTCACCATAGAAGGCTTCGCGATACCCTAACTCGTCAACACCAACACCAAGCGCTTCAAGGTGCGGAGAAAAATCTGCCAACAATGCGTTGCACAGCTCTACAGACAGCAGATCGAGAGCAATACAAGCACCATCCTGATCCAATGCCCCAAGGATTGCCTCTTGATTTGAGTGCTCTAGCGATTGCAGTTGCGGCATGATCTATCCGACCTCAATCAAGCCCAACTGCTGATACAAGGCAAAATGATCGCTGAGACCACGCTGCTCAATAATTTTTTCTCCGCGAACCCGGATGATAGAGACATCGTTGAACTCAACCTTTGTACCGGTTGCGGGTAAGTTGGGCAAAGGACCGTCATGGGTACCCCGAATGGTTAGGCGCACAATGACCAGATCATCTGCAACAATAAGCTCGTCTATTTGCTCCCGGTAATCTGGAAACGAATCTCGAATGCCCTGGGCTAGAGCACGCACCCCAGCAACGCCTGTACCCCAATCGGTTCGTGGGTAGTTTGCTTTGAAATCTTCAGCGTAAAACTCGCCAACTCGGGACATATCCCCTTCTGTCCATACCACTCGGCAAGCATCGCGTACCACCTGTTCGTTGGTCATATCGGTTATCTCTCCATGGGTTTGCAGATTGCAGCCAGTCTAAAGACTTAGCTGATGCAAAACAAAATCGGCTCTGTCTTGCACAGCGGTTTTAGGAATACCAATCACTTGGTAGCCTAGCAATGGGAAGTCATTGAGAAGCCGTTCATACTCCTGGATCGCTTCAGACAGTGGATGCTGGCGTTGAGAGTCCGTTACATATATTTCAGGCCATGGTGGCGTTAAAAAAACCATAGGATAGTAAGCTAGCTGCGCACTTAGGTGGCTCGATAGAGGAGTTCCAGTAACCTGCGCCAACGCAGATGCTGCATCCACCAACCCGCGATCAAAAAAGGTCCAGCCATCATTGGCTTCCGCCTTTGCGAGATCTTGCCGAGAAACATCAAGTGCCAGCCCTAAAAAGGCCTCAACGTCCACCCAAGGTAAGGCGGTACCACCACAAGCTTGTTCCTCGGCCACTATCCTGCGGCCAGGCTCTTCAACGGTTGCATAACCACGCCTGGCTAACTCTTGAAGCAAGGTGGATTTGCCACCACCAGAGCAGCCGGACAAAACAACAAATCGGTTCACTTCAAGCACCTCTATTCCCACCTCTCAAGCCGTGTTTGACCTAGCGGCGGGGTTATGCCTCCATAGAAGCATGACAACTGGCAACCCCACAACCCAACAAGGGCTAATTTGGCTAGGCATCGCCCTTTTTGCTGCGGTTATTGCAGCCACTTTGGGTTACTACTACCCAGGCGAAGGTCACGACCCCATTGTCGGGGCGTTGTATTGGACCGGTCGTCTGGCATTTTTGGTCTTCTTAGTTCCATTATTCGCGCGCCCACTAAGGCAACTGGTGCGAACCGACTTTACTGCCACCCTTATGCGCTGGCGGCGCAACGCGGGCATTGTTTACGGCGGTATTCAAACCGTGCATCTTGTTATCGTTTGCAGCCTCTTTTTACTGGTTGCTAACCCACCAACAGAAACCATCATGGTCATTGTGGGCTCTGCTGGCTTGACCCTCTCCATTGCCATGCTGATCACCTCGTTTCCGGGGCCAACCAAGGCGCTCGGACGCAAACTGTGGAAATGGGTGCACAAAGCCGGGTTCTACGTTTTTATGTTTATCTACTTCTACGACTTTGTCGTTGAACCTCTCATGTTAGATCGTCCCTCTTCTTACCTACTATGGGCATCACTGACCCTAAGCGGCATGGTGGTACGGACCATCGTTATCTTTAAACGCAACCCAATCACACAGGCGGCCCAATGAAGCTATCCCTAACTAGGTTAACCACCGAAGTACTTGTGCTGCTGTTTTTGGCCTTCGCGAGCGCAGCCTGCACCAAGCAAGATCAGTCCGCTATGGCTACTACCCCCATGGCGAAACCTTCCATCGCCGAGATCGTTCGCACCGCCAAACGCGTTCCAAACACAACCGGCTGGTTTGAAGTGTTACGCCTTCCAAACCAGGTCTACGCTTTTTGGGAGCCAGGGCACACCGAGAAAGTAAACTCCTTTTTGATCATCGGAAGCGAACGCGACGTTCTTTACGACACGGGAATGGGCATAGCGAACATTCGCCAAGCCATTCAAGAAGTGCGCAGCCTAGAAAAGTTGCCCCAACACGAGATCATGGTGGTAAACAGCCACAACCATTTGGATCACAACGGTGGTAACAAAGAGTTCAATGCTATTTGGACCGTCAACGAACCTTGGGCATTAGAACGCTTAGCAAAAGGTGTGCCCGCTGGAGAAGCCGGCGGTTTTGTCGCTTACTGGGCAGAGCTAACACCGCACGAAGGGGTCACAGCACCTGCGGACTTCTCACCCACAGCTCATGCAATAGAACCTTACTTGGCACAAGTCAACTTCCTAGAAGATGAACAAGTGATCGATTTAGGCAACAGAAGCTTTACCGTGATCCGCACGTTCAGCCATTCACCCGATGGCATCGCACTCTACAACGGAGAAGAAGAGATGTTCTTCGGCGGCGATGCATTCTACGGTTCAGACTACCTGATCACAGATTTGAACCTACTGGCTAAAGATCTAGAGCGCATTAATCCACTACAGATAAAGTGGCACTACGCATCCCACGGGTTACAGCTCATCACCGCGATGCAGCAAGGCCAACACCTTGCAGCCGTGAACCGCTTAATCGCCGGAGAGGGAGAATCAAGAACCACCACCTTTGCAGGCCTAACGCTACCGCTGCAAGAAGTCGACGGCGTTACCGTTACCATTGCTACGGCGCTGCTGCTGTATTAGAAAGGGCTGCTGTACTAGCTGCTGGTCGCACCAGCAGCCACCATGCCGCGCTGAACCAACAGCGGCTCAACTGCAGGTGCCCGCCCACGAAACGCTTTGTACATCGCCATCGGCTCTTCGGTCCCCCCCTTCTCCAAAATATGGCGTCGAAAGGCACTGGCTGTGTCCGCATCAAAGAGTCCGTTCTCTTTAAACATCTCGTAACCATCCGCATCCAACACTTCTGCCCATAGGTACACGTAATACCCGGCGGAGTAGCTCTCACCGGTAAAGATATGTTGGAAGTAAGATGACTTGTAACGTGGATCAACCATGCCGATCTTGTTCACCCGTTGCATAACTTGCTGCTCAAAGGCTTCGACATCCAGTTGACCGTCTTGCTGAGAGCCCTGTACCACATCGGCATCGTGCCAGGCCATGTCCAAGTAGCAAGCGGCAACATACTCTGTTGTGTTAAAGCCTTGGTTAAACATCTCCGCGGCTTGTAACTTACTGATCAGGCTATCGGGGATCGCTTCGCCGGTTTCTACGTGGCGCGCGTAAGATTTCAACACCTGCGGCTCCATGGCCCAATGCTCCATAATTTGCGAAGGCAACTCCACAAAATCCTGCTTAACGTTGGTGCCACCCAAGCTTGCATACCGCACCTTGCTTAACATGCCGTGCAAACCATGCCCAAACTCATGGAACAAGGTGCGCACTTCATCTAACCCCAGCAAGCAAGGGTCCGACTTGGGGAAGTTACAGCAGTTCACCACCACCGGATGCTGCCACTCATCCAGATTCGATTGATCGCGAAACAAGCTCATCCAAGCACCACCGCGTTTTGATGGGCGCATGAAGAAATCAAACAAAAAGTAACCGATCAGCGTACCGTCCGCCTCGTTAACCGCATAGGCGGCAACATCCGGGTGGTAGACGGGCAGATCTGGCCGAGGCGTAAACTCGATACCATAGAGTTTGCGAGCTACGTCAAAAGCGCCATCACGCACATTTTCAAGCAAAAAATAGGGTTTGATCTCTTCTTCGCTGAGGTCGAACCGTTCTGCACGGACCTTTTCTGCGTAGTACCACCAATCCCAAGGCTCCAGCTCAAAGTCACCCTGCTCTTGTCGGATCCGCGCTTGCAGGTCCGCCGCTTCTTGCGCCACACGTTCCTGACAAGGTTTCCACACTCGGTCCAGCAGCTCGTGCACCGCTTCGGGTTTGCCCGCCATCCGGTCATCTAACATAAACTCACTGTGGGATTCAAAGCCAAGCAGTTGCGCCTTTTCGGTTCGCAGCCGAACGATTTGCGGAATCAGCGCATGGTTATCGGTGCTGCTGATACCGCACTGGGTATAGGCTTTGTACATCTTCTCTCGCAGCTCACGCTTATCAGCGTACTGCAAAAAAGGTGTGATTGATGAGCGCGAGATACTGAACAGGTACTTCCCTTGGTGGCCACGCGATTCGGCTTCCGCTTGGGCTGCTTGCCGCACAAACTCAGGCAACCCGGCTAAATCTTCAGCGTCTTCAAGAACCAACTCATACTCGTTGGTATCTTGCAGCACGTTTTGACCGAACTGGGTTTGCAAACCCGCAAGCTCTTCACTAATCGCGCTAACGCGCTGTTTCTCTGACTCACTAAGCCGCGCACCGCGGCGCACAAAAGACTGATAAGTTTCCGCCAACAGCTGCGCTTGCTCAGCTTGCAAGTTATCCGCCTGCTGCTTAACCGCTTCAACACGCGCAAACAAGGCAGCATTGGCATAAATGCCATTGTGGTGCTGTGTCTCTTCACCCGAGATATCTCGCTCTAGCTCTTGCATCTGCTCATCGGTATCTGAAGATGCTAGATTCCAAAAAACCGCGTCCACTCGGTTCAACAGCGCACCACTACGCTCAAGCGCTTCTACCGTGTTCTCAAAGGTTGGCGCCGCAGGGTTTGCCAGAATTGCCGCTATCTCGGCGTTGTGCTCACTGAACCCTCGGTTAAACGCTTCGCGGTAATGCGAAAATTGAATCTGGTCAAAATTAGGGATACCGCTTGCTGGCAGCGGCTGGAAAAACGGATTGCTCATAGAGGCAACGGCTAATGGTTACGAAGGCGTCATTGTAGCCACTCTGCTGCTGGGAAGTGAGCTAGACGCGGAGCCATCGTATAATCACAGCATGCAATCAAACCTAGTTAGGCCCAATCATAATATAATTGCACTATCGTCTTTTATAACGGTCTTATGTCTATTTATTTGCCTCCTCCTTTGGTCACCAATGGCGAGCGCGGCTCAAAGTACACCCCAGCCCTGCGAGCAGCCACAGATCGCCAGTGCCACTGCACCACTGGGTCTTAAGATCAACAATGAGCCGCTGACAAGCACCTTAACTTCGCTCGTAGATACGGATAGTAAACCACTGGAAATCGAGTTGATTGCCGCCACCAAGGACGACCCCTTAAGAATCACGCTGGCCAACCCCAAAGACAGCGGTTATCTGATCCAATCATCAAGCACCAGTTGGAGCTACTGGCCCGGGTTTCGTAGCTCTCGGAGCAAGGCCAATCTGAATGAAGGCACCAGCCTTATCGATATCTGCCATGGTGACTTGCACACCCGGGTGCAGGTTTTGCCAACACGCTTTGAGGCGAGCATTTCGGATAAGTATCCACCCTCTTACGGTTCCCCTCTGCCACACCGCTACGAAACCCCAAACAACTTTATTCAGGTTAACTCTGCTGCCGAGGCTGAGCGCCAAATCAGCCCCCACTTCAAGCTGCGGCAGTTTTTACCCAAGCAACCCAAGGGCAAAGCGCCGGACACATGGCCCCAGTGGGCATTGATCCGCATGCCTTTGCTAGAAAAATTGGAACGCGTTGTGGCCGTACTAGCGGAAAACGACAAACCCACCCCAACCCTGACGATTCTTAGCGGCTACCGCCTACCCAACCACAACGGACGGGTAGGTGGAGCGACCTACAGCCGACATATGTACGGAGACGCTGCTGACTTTATTGTGGATAGGGACAACGATGGCAAGATGGATGATCTAAACGGGGACAACAAAGTGAATCGCGCCGACCTTCGATGGTTGCTGCGACGCTTGAGCAATGGCACCACGCCGATCACCGCCGGGGGCACCGGGGCCTATGAAAGCCATGGTCAAGCAGAGGCCTTTTTGCACCTAGATGCCCGTGGACGCGCCTTTTACTGGCAGTAACCCAAACTCAGGGTTGAATTCGCGAAAAATGCCCTTATTTTACCCAACAAGTATTTCGCTCGGACCCAAATCAAAGCTCGTAAAGATCGGTTCCGTTCGGGATAATTCCCTATTACTCCTGGAACCTTAGCCTATGAGTGACACAGCGCTTAGTAGAAGCGATGCGTCGATTTACCGCACCTTTGGTGAATTGTTCGATCACGGATTTACGATAGACAAAGGGACAACCGTATTTGTCTCGAGCATTCATATTGCCGCTCTAGTGTTAGGTCTTTGGTTGTTGCTTTCTGCGCCTGCGCAGTGGGCTAAGATCGCGCTGATTTGGGCAGGTTCACAGCTGGTGTTCGGATCGCTGGCCACCACCCTCTATACCCATAGGCTGATTACACACAACGCCGCAAAACACGTCTCAGCTCCGGTACATCTATTTTTCTGCGTTTTCGCCCAGGTGTTCAGCGTGCAAGGCAGCGTGCGTCGTTGGTCCGCGAATCATGCCTTGCATCATGGTGTTGACCGCCATGGCAAAACCGAGCTTGACCCCTACAGCGCCACCTGGTTTCCAGATGCCATGCGCAACTTTCTTTGGTCGCACACCGTCACCCACCTATTCAGCCACCCAAGGTCTGACGAGTACGAACGTTCGCACAACGTACAACGCCATCCGATCATCATGTGGCAAGACAAATGGTACGGACTGCTCACCACCTTCTGGCTGTTCTTCTTCCCCATGGGATTAGGCTTCTGGCTTGGCGGTTGGACCGGTTTGTTTGCGCTCACTGCGGGCTCAATGATCGGCAGCGTTGCGGTCCAGCACAACACCTGGACGGTAAACAGCGTGACCCACATGTGGGGTTGGACCAACGGGCTACGCAGCTCCGCGGTGAACAACTACATTTGGCTGGGTCCACTAGGGGAAGGGAATCATCACGCAGACCATCATGATTTCCCTCGCGACTACCGCAATGGCTTCGGCTGGAGCGGCTGGGCCCTAGACCCGACACGCTACTGCATTCTGTTGCTACGTGGCCTGGGGTTGGTCAAAGGGCTAAATCGAGCAACACCAGAAGAAGAAGCGGAGATCCACGCAGCGCGCAAAGCCGCAGCGGAGAAGACGGCATAAATTGCTGGAAGTGCACTAAGATAAACCTCTAAAGGCTCTTTTCCAAAGACAGGGCTGCAATAATGCGTGCACTCAGTTCCGGTGGACTGAGATCAATATCCAACTGCAACCCGGTTGCAGATGACTCCAAGGTTGCAAACTGGCTTGCCAACAAACGCTCACTCATAAATGCATGGTTACGCTGAGCAAGCCTAGCTTGAATCACGGCTTGAGTGCCATGCAGTTGTACACCGCAAATATTCACTTGGTCGATCCCTAACCGGTCACGATAGTCCTGCTTCAGTGCAGAGCAAGCGAGCACCGCATTCGACCCTCGTGCGTTGATATCACACAACAGCACTTTGAGTTGAGCTAACCAGGGATAGCGATCGGCGTCTTCGAGAGGCACGCCTTGGCGCATCTTGTTGACGTTGGCTGCGGGATGGAAGTCATCCGCGTCGTGAAAGGTCCAGTTGAGATCAACGGCGAGCCTAGCGCCCACCGTTGATTTACCACATCCGCTAACGCCCCAAAGGACGACTATCATCTAGCACGCGCCTTCAAGGCGTACAAGCAGACCTATCGTAGAGAGGCTGCAATCTCAACGCCAATGGTACGGCCTTCGTTGTACCAAGCACGAGTGGTTAGACCACCGATGCGGCCAACTTTACGTTCACGCTCATCGGTTAGGTTACGTCCGAACAAGGTGGCGCGGTAGCGCTCGTCTGCCCAAGAGTAAGTTAGCGTGGCACTAAGGTCGTCTAAGCTGTCGAGGCTACCTAGAGGATCGTTATCCGCGATCATCTCCACTTCGTCTCTCCAACGGTAAGACAACATACCTTTGAGGTCGCCATTACCAACAGGGATAGTGTAGCTGGTGGTCAAACCAAAGGTGTTCTCAGGTGTGTTACGTGACTCTAAACCCGAGTTATCGGTCACTATGCCGTCACCGTTAAGGTCAGCGACGTAGTTGTCGTACTCCGCGTCGATGTAGCCGTAAGTAGCACGAACATTCCATGCTTGGGTGATTTGGTATTGTAGCTCTAGCTCCACACCAAACAACTCTAGCTCCGCAGCGTTACGTACCACCGTGGCAACGTTGGTTAGGTCAACAGGAACCAGGATGGACTCTTGCTTGTCTTTGTATTGGCTTAGGAATATTGCTGGGTTGAAGATTAAGCGTCCACCCATCCAAGTGCTCTTTAAGCCAATTTCGTAGTTCTCAACAAACTCCGGCTCAAAGGTTGGGCTAAGGTTAAAGTTTGCTTGGCGTCCAAAGAAGCCACCACTCTTAAAGCCTTCGCTATAAGAAGCGAAGATCATGATGTCATCGTTAGGCTGGTAACGAACACCAATGGATGGTGTGGTTTCGGTCCACTCATCACTGAAGAGTTGTGGATCAAACAAGGCTGGGATTGGATCACCAGCAGCCGGATCGTAGAACACGCCGCCGTTACCACCGATGAAATCTTTCTCTTCTTGGGTCCAACGGAAACCAGCAGTAACCGTCCATTCTTCGTTGATGTGATAATCACCCGAGAAGAACACGGCTTTAGATTTTGTTTCTTGGGATTGGCCGTTGCTGCTTGACGTGGTCGGCGTTAACGGAATAGGCACAACACCAAGGCGAGACAGTTGGTAGAACAAATCAGTGACATCCCAACGCTGCTCGTAGTCAACATCAAAATAGTACAAACCCGCAACAAACTCGAAGGTATCTGAAAATTGAGACGTTAAGCGAAGCTCGTGGCTCGACTGATCCCAATCGTTGAAGAAGTTCATTCGCAGCAGGTCAACGGGCGCGCCGTCAAAGTGCTGTAGGTTCTCTTCGTCCATTTGACGGCTAGTACCGATATAGGTTACCAGGAAGTTTTCTAAGTCCCAGTTGATCGTAGCAATAATAGTGTCGTACTCGTTGTCGCTTTCGTTACGACCGTTTGCTGAGTTGTGGTCAGCGTCATCGAGTGAACTGCCAACGCAACCAGCAGCACCGCCGCTAAGTCCAATCAATTCTAGGGTACAAGCCAACTCACCTGGTTGGTTGAGGTTAGAGTAGGCACCTTGGTCGCTGTCATCGAACATCTTTTCGTAGTGCAGCTTTAAGCTCAGATTATCGGTCGGCTCCCATAACGCGGTGAAACCGAAGTTCAAGAGATCGTCACCACCAACATCTTTATTAATTGTGGTGTTCTTTGTGAAACCATCGCTTTTGATTTGGGCAGCAAAGAGCTTAACGCCCAGCTGGTCATCAATGATTGGTACGTTAACAACCGCCTTAAAATCTTCGCGGCCATTTTGGTCAAAGGTTGCGCTCACATCGGCGCCCCACTCCATGGTGACATCACCACGAATCACGTTCACCAAACCACCGGTGGTGTTCTTGCCGAACAAGGTACCCTGTGGACCACGCAGTACTTCGATGCGCTTGATGTCGAAGTTTTGCAGCAGCACGCCACTAGAGGTACCCAGGAACATACCGTCCATCATGACGCCAATCGCGGGGTCAAAGCTCTTATCTGACTCAGACGAAGACACACCACGAATACTAATGGCGGCACCACTGGCAATACCTGGTGTTCTACGGATATACACGTTTGGCGTAAAGTTCTGTACGTCTTCAATACGCCGAACGTTTGCTTCCTTCAGCTCTTTGTCGATGGCCGTTACAGAAACAGGAACGTCTTGGATCGACTCCGAACGCTTACGCGCGGTGACGACAATTTCTTCGATCACTATATCTTCAGCCATGGCGATAGGACTCTGCAGACCACAGGTCATCACCAAGGCAGCCGCAAACAACGTCGGAACGCCGCGACCAGCCCTTGGCTGTGCTTTCTTCGATTCAATCATTAGGCTCTCCACCCTTATTTGATACTCTGTCTCACACCCATCATTCCTAGCTTCTGCTATAGAATCACCCTGAGACGAACCGCAATTTAGCTATATTTCGGGGGCGAAGCAATAAAATGGATACATTTCAGCGGGCTCACTAAAAACAAGACCCAATTTATTACCAAATTGGAAATATTGCGGGTTTTCGCTCGAAAATTAGCTTCCGAAGAGCCCTAACCCCTAGTACTTGTTTCCCGGATCCGACACATGCTCCAACATGCCATCCGGCACATCCGGAAATTGGGTCTCAAATAACTCACCGGTCACCGGCGGGTCGATATCGAACACATTGTTAAACTTATGCACAGAATCCCAAATGCCAACCGCAATGGTGAGTTCAACCACCTGATCTTCGCTGAAGTGCTCCTTTAGCCGCGCCATAAAGGCATCGTCAATGCCGTGGGCGTGGTTGCTCACAAAATCTTCCGTTAGATCTAGAGCCACTTTCAAGCGCTCATCTAAATCGGAGTTGCGATGATCCAGCATCTGCACAACCATCTCTTCGGTCATACCATTCTGCCGCGCCGCGGCAGATCGAGCAGGTATTCAGTAACGGCAACCATTTAGGTTCGCGGACTTCAAACGCACCAAGTCTTTCAGCAACGGGTCGAGCTTGCTGTGGGACCACAACACCCCGTACCGAAACATAAAGCCCTTAAACAAATCTGGACAATGGGAATAGACACCGCCAAACCCTTCCAACCCACCTACCTCTTCAACTCTTGCCATAATTTATCCCTCTACAATGCTTCTATCTTTTAGTAACAAATTAAACTGGGCTAACCCCAGAGTGGTTGCCCGGTGATCTGCTCCGTAAATGCCGGTGCATAAACTTCCGCTGGCAAAGCCTCGGGGCCAACAAAGGCGCCTGCGAGCGTTATGCCTAAATCCGGTTTAGCACTGATCCGTTGGTGTATCTCGCGGCGCAATGCTCTACCCGGCTCATCAAACCCGCTGTCTTTGAGCGAAGTTAATCGGGCTATGGTACGCAGGCGCGACATACGTTCGGCCCGTTCGGCTATGTACTCACCGAAGATGGCTTCATCCCAAACCTTGTTACCCAGCAATGCATCTCTAACCAAACGCACATCACGATGGGTTATCGACTGGCCCTGCCCAATAATCGGGTCGTTGCGTCCGGCTGCGTCCCCAATCAGGACTACCCCCTCACGGATAGGACTATCCACCCAAGCATCGAAGTTGGGGTAGGCAATGCAGGGGCTCACGGGTTGTGCACCAGCAATAGCGCTAGCCTGTGGCACGGTATCGAGGTTCCAGGCCTCTAAGAAACGCTTGGGGCCGTCTGGACCCGCAAGACGCGTTCGTTGCTCGCTATCCCAACCGAGATAGATTCGAACTTTACCCGCCCCTTGAGGGAAGGCTAAGTAGTTCACATCATCTTCAAAGCCGATCACCTGCAGATCTTCTGGCCAGTCGTGTGCCTCTTCGACCAGCATCCCTGAAAAAAGATGGTGCTCTGCATCTTGAGACAGGGTGCAACCGATTTGCTTTGCAACCACCCCGTTACGCCCATCAGCACCCACCACCCAACGTGGATGCAACTCGGTTTCTTGCCCATCGTGAACATATGAAACCCTAGGCGGTTTACCGGGGGTCACCTGCAAACGCGAGATGCCACGTAGCAAAGTAGCACCAGCATCGACTGCTGAGCTATTTAACAAGTTGCACATGGTGGGATGACCTAGACACAGCGGCAAATGTGGCGCAACTTCCGCTAGCTGCATCTGGTTCGCTTCTGCAGCCTCTCGTGTGTCTAACTCGCTGTAGTTAATGTGACGGGTGGGACGGTGTGCACCGCTGGCTAGGTATTGGTCGTATAGCCCCAGCTTAATGGTTTCGGCAACACCCCAAGGGGCGATCCATTCACCGCGGACCACATCTTTGTGCACCTGACTTTTTTCGAGGATCAAGACATCCAGACCCGCTTGCGCCAGCACTGTACCCAGCGCACCGCCACCGATACCCGCCCCCACAATGACTACATCTGGGTTGGTCATGCCACTCTCTACTCAAGCCGGAATAACCATGTATAACACTGCTATTCGACGTTGAGCAAGCCTGGTGGTGCTTGCGGCGCCAACACGCCTGCATTTTGCGCGCTAACTGCCGGCAGCCATTTATGCAACGCATCCTGCAACTCAAGGTAGCGCACCGGCTTGGTCAAGAAATCGTTCATGCCCACGCCCAGACAGCGCGTACGATCTTCAGGTGATGCGTTGGCGGTGAGCGCCACAATGGGCAGGTTGTGTAGCCCAAGCTTCTGACGAATGGCCTGGGTGGCCACATAACCATCCATCACCGGCATCTGGCAGTCCATGAACACCATATCAACACGCAACTGTTTCAATATCTCCAGCGCGTGCTCGCCGTTCTCGGCTAAGATGAATTGTGCTTCACTCTTTTTTAACATCGCTTTGATTAGCAGCTGATTCGTTTTGTTGTCCTCCACCACCAGCACTTGAAAACAAGACAAATCTGCAACCGGCCCTGTATTGGGTGGTTGCTGAACCATGGGTGCGGCACAGGCTTCTAGACACAAGCTAAAGCGGAAGCAAGAACCCTTGTCCGGCCGACTGCGCAAGGTCATCAATCCACCCATGCTCTCTACCAACTCTTTGCAAATTGCTAAACCCAAGCCAGTGCCACCAAAGCGCCTAGTGGTTGAGGCATCTGCCTGAGCAAATGGCACAAACAAAGATGCCTGTTGATCTTGAGTTAAGCCCATACCGGTATCTCTCACTTCAAACCATACCCACTGCTGCCCTTGAGGTACCGGCGCATCACTTGGTGTGTGCTTGGCTAGCACAGCTTGAACAAGTACTTCACCTTGGTTAGTAAACTTAATGGCGTTGCTAACTAAGTTGCTTAGGATTTGGATAAGTCGAAGCGAATCACCGAGAAAAAAGCGCGGCACGCCAGGCGCAATCTCGTAGCGCAAGCGCAACTTAGATTCTTCGGCTCGACGTTCAAACAGCGAGTGTACGTTGGCTAGCAAGGCTTCAACATCTACCGGCTCACGCTCAACAACAAGTTGACCCGCCTCCAGCTTTGAGTAATCCAACAAATCGTTAATGGTCACCAGCAGACTTTTGGAGGCGGAATCAATACGGCGCGCAAAACCTTTATGCTCCTCGCCAAGATCGCTGTCATGCAACAAGTCTGAAAACCCAACGATGGCGTTTAAAGGCGTGCGCAGCTCGTGGCTCATGTTGGCCAAGAATAGGCTCTTTGCTTCGGTGGCCGACACCGCTAGCTGCCGCTTCATTTTTTCTTCGCTTAAGCGAGAGGCCAATGCTATCGACGTTAGCAAGGTCACCATCAGGATCGAAGCCTCTGTAACAAAACGAATTTCGAACATGGGGCCCATCCAACCTTGCATGCGCGCAACGGTCAGCAGCCCGCCAACGGTCATAAGCAGAATAGCTAGCAAAAAAGTGCCGCTACCAGGAACACGCTGCAATCTGGCTCGTATAACAATCACGATTGACAATATCGGACACACAAACATCATCAGCAACCCCAGGCCAGGTGCGTAGCGAAATATAGGAAACAGCATGGCTACCATAATGAACACAGCGCAATACAGCGACCACTTTGCAAGCCTAGGACCGTAGTCTCGTATCCGAAAAAAATCGCGGCAAAACAGCAACAAAAAGCCTATGTACATCCCGATGGAGAAACGAGAGACCGGCTCATAGAGCTCTGGGTTGTTAGGAAACAAGTATTGCGAGGTCAAACCTAAATCACTGCCTCGCCATAAAGCACCAGCAAAACAGGAAACCGAAAAAAACAGAAACACCCGTTCTCGGGTCGAGCCGAAGATGACTAGGTTGTATAAAGCCAGCATCAGAAAGGTACCCATCATACCGCCCACCAACCACTGCCGGGTTCCTGCAAAAGCAAACCACTCTAGTGGTGGGTTTAACGATGGAACGATCGAAACGCTATTGTGGCTGCTGATCTCAATGCGCACATGATGCTGACCTTCTTGCATCAGTATCGGAAAGACAAAATGATAAAAATTTAAAGGCCGCGTGCTCGCCGGATAGCCAGTGCCGGTGACGAACTCGGCAACCAACACACCATCGGTCCAATGCATCAGGTGAATATGGCGGACGCTGCCACTACCTAGATCCAGCAGCCAATTCGAGTCATCCCCCCGCTTGGTCACATCAAAACGAAAGTTGAGCTCGTGCACCCCTGCAGCAAAACCCAAACCAATGCTGTCTGACGGGTTAGACCAACGCTCGTTTGAGGCAACTCGACGCACTTCGGCCAGTTGCCCCAAAACTACCCGCTGGGCGTGCGAGGCGTCGATCTCAAGCACCCGCCCGCTATCCGCCTTTGCTAAGGGTGCAGCAAATATCCATATGCTGAAAAACAGCAAGCCAATGAAGTGCGACCAGACCATAGCTTCAGTATAGAAAGCTACACAGTGTTGTCGGCCCGGATTGTGAGACCTAGTTCTCGAGCCTCAATCGGATCAAACAATTTGCCGGGTATCGCGCCAGCAAAACGTCAAGCTTGCGCGGCTTCGGCGACAGTAATCCTATGCAGTAAACGTGCATGCCCTTCGTATCCACCCGTGGCCGCGTGGGTGATGCAGCGGTTGTCCCACATCACCAACATGTTTTGTGACCAGCTATGTCGATAAATCAATTCTTCTTGAGCCTGATGCTCAAACAGCGCAACCAAAATCTCATGCGCCTCATCATCCGCCATACCCTCAATACCAATGGAGTAACCGGGACTCACAAACAAGGCGGTACGCCCGGTTTCTGGATGCACTCGGGCAATGGGATGCAGCTCGGTGGCTAACGCGGTATCCGAGTATTTGATGGCCATGGATCGACCAGCATCTTTCTCGCCATAGAGCCCTTGTTTGGAGTAACCATTACGCGCCGAATGGATCGCTTTTCGATCTTGCACTTTGGCTTTAAGCGCTGCTGGCAAGGTCTCCCAGGCCAAGTATTGGTTGGCAAACAAGGTATCCCCACCCATAGGCGGTATCAGGTTGCCGAAGAGCAAGGTTGCCTGGGGTGGAACCGCCATAAAACTCCAATCGGAATGCCAAGACTCCGCAAACAGCGGGCTGGTTTCATCCGCATCGCGCCGTACCTGAGCCACATGAGGATGCCCAGGCACTGACTCGAAGTATGGGTCGTGCCCGAAAGGCCCAACCGTTGCGGCGAAGCGCTCAATGTCCTCTATCTCGAGTGCTTGATCGGGGAAAGCTAACACTAGATGTTGCAGCCAAGCTTCACGGATAGCGGCCACCTGCGCAGTATTCAGCGACTGGGTAAGATCCAAGCCACTGACCAGCGCACCGCAAGGTGCATCTTGAGCAACAACCCTCAGCTTTGTCATCTTAAGCCGCCCGACCGATTAAGGAGTCTGCAAGTATTGTTCGGTGATGGCGTGCATCGCCTAGCAAGGTTTGGCTGTGCATCGCGCGTTTGAAAAACAAGTGCACGTAGCACTCCCATGTAAAGCCAATGCCACCATGAAATTGCACCGCACGACTCGCAGCAAACACACCCATATCGCTGGCTTGTGACTTAGCCATACGCGCCAAATCCAACGCGTTGTCTTCGCCGGTCTCCATGGCACAGGCAGCGCTGTACGTCAGCGATTTGGCATTATCAATCTCTAACATCACGTTCACCAACGGATGCTTAACCGCTTGAAAGAACCCCAGCGGACGATCAAATTGAACACGGGTTTGCGCGTACTCAACCGTTGTTTGCAGCAACCATTCCCCGGCACCAACTAGGTCAGCGCTGGCTAGACACAACAAAGCAGGCAACGCAGCATCTAAAGCTGCGGCACCGGCACGCGGCGGTGCCAACTCAACGGCTGCAGCCCCTGTAAATACCAATTGCGCCTGATCTCTAGTGAGATCAATGATGGCATCCGCCTCGATGCTGACACCAGGATCGGCAGCTTGGACTAGATACAAACCATTACCCCCCGCTCCTTCGGCACTCACTACATACTGGCTGCACTTACGCGCGTCCTGCACGTAGTAAGACGTACCAGTTAACGTACCATCATTGCCTACCTTCACATCCGTATCTCCAGACTCTAGGCTGCCGAGACTATTGGTTACAGCTAGCGTGGTTGGGGTACCCGATGCGATGGTACCTAGCGCTTCTGTTGATGCTGGGGTACCGCAGGCCTTCAGGACAAAGGTCGACATAAAGGTGGACAACAAAGGGGATGGATACGCCGATCGGCCAGCCTCTTCCGCCAAGCTAACCGCTGCTACTAACGGCATACCGATGCCGCCTGCGGCTTCTGGAACGCACGCCGCCAGCCAGCCTAGCTCTACCACTTGCTGCCACAAGGACTCATCCCAGGCGCAATCGATTTCGCGGAACATATTCGGGTCACCGGCGACCAGGCGATGGACTTTGTCCGCTCCGCAGTTGTCGCTGAAAAATTTTCTTGCGGAATCCCGCAGCATGGTTTCGTCTTCACCGAAGCCGAAGTTTTTTGGTTGTGTTGCCATAATCTTCTCCTGAACCCGACTACTATTTAGACTTTGCTAAGCCGAGCACACGCTCGCCCAAAATATTGCGCTGCACCTCGTTGGCACCCGCGGCAATGGTCACACCAAAGCTATTCATATACGCCAGTGGCCATTGGCCTTGAGCCGGCGCATTGTCATCTGCGACGTACAACGAGCTAGCAACACCTTCGATCTGGTAAGCCAATTCTGCTAAGTCCTGGTTTAACTCGGTTGCAACCAGTTTGCCTTGCAAAGGGATACGCATGGGATGGTCAACCAACGCCGGTACCGACGCACGCCGCGCATTTTGGCGCATGGCTTCTTGGCGAATGGTGAGCTTTACGATCTCGTCTCGTATCAACGGATCATCTGCTGCGGTTTTACCAGCTCGAGGCTGCCCTTTGGCAAGAGCGGCTAATGAAGAGGCACTGTTCGTTGAGACGCTGCCCTCTTCATCGTTGGACATACCACCAGAGGCAGGAGTTACTAGCGGTCCGGCTCCTCGTTCGTGCGCCAGCGTTGTCATGGCTACCTTCCAACCAGCACCCACTTCATCCAACCGATACTTATCCGGCACCACTAGGTCTTCGAACAAGACCTCGTTAAAACCGGTTTGACCCGTCATCTTGATCAGCGGTCGAACCGTAACCCCTTTGCCCAACATGGAGGAAATTGGCACCACAAAATAGGACAAACCGTTGTATTTATCATTCTTGTCGGTCCGACAGAGCAAGATCATCCAGCTGGCAAAATGTGCCAGCGACGTCCAAACCTTGTGCCCGTTGATCTTCCAGTTGTCACCATCGCGCTCGGCAAAGGTTTGTTGGTTAGCCAGATCAGACCCCGCACCCGGCTCGCTGAACCCCTGGCACCAAATGTCTTCACCGGAGAGCAAGCCTGGCAACAGCTCCGCTTTAACATCGTCTTGCGCGTGGAAGAAGATAGTCGGCGCGGCCATACCCATGCCAATGATATTGGGCAAAAACGGTGTTTTAGCGCGCTGCATCTCTTGGTTGGCAATGATCTGGCAACCATCGCGGCCACCGCCACCAACCTCAGTAGGGTAGTCACAGCCAATGAGGCCTGCATCGTAAGCGGACTTTTGCCAACCTTGCAGCCATTTCAATGCCTCTGGATCACTCAGTTCCAATGCGCCTAAAGGCAGTTTTACCGGCGGGCGCCCTGGGTGATTCGACTTCAGCCAATCCACGCAATAGGCGCGAAATTCGGCTTGCTCAGCGGTATCTTTACTTTGGTTTTGTGCCACGTTGGCCTCTCTACTAGTGAAATTCAAAATCTGAGCGACGTTTTAGCTTAATCGGCCCCTAGAAGCCAACCTTGTCTTGGAATGTTAGGCTTTGTCCAACACCAAACTTTAGACAGGATCACTAAGCTCATGCGCCGATTGCCCCGTTTACCTAGCTTCATCATCACCTTGTTGGTCTCCTTGTTCTTGACCGCCTGCGCCAGCACGCCACCGCCGGAAGAGATTTGCAGCGCCGCTTGGATCAAGCCGCGCACCGATGCGGCTCTAGATGAATTCAAGGACGCCACTTCCGGCAAATGGAAAACCTTACAACGTAGCAGCGAGCAAACGGCCAACGGGAACGATCTGGGGTTACTAGAAAAGGCTAGGGTCATCTTGTCGCTGGCAAGCGTTGTGAGCTCCTTTCAGAACTCTCAAGCACTCGAAGATCTACAAACGCTAGGCAAAACCTGCAACGACCCAGAATTGGTGAGCAACGCCTTACGTGGTGTGCTATCTGAATACGGTGTGCCAGATACCTATATCGACCTGCTGGACGAGCTTGAAGGCTTTATCGAGCTAATGAACAATTCGGATCAAACTCGCTAACACAACTCGTCAACAAAACTGGGGTAGGAACAACATGGATATTCAAGGTAGCAAAGCAATATTTGTCGGTGGCGCATCCGGTATGTGCAGAGCAACGGCACAACGTTTTCGCGATGGCGGCGGTGACATCGCCATCTTAGATCTGCCCTCTTCTGATGGGGCTGAGGTCGCCAAATCTTTGGGTGGCAACTTTTACCCGTGCAACGTCACCGACTATGCCAATGTAGATCAGGCTATTGCGGACGCGGTGGGCGCACTGGGTGGATTGCACTTTGTGCTCAATACTGCCGGCGGCGGCAACCGGTCCGTGGGTGGCACAGCGCAACGTACGGTCAAAAAAGATGGCACACGTCACCCCACGGATATTTTTTCCAAGGTGATAGCGCTTAACTTGGTTGCGTCGTTCAACATCAATACCGCGGCTGCCGCACACATGAGCCAAAACGAGCCAAACGCCAAAGGCGAACGTGGGGTTCTCATCAACACCGCTTCCATTGCCGCTTTCGAAGGTCAGATCGGCCAAGTGGCGTATAGCGCAGCGAAAGGCGGCATCGCGGCCATGACGCTAACCATGGCACGCGACCTTGGCAACATGGGTATTCGCTGTATGACCATTGCGCCCAGCTTGTTTGCCACCGGCCTAACCGCTGGCATTGCGGATGAAGGCGCCCACAACATGACCAAAGACGCGGCATTTCCACACCGCATGGGTGAGCCCGATGAGTTTGCCGTGATGGCCATCTCGATCTTTGAATGCGCAATGATGAATGGATCGACCATTCGCGTTGATGCTGGGCAAAGGTTCGCACCACGCTAACAAAAGGCAACAGCATATGTTTGCGACCACTGTAAAACGCCGCGGCCCCATGGTTGGGCTTTTGGCTAGCTTGCTAGCCTTTGCTGGCTGCGCCGACTACCTACCAACAGCTTCAGGCGAACTGGAGGGAACAGTTGCGCCAGCACCCGCAAGTTGGACCAAGATTGCCCAGCAAGAAATCATCCAGTTAGAAACACAGCCAGCTGAGCCCTACTCGGTAAATCTTTGGGTGATAGGCGAAGACGAACGCCTATATGTCTTTGCCGGTGACAACTACACCACTTGGGTAGAACATATAGATGCCGACCCTAAAGTACGCTTAAAGATGGGCGGCGCAATCTATCTACTCAGGGCAACACGCGTCAGCGATCCGCAGGAGTTTGAATGGTTCGCCCAAGCCTGGGACAAAAAGTACGGTCATCGACCTGTTAACGAAGAGGTAGGTGAGACCTATCTTATGCGGTTGCAACCGAGGTAAGCGCGGCAACAAATCGCTCGATATCACCGGTTTTGAACCCTGCCAAGTTGATGCGTCCAATGCTTGGCAGGTAAACCGCATGCCGTTCAGCCAATGCAGCAACAATCTGCGGCGTAATGGGTAACAAGGAAAAGATGCCACGTTGCTGATCAATGGCACCAAGCATTTCTAAACTTTTACCGATACTCGCTAAACCATCGCGCGCCGCCTTAACCCGCAATCGCATCTGCGTTAACTCCTCGCTCCACATCGTCTTTAGATCGGGTTCCGCCAAAATTTGGCCAACCACCGCTGCACCATGATCCGGCGGCATGGAGTAACTGCCGCGCGCTATCATCTCCAGGTGGCCTTGTACCACACCCAATTGCGTGGGCGTTTCACAGGCAGCAAACAAGACGCCTGTTCGTTCGCGATACAAACCAAACGCCTTGGAGCAAGACAACACTAGATAAGCTTTCGGGCAGGCCAACAACAGCTGCGCAAGCCGAGGCATATCCTCTGCTAACGGATTACCAAGCCCATAATAGGCAACATCCAGCAATGGCACTACCCCTCGCGATACCGCTAACGCCACCAAGCGCTGCAAATCGTCCTCACTTAGATCCGCCCCGCTGGGGTTATGGCAGGGGCCATGAAGCACAAACAGATCACCCGCCTGAGCACGCTCAAGCGCGGCAAAAATTTGCTCCAGTTGAACACTCTGTTTCGCCACATCGAAATAGGGATAGGTGACCACCGGCAAACCCACCAAATCACAGATGCTCAAATGGTTAGGCCAAGTGGGTAAACCCACATGCACCGTTGCGCCAGGATTGGCAAGCGCGGTGAGCTCCAGCGCTAGGCGCACGCCACCAGTTCCACCAATACATTGAATAGCCGCCAATCGATCTGGCAGGGCTTGCGCAAACACTAGCTTGGACATGCCGTCTAAAAAGGCTTGGTTACCCCGTAGCTCCAAGTAACTTTTGCTGGTTTGAGTGGCCAGCAACTGCTCTTCCGCCAGCTTAACGGCGCGCATGACGGGCGAATTGCCTTGCAGATCTCGATACACGCCCAAGCCTAGGTCCATTTTATCTAAGCGAGAGTCGGCGTTAAAACGAGCCATCACACTGTGCAAAGCATCTTTGGGTGGGGTGGATAAAGAGCTAAACATGACCTACCTAGACCAAGAAGACTGTTACGAAGGTACCACCGATCCCCTTGTTTTGCCGCCACGACTTGCCTAAACTCAAAGCTCATCGAGACCGGTGGAGGGATAGGCCCTTCGAAGCCGGAGCAACCATCAGCGCTAGGCCCAACAACCTAACGCTGAACGGTGCTAATTCCTACAAAGTGCATCCGCGACATAAAGGACAACGCTTTGACAGATGATCAAGAGACACTGCCCTATTGGTGACGTGAGCTTGATTCAAAACCCTCGATGATTTCTTAACTCGGCATAGCCACATGCATGTGCATTTGAGCTTTTGCCTCTAACAGAGAAATCAGATGACAAACTTTGCAACCACTTTAGATTTACCGACAACAAACGCTGGACCAAGAACAACAACCCTGGTTCGTAGTGGCTTAAACGACGATACCCAATACAACGCGGTCATCCCGCCACTGCATCTAAGCGCTACCTATCGCTTCCCGAGCTTTGGCACCAAAGGACAATACGACTACGCACGCTCAGGCAATCCTACCCGCGATGCACTGATTGAAATGCTGGTGGGGTTAGAATCCGGCACTCATGGTGTCGCAACCTGTTCCGGTATGGCTGCCATTCACCTGCTATTTCAAACCCTAAAGCCTAACGACCTAGTGCTAGCCAGCAGCGATCTTTACGGTGGCACACATCGGTTGCTGGAACGTTTGGGCCAAGATAGTCGGCTGCGGGTGCTATATATCGACACCACCGATTCGACCAAAACCGCCGCCGCCATAGAAGAGCACCAGCCACAATTGGTTTATGTCGAAACACCGAGCAACCCCTTGCTCAAGATAACGGATATACAAGCGGTTGCGGAGCATTGCAATAAGGCAAAGTCGTTGCTCGCCGTAGATAACACCTTCTTATCTCCGTCAGGTCAACAGCCGCTGCTACTCGGAGCCGATGTAGTCCTACACTCCACAACCAAATACATTAACGGGCACAGCGACGTTATCGGCGGCGCGGTGGTTTGCAAAGACGCTGGATTGGGCGAAAACCTGGCCTGGTGGGCTAACTGCTTAGGACTATCCGCGTCACCTTTTGATGCACATCAGACCATGCGTGGTGCTCGTACACTATTTGCCCGCAGCAACGTCCATGCGCATAACGCAATGCACCTAGCACATTGGCTTGATGATCAATCGGCTTGCTCCAGAGTTTACTACCCAGGGCTACCAAACCACGCAGGACACGACATAGCACAAGCGCAACAATTGCACTTTGGAGGCATCTTGAGTGTTGAGTTCGCACCTGATGTGGACATAGCGGGGCTGACATCTCGCTTACGATGCTTCACGTTAGCGGAGTCACTTGGTGGCGTCGAAAGTTTAGTGGCACATCCAGCAAGCATGACACACGCGGCCATGGACTTTGAGCAACACAAGCAGGCGGGTATTTCAGATCGACTGCTGCGATTTTCGGTGGGGATCGAAGCGCTAGATTGTCTTCAGGCGGACCTGCAGCAAGCGTTGAACGATTAGTTTAATCCAGCACAGACGCAGCACAGCCATTGTCGGCGGAACCAATGCCCTGTATACCGGTCACAACAGCACACAAATCCTAGGAGAGGCTAACAATGACCATGCGCCAAAAATTTGTGATCGCCGCTATCGCCGCGTTGATGGCCGTAGCCGTGATTGGCCAATATTGGTCCGGCATTTACTGGGGCTTGCTGATCTTGCTGCCGATCATCGCCATGGGTTTGGTGGATATGTTTCAGCCACACAGCTCGCTGCGCCGGCTATACCCCGTCATGGCTCACTTTCGCTATCTACTGGAATCGGTTCGACCCGAGATCCAGCAATACTTCGTGGAGACTGAAGTAAACGGATCGCCCATTCCACGAGAGTTTCGCTCTTTGGTCTATCAGCGCGCCAAGGGTGACAGAGACACCCGCCCTTTCGGCACCATCTTTGACGTCAACCGAGCTGGCTATGAGTGGATGAACCATTCTCTTGCTGCTAAATCGCATGGTGACCCCAATATTCGCGTAAAAATTGGTGGTGACCAGTGCACACAACCTTACCTCGCCTCACCACTGAACATCTCGGCGATGAGCTATGGTGCTTTGAGCAAGAACGCCATCATGGCGCTGAACAGCGGCGCTAAGCTTGGCGGCTTTTCGCACAATACGGGTGAAGGCAGCCTAAGCCCATACCACCTTGAGCACGGCGGCGATATTGTGTGGCAAATTGGTACCGGTTACTTTGGCTGCCGGGATGATGCAGGCAACTTTAATCCCACGTTGTTTCAGAAGAACAGCCGACGTGAGGTGGTTAAGATGATTGAGATTAAATTGTCTCAAGGCGCTAAGCCGGGCCACGGCGGTATCCTACCGGCCGCCAAGCTCACCGAGGAGATTGCCCGCATCCGTAACGTACCTATGGGGCAAGACGTGGTATCTCCCCCAACCCATTCAACCTTTTCTTCCCCTATCGAGCTACTAGAGTTCATTGGGCAACTACGTGAGCTGTCTGGCGGCAAGCCCGTTGGCTTCAAACTTTGCTTGGGACGCCGAGATGAATTTTTTGGCATCTGCAAAGCCATGCTCGAAACCCAACAATACCCAGATTTTATTACCGTTGACGGCGGTGAAGGTGGAACCGGTGCTGCACCCACAGAAATGACCAACTCCGTAGGCACCCCACTACGAGATGGCTTGATCTTTGTAAACAATGCGCTCATCGGTTGCGGCTTGCGCGACAAAATCAAGATCATCGCCTCGGGCAAAATCTTCTCAGCCTTTCATATGGCGCGCGCTATTGCCTTGGGGGCAGACACCGTCAATTCCGCAAGAGGTATGATGTTGGCCCTCGGGTGCATTCAGTCGCGCTCATGCAACACCGACGCCTGCCCAACCGGCATTGCCACCACTAACCCAAATCGAGTAAAAGGCTTAGTGGTCACAGACAAAGCTACCCGGGTTGCCAACTTCCATCGCGAAACCGTCACTCACCTAGCAGAGCTAGTGGCAGCCGCCGGTCTGGATAGTTTTGAGCAGCTAAAGCCAAAACACATCAACCGTCGAGTTCGGGGCACCGAAGTGAAGACCTATGAGCAGCTCTATCCGGTTGTGGCACCTGGTTGCTTCTTAAACGCAGATAGCACGCCAGATGAATGGCGCGATGATTGGAACGCAGCCCACACCGGAGCTTGGGGCTAAGCCCTGAAACATGCCAGCCGTGGGTAGTTTTTAGCCGGCGCTGTCTTGGAGCAAGCTCGCATGTGGGCCGACAAAAAAATCGGAGACCACACGCTTGCGAATCACCGCATCGGCATCGATCAAAAACGTCGCCCGCCGAATACCAAACCCCATAGGGCCAGTGACACCGTAGGCACGAACAGCCGTTTTGTCCATGTCGCTAAGCAAGGTGAACGGCAAATTGAACTGTGTTTTGAAGCGCAGATGGCTTGCGACGGATTGCACGCTAATCCCCACAACCTTTACCACCTCAGCGGAACCTTCTAGCTCGTTGATGAGTTCAGGGTCAGGACCATTGGTAGCATCCAACTTCTCAACCATATCCCGCAGGGCACAAGCCTGGGCGGTGCAGATAGGGGTGAAATCTGCGGGGTAAAAATACAGCAAGATAGAGCCGCTGGAGAGCAGCTCAGATAGCTTGCGCGGATTGCCCAATTCGTCTGGCAACTCAAATTCTGGCGCCTTGTCACCCGGTCCCAACATACAACGTCCAATACAACCGAGAAACACTTCTCGAGTACCGCTAGTGCAACACAAACGCTTTGCCGATCCAACCTCTGCAACCTATCTAACTGAGATCTACTCGCCGCTAGCGCTTAGCCCACAATATCTCGAGAACGTGAAGCAGATCGCGCTATTGCAGGGCTGGCAGCAAACCGCCTTCCTATACTGATAGGAACAGCAAAAGGATTTGGACTGAATATGGAGAGGGTAGTAAATGAGACTCAGGCAACGCGCCTTCTCTATATCGCTGAGAGCGCTGAGAGCGCTGACAGCGGCTACGGCACCAACAGCAACACCCACTTCCAGGAGCTGGTAGGGCAAACGGGCTTAAACCTGGCCCTTACCCACTGCTCAAGTTTAGAAGCGGTATCTGTGTGCAGCGCACAGCCCTTCGACCTGGTTGTGGTGCACCACCAGCCTGACCAGCTAGACGCAATCGGGCTGGGCGCCGAGCTGCGCAAAGATAGCCAGTATCAATTCACCCCCATGCTTTTGGTGACCTCACAAGGTAGTGAGCAGCTAGCCGCTCAGGCCTTCAAATCTGGGTTTGAGGACTACCTCAACACCAACGGACTTAACGCTCAAGCGGTCAGCCAGAGCATAACTCAAGCACTTCTTACAGCACGCCTGCATGAAGAGCTGGATGCTAGCCGTCACGCGATGATGCAGTACAACCACGAGTTGGAAAGACGCCACTATTTGTTCAGTAAGTACTGGGATGATGTTTCGCACACCCTGCTCACCCCTCTGGCTTCGGTACAAGAATTTGTGTCTTTAGTAATGGATGAAGTTCCAGGCAGCATCAACACAGAGCAAGGCAAGTACCTGGCACTGGCTCGGGGAAGCTGCAAAAAGCTTGCAATGGAAATTGCTCAGTTGGCCCAAATTTCAGAGCTTGGCTCAGCCGTGAATTTGCCGACGGCCAACAGCCAATGTTTGATCACCATTTTGGCTGATGTGATTAAAGACATTAGCCTGGATGCGCAGCTGCAAAATGTTTGCATCACCACAAGCTATGCCAACAACTTACCTAGCGTGGTTGTGGATAAATATCGCTTCTCTCAGGCGTTACAATCGCTGCTGCTTAGATGTATCTGCCTAGCCGGCCAGCAAGGTGAGGTCGAGGTCACCGCACAAGAAAATGCAACTCGCTCAGGCTTCGTCAACGTTGTGCTGCAGGTTTTCGAAACCGACGAAACACAGATCGGTTTAAACCCTGAAACCTTTCGCGACCTTGCTAATGGCAACGCCATTGTTGCCATGCACGGAGGTGAGCTTACTGTAAGCCACCTACCAGACGGCACAACGGAGTTTCGGTTCCAGCTACCGGCAAGCAACGACAAACCCAACGCCTCTTTGCAGCCTGCCGCATGAACACCGCTGCTGACCTACAGGGTGATTCACCCTTCGCCAACAACCAAAAGTCGGTGCCAAACGCCAGCATCAATCCTGCGACCATCAAAATATTGGTTGTTGATCAGAACCCAAAAGCGCGCCTACTCTGCACTACACAGCTAGGTAGCTCGCAAAACCAGCGCTACCAAATAGACGAAGCGGTCAATAGCAACATGGCAATAGCAATGCTACGCGGAGAAGCTTACGATTGCGTTTTGGTCAACCAGGCCTTGCCAGGAACATCAGGGATAGACTGTATCAACCTGTTTCAGCAAGCCAGCCAAGACGAACAACTACCCATTATTTTGCTATCTGAGAGTACTGACGAAGCCTTAAGTGCCCGCGCCATGCAAAGCGACGCTGCAGATTACCTGATCAAAGATCAAATAAGCATTGCAATGCTGGATCAGTCGATAGACAGCGCCTTAACTAACGCCAAACTTAAGCGCTCCATGGCCCGCGAGCGTACGCAGCTAAGCAAAATCAACGACGAACTATTAACCAAGTACTCGGACATTCAATCTTTGTATCAATCCATATCCCATGAGCTTAAGAATCCACTCACGGCAATCCGAGAATTCACGTCATTGCTGGCCGACGGTGTAGTGGGTGAAATCAATCCGCAGCAGGAGGAATTTTTGAATATTTCTCTGGAATGTTGTGATCGCTTAGGTCGCCTAGTGAACGACTTACTAGATACCGCAAAACTCGAAACCGGCAAGCTTGAGCTAATTCCAGAAGCAGTAGACTTAGCTCGACTCACACACCAAGTGGTGCAACAACACTTAAGCGTTAGCGAAGAAAAAAACGTCACCCTTACTTGCGAGCTGCCTGTAGGGCTGCCGACTATACAAGGCGACAGCGTTCGCATCGCCCAGGTCTTATCAAACTTGCTAGATAACTCGCTTAAATTCACACCGGCAGGTGGCTGGGTGAAGCTCACCGCCGCGTATCAAGCCCATGAACAATGCTTCACCATATCGGTAGCCGACAGCGGCAAAGGGATCGCGGGCAAAGACATCTCACATATCTTTGAGCGCATGTATCAGAGCAAATCAAACGAATTGGGCCAACGTGATGGCATGGGTATCGGTCTGTTTTTAAGCTCAACCATCGCCAAGCTGCACGGTGGCAATCTAACCGTAAAAAGCGACGTTGGATTCGGCAGCGAGTTCATACTGAGCTTACCGCTACAAATGCCATCCATCACTTTGGCGGAAGTCGAGCCAACCCTCTAGCTCAACTTAAATCGAACAAACGTACAGCATTATCCCCCAACACCGCTGCCTTACGAGCAGCGGTAAGGTCTTTGATTGATTGCCGTATCAACTGCGGCGCCTCTAGGGTGGAATCTATGTGCGGATAATCTGAGCCCCACAAAATATTTTGTTCCCCCACCAAGCTGAGCATCGCATCAATGGTTCGCTCTTCTGGCTCTGCTACAAAGTAGCAGTTGCGCTGGATGTACTCACTGGGCTTCAACTTAAGCGGTGGTGCAATACCAGATAGCACAGCATGCTTTTCATCCAGCCTGTCCATTAGGTAAGCAGCGTAACCACAACCAGCCTCTACGCTAAGAATATTAAGCTTCGGGTGCCGATCAAAAAAACCATCCACCACCATCGATGCCAAAGCTGGAATCATTTGCCCAGTGGCACCTAGTCCAAAACCAAACAACGCCCCCATGCTAGGTGCGCTTTGGTGCCACTCAGAAAAAGAAGCTGCCGCACCAGAGAAACGTACAATGACATGCAGGCAACCGGGCACACCGGCGGCTTCCATGATGTTCCAAATGGGGTCGAAATCTGGATGGCTCGGTCGCTTGCCATCAATGGTTTCAGGCGGCACAAACACCCCTTTAAAACCCAGCTTCAAACAGCGCTGCAACTCAATGACGGCCGCATCCACGTCTCGCCAGTTCAATGCGGCAATCGCTATTACCCGGTTCGGCAGGCCCTGCATAAACTCTGCCTGCCAAGTGTTGTAGGCTCTAAAATAGGCACTGATCAAACCTAGATCGTCAGTAGGAAACGGCAATATGCCAATGGTTGGGAAGGTCACACACCTGTCGACACCCCAAGAATCCAGCAGCTCCCCACGAGCACTCGGCTCATAGCTGGCGGCCGGACAACCGTCTGCGTACTTCAGCTTGCCTGCAAACAACTCAGCACGATCATGCTCAACGCCGCCAAGCCCAGCCAGGCCGAAAGGCAATACCACCTCATCAGCAATAATCAGGCTTTCATTGCCTTGGGCATCTTCATCAATGCGAATCGCTTGAGCACGATACTTAGGTTCGAGGTAATCCTGCCACAAGGTCGCAGGCTCCATAACGTGCGAATCACAATCGATGACCATCGATGCCATAACTTACCTCTCCAACTAGCTTGTGTACTGGCGGATCACTTGCTTACCAAGCGCCATCATATGGACCTGGTCTGGTCCATCCGCTTGGCGACACCAGCGAGCGTAGTTGAACGCTTCTGCCATGGGGTAATCTGCCGTTAAGCCACCCGCTCCATGAATTTGCATACATCGGTCGATGACCGCTTGGGCCATTAGCGGTACCGTAATTTTTGCAGCGGCAATGTAGTCGCGCGCATCTTTGGCACCCAACTCATCAACGCGCTTAGCCGTCTTCAGCGTCAACAAACGCGCCTGCTCAATCTCAGCAAAGGACTTAGCGATGTCTTCTAACACCGACTGGTGATCGGCCAGCTTACGGCCAAAGGTTTCGCGATCAATAGAGCGGCGGCACGCAAATTCTAACGCGCGCTGAGCACAACCGATGAGACGCATGCAGTGATGGATACGACCTGGCCCCAAACGACCTTGGGAAATTTCAAACCCGCGCCCTTCGCCGAGCAAGATATTCTCTTTAGGCACTCGCACGTTATCGAAGTGTACCTCTGCATGACCTAAGGGTGCATCGTCATAACCCAAGGTGGTGAGCGGGCGTACAACGGTGACCCCTGGTGTATCTTTAGGGACCAATATCTGGCTTTGCTGCAAGTGTCGATTGCTGTTCTCAGGATCTGACTTACCCATCACAATCAGAATTTTTGTGCGCTCATAGGGTGCATTGGTGATGAACCACTTCTTGCCGTTCACTACATAGCTATCTCCATCGCGCTCAATACGCGTGCGTACATTGGTGGCATCGCTGGAGGCCACATCCGGCTCGGTCATGGCATAAGAGGAGCGAATCTCACCGCTTAACAAAGGCTCAAGCCATTGGGCTTTTTGCTCTTGTGTACCATACTTTAAGAACACCTCCATATTGCCGGTGTCGGGTGCGTTGCAGTTAAACACCTCAGGCGACCACAACACGCGGCCCATCACCTCGGCCAAACCACAATATTGCTCGTTGGTCATGCCACCGTGGTTAACAGGCATCCACAGGTTCCAAAGCCCTTCCGCTTTTGCTTTAGCTTTCAGTTCTTCCATCAAAGGAACCGTACCAAAACGATTCGAAAGACCGGCTAGCTGCTCTTGGTACAGCTCTTCGTTTGGGTAGATGTGGGTGTCCATGAAGCGTTCTAGTTGATCTTGCAGTTGCTCTAACTCAGCCGTGGTGTAGCTCATAAGGTGTTTCCGTTTTCGTTAGTGTTGTTAGGAAAATCGCCCGCTTTTAGCAGCATCGATGGGATTGGTTTGCCCAGCACGTCTTGTACCCAAGCCGCGGCAACCAAAAGTTGCTCAAGGTTCAAATCGTGGCCCACATTCATCCTGTTCAGCAGGTAAGCCAAGTCTTCGGTCGCTATATTGCCGGTTGCATTAGGCGCGAAGGGACAACCGCCGATCCCACCAATGCTGGCATCTAAAGTAGTCACACCAGCGGCAACCGCCGCGTAAGCATTGGCAATACCCGTATTTCGGGTGTCGTGAAAATGGGCTCGCAGCGGTATATCCGGTCCTAACGCGTCTTTTAGCGCTAAGAACCGCTCCGTTACTTGGGTTGGCACGCCAACGCCAATGGTGTCGGCCAATGCAATTTCTAAGGGCTGCTCATCCGCTAGAGACTTAGCAATATCCACCAGCGCCGCGGTTTCTACGTCCCCTTCAAATGGACAACCAAAGGCAACCGCAATGGTCACTTGGGCACGAAAGCCACGTTGCCGAGCATCTTTAAGAACACGTCTTGCCATCGCCACATTGTCAGCAATGCTCATGCCTTGATTGCGCTCGCCAAAGGTATCCGTAGCCGGAACCACTAGCCCCGCCTCATGTAATCGCTCGGTGGCTAGTAAACGCTCATAGCCTCGCTCGTTTAGCACCAGGCCGGTATAGATCACACCTGCAGCGTCTGGCAAACCGGCACAAACCGCCTCCGCATCCGCCATCTGAGGTACCCGCTTGGGATGGACAAAACTGGTCACCTCAATCCGCTTGGCGCCCGCTTGCAACCCATGCGCCACTAGCTGCAGCTTTTGCTCAGTGCGGAGCAGCTCTGGCTCATTCTGCAGCCCGTCTCGTGGGCTAACCTCCATGATGGTGACCTGCTCTAACATCATTCTGGCACTCTAGAAATACCCGAGTATGATGACGACTAACCTGCACCCAGCGCAACCGCTGCGCACAACTCACTAATACTTGCCTACCTAAGGAGCCCGCATGTCCAACTTGTTGTATCTAAACGCATCTCCCCGCGGCGAACAGTCCGCTTCCACCCAAGCTGCCCAGCTCTACTTGGATGCCCTGCCAAGCTCTGTGCAGGTGACCAGGGTTAATCTGTTTGAAGCGCAACTCCCCGAGTTCACTCCAGTACTAGCCGAAGCCAAGCAGCAGGTCACTATGGGGCAAAGCTTAAGCGGAGATGCAAAGGCTGAGTGGGCAGCGATCACACAACTGGTCACCCAATTTTTGGCGGCCGACCACTACTTGCTAGCAGTTCCCATGTGGAACTTCAGCGTGCCGTACAAGCTAAAGCAATATATCGACCTGATCACCCACCCGAACCTGACTTTTGCCATGGGTGAGAAAGGCATGCAGGGGCTCGCCAGCGGCAATGCGGTGGTCGTCTACTCCAGAGGCGGCGACTACAGCCCCAAAGACGGCAAACCTGACCCCTTCGACTTTCAATCCCCCTACCTCGCCGCGTGGTTCGGCTTGGTCGGCTTAGGACCGGTGACGGATGTGCTGGTGCAACGAACCATGGCTGGACCCAATGCCACCGCTGATGCGGTGGCTGGTGCTAAAGACCAACTGATCAGCCTGGCGCAATCGCTAGCGACTAACTAGGCACTTAGCGCAAAACCTTCGTAACCGTTGTCGACAATCTCTTGGCAACGCTCAGCATAAGGTGCAAAGCCTAGATAAGGCATAAACACGCGTGGCTTGCCGGGCACGTTGGCGCCCAAATACCACGAGTTGCAGTTGGGATAGAGACTGGTGTTACCCACTTCATTGACGTGAGCCACCCATGCCTCTTGTGCGTCGGGTTGCGCATCAATGCTCACCGCACCTTGCTCGTTCACGTACTTGATGCAATCGGCGATCCAATTCACGTGATGCTCGATCGACGGCAACATGTTCGTCAACACCGAAGGGCTACCTGGACCGGTGACCGTAAACAGGTTCGGAAAGCCAGCAACCGCCAGGCCCAAATAAGTTTTAGGACCTTCTGCCCAGGCGCTTTGTAGGGTTTGGCCTTCACGTCCACGGATATCAATCTTCATGACCGCACCCGTCATGGCATCAAAGCCGGTCGCATAGACAATGCAATCCACATCGTATTGAGCGTCAGCGGTGGCAATGCCGCTAGCATTGATGCTGGTAATAGGGCTTTCACGCAGATCCACCAAACTCACGTGCTCTTGGTTGTAGGTATCGTAATAGTTGGTATCAACACACAAACGTTTGCAGCCTACCACGCTGCTGGGTGAGAGCTTCTGTGCAAGCTCGGGATCTTTGACCATGTCCTGGATCTTGCCGCGCACAAAATCACCCGCATATTCATTGGCTTTTGGATCAAAGAGCAAATCTGCAAAGGCTGCCATAAATGGTAAGCCCCCGCGTGCCCAACGGGATTCAAACTCCGCATTACGCTCGGCTTCGCTGACCTCAAGTGCGTTTGCTTCGTTGTAACCAAAGTTGGCATTGAACGCGGTGAGTTTATTCTCCGCCCGAAACTCTGCGTAACGATCTTTAATCGACTTTACATAAACGGGATCCAACGGTTGGTTGTGTGCTGGAATCGAAAAATTTGGTGAACGCTGAAACACAGTCAACGCTTGGGCTTGCGCAGCGATCAGCGGGATGCTTTGAATAGCCGATGAGCCGGTGCCAATCACAGCCACGCGCTTGCCGCTAAAGTCGACCGGCTCATGGGGCCATTGGCCGGTGTGATAAGCCTCTCCAGCAAAGGTATCGATGCCATCAATCTCAGGCATGTTGGCCGACGATAAGCAGCCGGTTGCCATGACCACATACTGCGCAGAAATCTGCTGCCCATCATCGGTACTGACCAACCAACGTTGGCTTTGCTCATCAAAATGTGCCGCGTTAACCCGGGTCTCAAATTGAATGTCGCGGCGTAGATCAAACCGATCGGCCACCGTATTGATGTACTTCAAGATTTCCGGCTGGGTGGCGTAGCGCTCTGACCACTCCCACTCTTGCTGCAGCTCTTCAGAGAACTGATAAGAGTACTCCATGCTTTCGATGTCGCAGCGTGCCCCTGGATAGCGATTCCAGAACCAGGTGCCGCCCACACCGCTACCGGCTTCAATAATTCGTGCTTGCAGACCCAAGCCGCGCATCCGGTGAAGCATATAAAGACCAGCAAAGCCGGCACCAACAATTATGGCGTCTTGTTGTGTTGTCCCCATGAATCTCCCCTTGGTTATCTCTCAATCCCCGAGTATAACCCCATCTTCTCAAGTACGCCGTTTGCTAAGCATCTCAGCCCCAAACCTCTCTCAGGCTGCACTTTAGGCAGATGACGCGCTATACTCCGCTCCCGGCGCAATCTGCGTCGAACGCTCTAAGTGCTCGGGAAATCGGTGTAAATCCGATACTGTCCTCGCAACGGTAAATGAGTGTTTGCCATCACTAGCCACTGTGGCCACCAGAACCTAAGGGTTCTTAGTCCACGGGAAGGCGATTGCAAACCAGCCCTCATGAGTCCGGAGACCGGCTTAGTGCGAACTTTCACGCCGTTCGAGGATCAACGGTTAGCCCGAGAACTCAACATGAATACCACTACCAAACGACCGTCTTCATTGCCATGGAGACGCGCTTTCACTTATGCCTGCGCACTTTCCTTTGCTACCCAAGCTTTTGCTGCCAATATCGATAACCAACCCATCGAAGAAATCACGGTCACCGCACACCGCATCCCCATACCGGCGGTGCCAACGGTGGAAGTCATTAACCAAGAGGCCATCGAGCAGCGCGGACGTTCGGTTGGCCCCGATGTGCTGGCGACGCTGCCGGGACTCGCTATTAGCCGCAACGGCGCTTTTGGTAGCCAAGCACAAATTCGAGTGCGTGGCTCAGAAGCGAACCATCTACAAGTCCTAGTGGATGGCATAGAGATCAACGACCCAGCCATTGGTTCCGAATACAACTTCGGCAACTTGAACCTGACAGGCATCAACCGTATTGAGTATGCACCAGGCGCCCAATCCTCGCTGTGGGGCAGTGATGCTGTGGCTGGCGTGTTGAACTTTGTTAGCACACCAAATCGCCAGCGTCGTGAGATCGCCATCACGGGCGGTTCGTTCAATACTTGGCAAGCCCAAACGACTTTTGCCGATGTCACCGACAACGGCTACTACTCACTATCGGGTAGCTTCTACGATACCGACGGCACCAACAACGCGCTAACCGGCAACGAAGACGACGGCTTCAGCAGCAGCAACATTCACTTTACCCACGGCATCAACGGCGAGCGCTACAGCACTCAGTTTGTCCTTCGCTATGGCGACGCAAAGTTTGATACGGACCCTGCCCCCTTCCCCATTTCGGTGCCTATCGATGGCGACCAACGCACTGATCACAAAGAGCTAGCGGCTAAGTTCGAGATCTCCGCAAATCGAAGCGGCCATCTTTGGCAACCATCTCTAGTCGTTACCTTTCTAGACACTGAAAACGACAATCGCCGAGATGGTGTGCTAACAGATACGGTGAATGGTCAGCGTTTAAGGGTGAGCTTCAAGAACCACTGGCGGCTAAGCGAACAGCAGCTGTGGACGGCCATCATCGAGCGTGAAGAAGAAAAGTTCGATCAAACCGGCGCCATCAGCTTCTTCGGCGATCCCAACCAATCTCAAGATGGGACCACGGATAGCTTGTCCATTGAGCACGTGGGCAACTGGGGCAGCTTGCAGACCGCTATCTCTGGACGCTTTGATAGCAACGATGACTTCGAGGATACCTTCAGCTACCGACTAGCAGCACGCTATCAAATCCAAGATAACCTACAGGCGTTTGCCGCCTACGGCACCGGCATCAAGAACCCATCTTTCTACGAACGGTTCGGTTTTACGCCGGGCAACTTTAGTGGCAACGCCGATCTCGACCCCGAAGAGAACGAGCATGCCAGCATTGGGCTTGAATTCCAGACCAAGGTTCATCGGTTGCAACTCACCTTGTTCCAAGACACGCTCAAAGATGAGATCAACGGCTTTGTTTTTACCTCAACGCCTGGGGTTTTTACGGCTAGCAACCTAGCAGATGACAGCGACCGGCAAGGCGCTGAGCTGCAAGGCAGCACCCAACTGGCGGGTTTCGATATCAGCGCCGGCTATACCTACCTAGATGCCGAAGACCCCAACGGCCAAATTGAGCTACGTCGCCCGGAACATAGTGGGCACCTACAAATTGGTCATCGCTTCGCGGGGGACAGAGGCTACCTTCAGGTAGGCAGCATCTTCACAGGTGAGCAAGAAGACACAGATTTTCGTACCTTCACGCCGGTAACGCTGGACAACTACAACCGGGTGCATTTGAATGCCAGCTACGCCGCAACCAACAATCTGACCCTGAAAGCTCGGGTGGAAAACGCACTAGATGATGAAACCGAAGATGTGTTTATGTTCCGTCCACCACAGCGAGCGGTGTACTTCACGATACAAGCCAACCTCTAACGCTCAAAGCCTGAACCAATACCATGAGTTAAAACATTGACTAAGGTATTGGTTCTTGGTGGCGCTGGCTTCATTGGTCGCCACGCCTGCCTCGCCCTGCATCAAGCCGGTGCCAACCTGGTCATCGGCAGTCGACATCCTGATCAGATAGAACCCCGACTTGCCCCAGAACTCTGGGGCTACGAGCGACGCCAAGTGCGCGTTGATCAACTCACCGAGCCCAAGGCTTGGACGAGCCTGCTAGAAGATATCGACGTTGTTCTCAATTGTGTTGGCATTCTGCGCCAACGCGGTGCCCAGACCTACCAGCGTGTGCACTGCGATGGTCCGGCGGCGCTCGCCAAATACGCAGAGCAATCGAATCTACGCTTCATCCAAGTGTCCGCCCTGGGACTGAAGCCTAACGCCAAGAGCCGTTTCCTTTCGTCCAAGTTGCTCGGTGAGCAAGCTATCCAAAGCACCACAGCTGACTGGATTTTAGTCCGGCCCTCATTGCTTGATGGCGAAGGTGGCTACGGTGCTTGGTGGCTGCGCGCCGTTGCTAAGCTGCCACTCTTCGTGGTGCCAGCAGACGCCAAGGGTATGCTGGCCGCCCTTGATGTTGGTGAACTCGGCGAAGCCTTAGCCACTCTATGCCTAGGTTCAGCCGAACAACTGCAGCTCAAGCAATCACGCGAGTTCGACCTTGGTGGACCAATGGCGCTAAGCTTCCGTGAGCACATCGAATCCCTGCGTCGCAGTCACACCGACACCAAAGCTCTGTGCATCACAATTCCTGGAATAATTGCGCGCTTGGGAGCACACCTTTGCGATTTACTCCACGCAACACCCTTTTCTTTTGGGCATTGGGAGCTGCTGCAACAAGACAACAAACCCAAGATAAATCGTCTTGCCGAGCTGCTCGGTCGCCCTCCTAAACCTGTAGGCATTGGAGAGCTGAAACCTTGAAGTCGTACATACTGTGGGACAACGATGGAGTACTGGTACATACCGAACCTTGGTACTTCGAAGCAACGCGCCGTTGCATCAAACCACTAGGCGTTGAGCTCACCGAGCAACACTATCTGCACGATATGCCCATTGGTCGCACCGCCTGGGATCGTGCACGACAGCTTGGCGTGAGCGAGGCGGACATTGCGGCTCAGCGAGACCAACGCGACATTTTGTATCGAGAGTTCCTACGTACCGAAGCCATAGAGATCGAGGGTGTAGAGTCCGTATTAGCAACCCTAGCTGAGGACTATGGGATGGCCATTGTCACCACCGCCAAAAAGCGCGACTTTGAGCTGATTCACCGCCATCGAAACCTCAGCTCACACATGCACTTTGTCTTGACGAACGGCGATTACACAAACGCCAAACCCGCACCAGACCCTTACCTTGCCGCGCTCGAACGCTTCAATGCAGCGCCAGCACAAGCGATTGCGGTCGAAGATTCAGAGCGGGGGTTAAAATCCGCGGTTGCGGCAGGAATCGATTGTGTGATCGTCGCTAACAACTTTATACGCGGGCAAAACTTTTCGGCCGCTAAGTATCAAATTGATTCTTTGGCGGAGCTGCCACCACTTCTCCAACGGTTGAACAACAACTCATGAAAACGCGCGTTGTCACCCTAGCAACGCTGACCCTGCTCATGCTGTTGGTAACCAGCGCTGGTTTGCTCCTGCCCGGACTCACTCGCGAACTTGCATTGGTACCGCGAGAACTTGGTGCGCTGGTAGGCATAATCAGCATGCCGCTGGTCCACGCGTCCTGGTCTCACCTGTTCTCAAACCTGCCGCCGTTTTTGGTTCTGTCCGCATTGATACTGATCGGCACCCCGCGCTACTACCTGATCACCACCGCGTGCATCGTTGTACTGGGCGGGTTGCTGTTATGGCTGTTTGGTCGCGCGGGGTTTCACGTTGGTGCTAGCGGCCTGATATTTGGCTACTTTGGCTTTTTGTTAGCGCGAGGGTTCTACGATAGAAAGCTAGGGCCTGTATTGCTCGCTGCTGCTACCGCGCTACTCTACGGCAGCATGCTCTGGGGCGTGTTGCCAACCCAACCCGGGGTTTCTTGGGACGGCCACCTGGCGGGTTTAATCGGCGGCATAATCACTAGCCGCCTGGTCTTGCAGACACTCAGGCTGAAGTAAAGTACACCAACAGCTCAGCGCAGAATATTGATGCTCACTTTGCCGATCTCCTGGAAGTCGCCGGTCCACAGACCAGCTGCCGGCTCTTTGACCTTACAGTAAGCCCCAGTAATCACCGTTTCTCCTTTACGCAAGGCGCAACCGAACTGGTTCAATCGATTGGCCAGTAGCGCCAACGACTCAAAGTGATCATCGATGAAGCCCGCAGCAGCCACTCGATTCGCTTCACCCGCAGCACTGTGGATGGACACCTCAAGCTGACTTGGATCCCAATCTTGGGGAACCGGCGCAGCCTCTCCCAACACGATACCCCAGTTCGATAAGTCATCGGCAATACGATCCGGGTGGCTGGCATCAGAACCTAGGCGAGATTGGTTCAATTCAAAACCGGCAGCGATCCAAACCGCCGCTCGCGCCTGGGCTGCGCTGACCGGCTGTCCGTTTTGCGGCACCAGATCTTGCTGCAGCACAAAACAAGCTTCCGTCTCGATCCCACCTGGCGCCATATCTTGCCATTGCAGATCTGCTCCGCTGGGTAAGATGCGATCCGCTCGAACATACCCAAAGGCTCGAAACCCCTCACCAAACGCATCGCGTGACCCACCAGAGGTTTGACCTAACTTCCAACCACCCATAGCCACACCCTGTTCCTGCAAGGCGCGCATCTGTTCGACCTGACGCTGTTGCCCTGCATCTAACTCTGCAATCGTTGCCATAACTTCTTAAGACCTGCCGGTGTCCAAAAAAGCCTACTCTAAGGCAAAACGTGGCCTGGGCAACATTGAGGTGTAGGATAAGCCGATGAAAATTGGAATAAATGGCACCGGATTGGTGCAAAAGGCCAGCACCGCCGCGGTACTGGACCACGCCCAACAAGCCGCTCGTGATGGTTTTGCCAGTTACTGGCTCGCCGAGCATCCCACCGGTGGTTTTGATGCCTTAACCGTACTTGCTGCGGTGGGTCCCCAAGTGCCCGAAATGGAGTTTGGAACAGCCATCGTGCCCAGCATGCCACGTCACCCGATGATCCTAGCTGGGCAAGCTCAGACCGCGGTCAACCTTATGCCCGGGAGGCTTACCCTGGGTATCGGTATGTCGCATGCCACCATGATGGCGCAACTGGGCATCCCCTTCGACAAGCCAATTCGTCACTTGCGTGAATACTTAAGCATACTGATGCCGTTGCTGCGCGATGGTGCGGTGGATTACACCGGTGAAACCTTGTCTTGTAACGGCAAGTTTTTTCAATCGCCAACCAACCAAGTGCCGGTAGTGGTGGCGGCACTAGGGCCTCAAGCATTGGCGGTCACCGGCCGCCTGGCTGACGGTACCACCTTGGCTTGGGTTGGACCCAAGACCATTCGCGAGCATATCGTGCCGCGTATTAGCGAAGCAGCAAGCGCAGCCGGTCGCGAAAGCCCTCGTATCATTGCCACCTTGCCGGTTTGTGTCACGGAGCAACCTGATGTGGTACGCGCGGCTATTGGGAAAGGGTTGTCTATGTACGCCGAGCTGCCCTCTTACCAAGCCATGTTCGAACGCGAAGGCGTAGCGGGACCTGCTGAGCTTGCGGTTGTGGGCAGCGCAGCGGAGGTAGAGGATAGTGTTGCTAGCTTAAGGGAAGCTGGCGTGACGGACTTTGCTGCTTCTGAGTTTTATCTTAATAGTGATGAGCGGGCGCAGACTCGGGAGTTTTTGAAGACGTTGGTGGCTTAGCTATTTTTTTGATCAACTGATACGTCCCAAAAACTCATCGACATCAGAACTACTACGAAGCCAATATTTATCCTTGTTGTTTGGTGCAGAATTGAAGAACTGAATTATTTTCTTTCGCCCCAAATTTCGAGTCCTCCACACGAATTGAACGAATTCCCAGTTGATGTTTTCAGGGCAGTTTTCAGGTAAATCTGGCCTGCTAACTCCGTGGTATTCCAATCGTCGTTTTAATATTCGATAGCTTCTGACTAAAGTCGAAAAATCTAGAAATATCAGAGTATCGGCTCTTTCGAGCCTCTCCGGCCAAGTGTTAGATCGGCCTCCTTCGAAGATCCAATTGCTTCTGGCGTGTACTTCGGCGCAGAGCTTGTCTTTTTCTGGCCCGGCTCGCTCAATCCACCCGGATTGCCAATGAATGAGGTCTATGTGCACTACGGGAAGGTTTAACTTCTCACCCAAACGCCTAGCCAAAGTAGATTTGCCGGAGCCGGGTTGACCTATGATCATGATTCGTTTTCTTGTACTCGCCATCTTCATCTTCTATTTCGGTCCCTAGAACAATCGCTATCATAACCAGATTCGCTAATGTTTTTGCTGGGTTTGGCAGAACTCATGATATACTGTATATATATACAGTATTCTGGGAGTACACACTCATGACTGCCAACGCACAACCAAACGTACAACCCGCACCCCAACAGCTTCACGGCGACGTCACTCGTTACTCACTACGTGCCTTGCTCGATGAAGCCCGCCTGTGGATGGGCCAAGAACAAGCGCTGCAATATCGTTTGGCCACAGTGCTGCGAGAATTGGATCAACGTGCTCACGCAGACGGTACGCCACTGCGCTTGCCGCGCTGGTTACACGATCATTTTGGTCTCACCTTTGGTACAGCGCGTGAGAAGGTGCGTATCGCCCGCGCTTTGGGTTCCTTACCATCCATCGATGCTGCATTTCGCGAGGGTCAGTTAAGTTATTCGAAAGTTCGAGCTTTAACCCGGGCGGCAACACCAAAGAACGAAGCGGAGCTGTTGGCAGTTGCGTTACAGACCAACGCGGAAGGCGTGGAGCACATCGTAAGGTCGGTAAAACAGGCGGAGTGTTTAGGTGATGTGCAGGCGATGCTCCGCTCGCGTTCGCTCAGTACCCGCTGGGATGATAGTGGTGCATTGATTGTGCAAGGACGGCTGACACCGGAACAGGGTGAGATATTTTTGAAGGCTTTGGCGAAAGCAACCGAGGCATTGTCCGCCCTTCCATCTGATGCTAACGAAGACAGCTATTGGGCGCGACGATCTGATGCCTTAATCCAGCTCATGGGGGACAGTTTAGCGGCTGGTATTGCATGTAAAAGTGAAAGCAAACCAGGTGACCGACACCAAGTAATAGTGCATGTCGCCGCAGAAACCTTGGCTGAAACTGACGGAACCTATATGGAAAAAAAGAAAAACGTTCCCGCGGGAACGCTTTTACACCCCCAGACCATTCGCCGGCTCGCCTGCGATGGTGGTTTGGTGACTATTCTCGAAGACCCCAAAGGCGAACCGCTAAACGCCGGTCGCAAGACCCGCGCGATACCACCGTCCACCCGAAGGGCTCTCGTATCCCGAGATCGGCATTGCCAATTTCCAGGTTGCTCCCAAGATAAGTACGTAGAGGGCCACCATATTGTGCATTGGGCCAACGGTGGCAAAACCAAGCTTGATAACTTGGTACTGCTCTGCGGTCGCCATCACAGAGCGGTGCATGAGCTCGGGTATCAAATTCGCCGTGTGAACCATGGCCCTGAAAAGGCCAGCTCTATCGAGTTTGTAAAACCGGGGCTAAACGAAAGGCCGGGGGGAAATGGTGTAGCGCACTTTCAAAACCCATTTGTACCACCACCCTAGCTAGGGAGGGTGGTACAAACGGGTTTGCAAACTACATAAAAAAGCAAAAACCTAGGGACCCTTGATGTGTTCAACACCCAGGTTTAGTTACGAGCGGTGACCAACCAACAAGCGGCCCCAAGATTTACGCCATCGGCTTTCACATGGGGCGCTAGCGCTTCGCGCGCAGCCTCCAACGCTTTAGCCTTGGTATCACCCTCAAGCTCACCCAGCACACGAGACACCGGGCCAATACGCCCTTGAAACTCCATGGCTTCGTCCAGCGTATCCGCTACGTGTAAGGTTGGCGTGATGCTCTCAATCTTAATCTGGCTAAACCCAGCCACCTGCAAGATCGAACGCAAGTAACCCTTATCCGCAAAGGCAAAAGGCCCAGGTGCGCGTGGATCAACCGGCGTTTCAGGTTTCGGCAAAAAGGGCGCAACCGCCTGACCACCAATGGACATCCAGGGGTTATCACGCGGCGCCTGCCAACAAACAAAGCACAAACGTCCACCACGGACCAAGCTGGTACGAATGTTGGCGAATGCAGCAGCCGGCTCATCAAAAAACATGACCCCAAAACGCGAAAATACCAATTGGTGTTCGGCTGTGAACTTTTGCACCGCCGCATCCGCAACGCTAAAGGATAGATCCTCACGGATCCCCGCACGCTTCTTTGCCAGTGCAAGCATGGGCTCAGAAATATCAACACCCCAAACCTTAGCGCCTGCATCAGCCAACTCCAGGCTGGTTGTGCCGCACCCGCAGCCAATATCTATCGCGCATTCACCAGCACTAGCCCCAGCCCGCTCAATTGCAATTTTAGAGATAGGCGCCAACAAACGATCCGTTTGCGCTGCTGCTTGCACCCAGGTCTCACCCGCTTGGCCGTTCCAATACTCTATCTGCGCTGCGTTGCTCATTGTTCTGTCCTATCTAAGTTGCCATTTTTTCGGTTGCTCGCTAACGTGAACCTCTATCGCAGGAGATCGAAAGCGTGGAGGCATTGTCCGAAGGTGAAATAGTAGCGCTATTTTCACGTCAAGTGAGGCGCGAATTAGCGGTGCCTGATTTGGCGCCCGTGGATTGGGGTGTGCTGGACTATTTTGGCTGGATTCACCCCTCAGGCCATCAAGGCTATGTGGTCTATCCACAGGCTAATGCGGGGGTTGATAGGCTGGTAGGGTTGAAGCTAAATCGCTATGCGCCGCCACCCACTAAGCGCCGAGGCCGCATGTGCTCTTGGTGCAACCACATGCACCACAATAACGGCACCGCAATGTACAGCACCACGGTAGCCGGCACCGATGGTCGACGCATTGTGGGCAACGTGATGTGCCGCAACTTAGATTGCAGCCTACGGATACGCAACCTTTGCTCCGACCCACCAAGCAGCATGCCGGAGACCATCGACCTAACCCGCAAGATTCATCGCCTGGAATCGGCGCTAACTCAATTTGTGGCGCGGGTTAAGCCTAACCAAACGGCCTAGGCGGAGACGCTTAGAGCCCCAAGACCGCCTTGGCGATCACATTACGTTGGATCTCGTTGCTGCCGCCATAAATGGTGGCTGCGCGACCAAAGTTGTAATCGCTTACTGCACGAATAGCATACTCAGGCCCGGGTGCAGGCTCATTGGCTTCACCGCGAATTTGCGCCAACTCAAAGGGCAAGGCGTAGTGTGCGGCCGCTTCTACCCGCAATATCTGCAGCGCCTGCTGAATTTCGGTACCCAAGATTTTCATCGTAGAGGCAGCAGGACCCGCAGGCTTCCCCGCCGCCATATCCGCAAGCAAACGTGCTTCGGTAAACTCCAGCGCCGCTAACTTAACCTCAACATCGCTCAAACGCGCCGTGAACTCTGGGCTTTTCTCCAGGCCACCATCCACACCATTGGATTCGTCCTTAGCCACTTCACGCAAGGCTGCAGCCGCTTTCTTAGAACCCGCAACACCCGCAATGCCCGTACGCTCATGCCCAAGCAAAAACTTAGCGTAGGTCCAACCTTTGTTCTCTTCGCCAATCAAGTTGGTTACCGGAACCCGTACATCGGTGAAATACACTTCGTTCAAATGATGCAACCCATCAATAGACACAATAGGTTTCACTTCTAGACCCGGTGTTTTCATATCGATGAGCAAGAAGCTAATGCCCGTTTGCGGTTTGCTGCTGGAGTCGGTACGAACCAGCGCAAATATCCAATCCGCTTTGTGGGCGTTGGTGGTCCAGATCTTTTGGCCGTTAACCACATAATCATCGCCATCGCGAACGGCAGAAGTTTTTAGCGATGCCAAGTCCGAACCACTACCCGGCTCGGAATAGCCCTGACACCACCAGGTGCTGCCATCTAAGATGCCGGGTAGGTGCTGCGCTTTTTGCTCATCGGTTCCGAAGGTGTAGATCACCGGGCCCACCATACCCAAGCCAAAGGGCATCAACATGGGGCCGCCTGCAAGCGCCATCTCTTCTTCAAAAATGTGTTTTTGGGTCACATCCCAATCCGTGCCGCCATACTCGGCAGGCCATTCCGGGGCAACCCAACCTTTATCAAACAAAATCTTGTGCCAGCGGGTGCCATCCGCACGGCTAGCAGCAAAACCTAAAGCGCCTGCCGCCGCTAGCTCGGGGGTTAAAGCGTCCGCCAAAAACTGGCGCACTTCGGCTCGGAAATCGTTGTGTGAGCTGTCCATTTGGGTGTTCAAAGCTGCCTCGCAAAAGATTTGTTAGTCTGACCCTATTGTACTCAATCTAGGGGAAAATCATGATTCTAGGCATCCACCATGTGGCCGTGGGAGTCCCAGACTTCGAGCTAGGTCTCAAATTTTACCAAGAAGCCCTAGGATTTGAGGTGGTTCAGCGTACCGACTTCCAAGGTGACAACCCCCTTGCCGATGAAGCCATTGGCGTTGGGAAAGTTTCCGCCCACATGGCCATGCTGAAAACCAGCAACGCCTACCTAGAGTTATGGCAATACACCAACCCTAAACCCCAGGATCACCGATCCCAGCCTATGGATTATGGTTATCCACACTTTGCACTCCAGGTAGACGATATTGATGCAGAGTACTCACGCCTCATGGAGCACGGCATGACGTTTCACAGGGAGCCGGTCAATTTTGGTGACATTTCGGCCATCTATGGTCGCGACCCGTTCGGCAATGTCATCGAGTTATATGAGATTCGCGATACTGAAACAGCACAGTTAAGGCGCGACTAATTGCCGATACCACGCCCCTGCTTAATCCTGTGCCTGCTACTAGCGGCATGCGGCAAGGCAACCACCGCCCCTTTGGAGACTAACCCCATGCCTTTTGATCCACTGGAAGCATCCATCAGCGAGTTGCAGGCCGCGATGGCCAGCGGCAAGTTGAGTTCCGTTGACTTGGTCGAGTACTACTCTGAGCGCATTGCCCGGCTGGACAGCAAGGGACCTGCACTCAACGCCATTCGCATCGTTAACCCAGACGCACTTGCAGATGCCGCAGCGCTGGATGCTGAGCGCCAAGCCAAGGGAGCACGAGGCTTGCTCCACGGCATCCCAATACTGGTTAAGGACAACTACGAAACCGTCAACATGAGCACAACGGCGGGTGCCAAGTTGCTAGAGAACCTACAGACCGGGCGCGATTCGGAAGCAGTACAACGATTGCGCAACGCGGGCGCTGTGATTTTGGGTAAAACCAACATGCACGAATTTGCTTATGGTATTACCACCGCCGGCTCGTTGTTCGGACAAACCCGCAATCCTTACGACAACGAGCGCAACGCGGGTGGCTCTAGCGGTGGCACAGGCGCTGCCGTCGCAGCCAACTTCGCCGCAGCCGGCATGGGCAGCGATACTTGCGGCTCGATTCGTATCCCTGCATCACACAACAACCTGGTGGGCCTGCGCGGAACCCAAGGATTATCCAGCCGCTTTGGCATTGTCCCTTTATCTAGCACCCAAGACATCGGTGGGCCACTCGCACGCAGCACCGCTGATCTAGCCATTGTGTTGGATGCCACCGTTGGCGTTGATGCCAAAGATGCGCAGACCAAAGTGGCAGCCGGACACATTCCCAACAGCTACTTTGCGGGCTTGGATACCAACACAATGCAAGGCGCCACCTTAGGCTATGTCACCAATATCTTTACTAGCAGCGTCAATCCTCAAAGCGCCGCGGTGCGCCAAACCTTCGATGCGGCGATGGAAGAGCTACAGGGGCTGGGGGTCACTATTGTGAAGCTGGATATCGAAGAGTTGAACGACTTGCTGGCTGGTGATTTAAACGGCTTTCGAGTGCTCATCGAAGACTTCAAGTGGGATATTGGCGACTACCTAAGTCAATTTCCCGATGCTCCGGCCAAATCCCTGGACGACATCATTGCCGCTGGCAGCTACCACCCTTCGGTCCTTCCAAGCCTGCAGATCTCTGCAGCCACCCAAGAACGCCAGGGTCCCGAGTATACGGCCGCCTTGGGTCAACACCTGCAGCTACGAATTCTGCTTGAGCAAACCCTGCTGCTGCAAAAGCTCGATGCGCTGGTCTATCCCAGCATTGGCGCTGAACCGCTGCCTCTGGGCGAATATGACCAGCCCGGCAGCAACTGCCGCTTGAGCGCCAAATCAGGTCTGCCAGCCATTAGCGTGCCTGCAGGCTTCACCGCCCAAGGTTTGCCCGTGGGTATGGAACTCTTGGGGCGCGCCTGGAGCGAGCAGCATTTGCTGAATCTGGCCCATAGCTACGAGCAACTCACCGGCAAGCGGACGCCCCCAGATTTGCCCTGAGCGTCCGCACAGGGTACAAAAGAGCCTTAACCGAAGGGGCTATAACAGTGACCAGTATTGCAAACCAGATTCCCATCGCCGAAGGCCTATTTACCTGGCCTTCCAACGATCCACGCCTGCTCGGCAGCAAATGCAACAACTGTGGCGTGGTAACCTTTCCCGCACAGGCCGGCTGCCCCGCATGCTGCGGTGAAGACACCGCCAACATCGAGATGGAGCGTCGCGGCACCTTATGGACCTGGACTATCCAGGGCTTCCTACCCAACCGACCGCCCTACGATGGTCCGGAGACCGCAGAGACATTCAAACCTTTTGCTGTGGGCTACATTGAGCTACCCAACCAAGTTCGCGTGCAATCCCGGATCAAGTGTGACGACCTAGACCAACTAAAAATTGGCATGGAGATGGACCTAGTTGTAGAAAAATATGTTGAGCGCGATGGCAAAGACATCATTGCGTACTTTTTTGAGCCAGCGGGTCAACGCTAATTTAACTAAATATTAAAGAGGGAAGATTATGGACGTAGCAATTGTAGGTATTGGTATGCACCCATTCGGACGCACCGACGGTGTGAGCGGGTTGGACCAAGGGGTTTATGCGGCACGCCAAGCGCTATCTGACAGCAAGCTGGATTGGAATGACTTGCAGTTTGCTTACGGCGGTAGCTCTGCTGCCGGCAACGCTGACAGCATGGTATCCAAGCTCGGGTTAACCGGCTTGCAGTTTATCAACGTCTCAAACGGCTGCGCCACGGGCGGCAGTGCATTGCAGTCGGCCTACATGGCCATCCAGTCGGGCATGTTTGACCTGGGTATGGCGGTTGGCTTCGACAAGCATCCACGCGGTGCCTTTACCGTTGACCCAGAAGCCAGCGGCTTAGGCAAATGGTACGGCGACATCGGCATGGCGCTAACCCCCCAGTTTTTCGGCATGAAGATCCAGCGCTACATGCACGAGTACGGCATCAGCGAAGACACGCTCACGCGCGTTGCCGTTAAAAACTATAAGAACGGTGCTATGAACCCCAACGCCTGGCGCAAAAATGCCTTCACTTACGACGAGGTGGCTCAGTCCCCCATGGTTTGCGATCCACTACGCAAGTACATGTTCTGCTCACCGGCAGAAGGCGGCTGTGCCATGATCTTGTGTCGTGCGGATCAAGCTCACAAATACACCTCTAACCCTGTCTTTTTAAAGGCGGTAGCAGTTAAAACGCGAACCTTCGGCTCCTTTGAAGTGTTCTCACAGTCTCAAGCCTTGGATCGCGCCGGCGCACCATCAGAGCAAGCCTCCAAGGCAGCCTTTGAGATGGCGGGTATTGGTCCAGAAGACATCGATGTTGCTCAGTTGCAGGACACCGAATCGGGCGCTGAGATCATGCATATGTCAGAGAACGGGTTTTGTGCCGACGGCGACCAAGAAAAATGGCTACAGGAAGGTCACACCGAAATCGATGGCAAGCTTCCTGTGAATACGGACGGCGGTTGTTTGGCTAACGGTGAGCCTGTAGGCGCATCCGGTTTGCGCCAGGTGTACGAAATTGCATTGCAGCTGCGCGGTGGCGCTGGAAAACGGCAGGTGCCTAACAAGCCTAAGGTGGGCTATACCCACGTGTATGGTGCTCCCGGCTTGTCTGGTGTCACCATCATGACCACCTAGCAACCGCACCAAGCGACAACTCACCAACCCAGCCATAGGTTGGTGAGTTGATTCGATCAATCTCAACACCCCTCCAGCTACCCCCTACCCAATATCCGCTTGTGCCATAATTGCCGCGCCTACAAACAGCCGTTGAGCACTCTATGTTGTACCTGTCGATTAAAGCCGCCCATCTCATTTTTGTCATCGCCTGGATGGCCAGCATGCTGATCTACCCGCGCTACAAAGTTCACCAGTTAGAGGCCACTGCTGGCGATCCGCTGTTTGACACTATGTCGGCTGCTGCAACGCGCCTAAGAAACACCATCATGACGCCAAGCATGATTGCCGTATGGGTGTTAGGCATTGCTCTACTGGCACTGAACCCAGAATTAATGAGTGCCGGTTGGCTGCAAGTGAAGATTGTGCTGGTTCTGCTGATGACCGGTTTACATGGTTTTTTTGTTGGGCTCGGTCGCAAGGTAGACTTAGGCCGTATCACCATGACACCCAAGTCGCTGCGCATGCTTAACGAAGCTCCCTTCATACTTCTCATTGTCATTGTTATCTTGGTGATCGTGAAACCTTTCTAGCGGGCTTGTAGCAATATGGTGAGCAAAGACAATCACGATCAACTCGTACGCGATGCTCGACATTTGCTTCGCCAAGGTTTTGCTCGCCAAGTGCTAGAACGCCTGCCGCCACCATCAGAAAAACGAATTCCGGCTATTGAACAACTGCGCGCGCACGCTTTGACCAACACGGGTGCACCGAGAAACGCGCGTCGCGTGTTGCTGGAACTCGTCGCGCAAGGCCATCAAGACGTCGAGACCATTGGCTTTTTGGGGCGCACCGAAAAAGACTTGGCTCGTGCAGCAACCACCAAAAGCCGCGCAGACCAACATTGGCAAGCCGCACTGAATCACTACCAAAAAGCCTTCGAAAACTCTGGCGACCCCTACCCCGGCATCAACGCCGCCACTTTATCTCTAAGGCTCGGTGCACCCGCTGCGGCTAAACAAATTGCTGAACAAGTGGTTGTCGCCTGTAACAACGGACTCTCTAACAATCCAGACCAAGCCTACTGGGACCTTCCAACATTAGCTGAAGCCAACCTAGTACTTGGCGACATCAGCACTGCAAAAAAACACTACGCTGCGGCCATGCAACTCAACGGTGCTGACCTGTCTGCTATGGGCTCTATGGTTCGCCAAGCCCGCGAGCTGCTGAGCATTACTGGGCAAGCGGTTGAAGCGCTGGACGACGTTTTGGCCATGCCTAAAATTGCCGTGTTTGCCGGGCATATGATGGATAGGGTAAACCGAGATGATCCAAGATTTACCCCAACCCATGAGGCAGGCGTTGCGGACAAACTGGCCGCCGCCATCATCAACAACAACATCGGCGTCGCCTATTGCTGTTTAGCAAATGGTAGCGACATTTTGTTTGCTGAAGCGCTTGTTGCGCAACAAATCGAGTTAAACGTCGTGCTACCCATGGAGGTTGATGCCTTTGCTGGTTTTAGCGTGAGCACCGATGTGATGGATGCAACGCGCTGGGAGAGCCGTTATCGCAAACTGCTAGAACAGGCCGCGACAGTCACCGTTGCCAGTGATGGCTTGAGCAAAGCTGAGGCAGCAGACTTACGTTACTGCAACGTTGTCATTCTAGGGCTTGCCAACCTCAAAGCACGAGAGCTTGGAACAGAGGTTGTTGGCATATCGGTTTGGGACAACAAACCGGGACTACCTGGCGGTACTGCAGACAGCATTGCACTATGGCAACAAGCACAGCTCCCCCAGTACATGCTGAACCCTGAGGGTGAGCAGGTCACAAACCCTAAAATTGCCGCGATGGCCAACACAACAGACGAACGACAACTGATGGCGATGGTCTTCGCCGATGTGGTCGGCTACAGTCGCTTCAATGAAGCGGACATAAAAATTTACTATCAGCAGTTGCTGCCGCTGATTGCCGATTTAGCCCAGGCTGCTGCACCTCCAGCCGTACAGCAAACTTTTGGCGATGCCTTTTATTTTGTCTTCAGCAAGGCCAGCAACGCGGCACAATTCGCCTTAAGCTTACAGTCGCTGTTCAGCGATCCCGCCAGATTACCCAAGCTAAGCCAAACTTTGGGCATTCGCATAGCGCTACATGCCGGACCCTTATTGCCTTGCGTTGACCCAATCAACCAAAGCCTGAATTACACCGGTCGCCATACCAGCAAAGCGGCACGCGTTGAGCCAGTTGCACCGGAAAACCAAATACTAGCTACCCAGCAATTTGCAGCGTTGGCTGCGACGCTGCCCGACCAAGCCTATGAGTTTGCTTACGTTGGGGAGCAGGTGCTACCTAAAAACTACGGCTCCGAACGCCTTTATCTACTGACCGCTAGCGATAGCGAACTAACTTAGGAGCTTGATGTGACCACCCCAACAAACCAACCGCTAGCTGGCCTCAAGGTTGTAGACCTAACCCAAATCTACCAAGGTCCGTACGCTGCCTTTTTGATGGCTAGCGCTGGCGCGGACGTGGTTAAGGTCGAACCGCCCGGAGGTGAACGCATGCGTGGCGCGGGCGGCGAGCGAACACCAATGGCCTTTGCCATGCTTAACTCCAATAAACGCAGCCTGACATTGAACCTTAAAACAGAGCAAGGTCAGGAGTTGCTACGCAAGTTGGTGATGCAGGCTGACGTGTTGCTCGAAAACTATGCGCCCGGCACCTTAGACAAGCTTGGCCTGGGCTGGGATACCTTGCACCAGCTCAACCCAAAGCTGGTTTATGTAAGTGGTACCGGCTACGGATTGACCGGCGAAGATAGCGACCTACTCGCCATGGATCACACGATCCAGGCTGCCAGCGGCGTCATGGGTTGTACCGGTGACCCGGATCAACCACCTTCAAGAGCCGGCGGTGCGCCCTGCGATATCATGGGCGGTATTCATATGTACGCCGGCGCCATGAGCGCTTTGGTGGGCCGCGGCATCAACGGCAAAGGCACAAGGGTTGAGGTATCCATGTTGGAATCCATGTACTTCACCATGTGCTCGGAGTTCACCGCTTACTATGCCGCTGGCGGCGAGCTACCCGCGCGTAACAGCGCCCGCTCACCCAGCGGAGTATGTCCATACGGACGCTATCGCTGCAAAGACGGTTGGTTAGCCATCATCTCGGTCGCTGAAACCCACTGGCACAATATCGCCAAAACTATTGGTCGCAACGATTTGCTAGACAACCCTGACTACGCCAACTCAGCACGAAGATTGCGTCGGGAACCGGAGGTTAATGCCGCTATCGAAGCTTGGACTAGCAAGCAGACAAAAGATGAAGCTTACGCTGCGCTACGCATGGCCAGGGTTCCGGTAGCCCCTATCCGTACCATTGATGAGGTGCAAGAATTGCCGCACCTGCACGAGCGCGGCATGCTGCACCGCATGACCCATCCGGACTTGGGTGACATTATTCTACCCAGCAGCCCAATCCGCTTTAGCGACTACGACACAGCGTCCGTCCGCTTGTTTCCGCAACCCGGTGAGCATAATGTTGAGGTGCTCAACGAGTGGCTAACGTTAAGCGACACCGATGTGATCGACCTGCAAACCCAAGGAGTGCTTTAACTTGAGCAACATGAGCAATCAACCCCGCGAGTTCGATATTTTAGTTTGGGGTGCAACCGGCTTCACGGGCAAGATCGTGACCCAGTATCTCAACGAGAACTATGCCAATAGCAATCTGACCTGGGCTATGGGCGGTCGCAATACGGATAAACTGGCCGCGGTAAAGCGTGATCTTGGAATCCCCGACAACATTAGCGTGCTGGTTGGAGACAGCAATGACCCAGCTAAGCTTCGGGAGTTGGTCAGCAAGGCACGCGTGGTCCTGACCACGGTTGGTCCGTACGCCAAATTTGGTTCTGACCTAGTTGCCGCATGCGCCGAGCTTGGCACGCACTACTGCGACCTAACCGGCGAGGTGCAATGGATGCGTAAGATGATTGATGCACATCAAACCACCGCTGAGCAAAGTGGCGCCCGTATCGTGCATACCTGCGGCTTTGATAGCATCCCTTCCGACATCGGCACCTACTTTGTGCAACAGCAAATGCGCGAGCGACACGGTTGTGTCAGCCCCATGGTCAAGTACCGGGTGGCGGCGGCCAAAGGTGGCTTTAGCGGCGGCACCATCGACAGCATGATGACTATGATGGACGAAGGCGCGATAGATTCCCGCATCCTCGACACTATTGCGGACCCCTACGCCCTGAACCCAGCCGGCGGCCCTCGCGGCCTGGATGGCCCGGATAAAAACGGCGCCAGCTTTGATAATGACTTAAACACTTGGGTTGGGCCTTTTGTGATGGCCGCCATCAATACTCGGGTGGTGCGACGTAGCAACGCGCTGATGGACTTTGCATACGGGCGTGACTTTCGCTACGACGAAGCCACCATCATGGGCAGCGGACCATTAGGTGGCGCTGCAGCGGCAGCCATGAGTCTGGGTACGGCCGCTTTTACTGGGCTAGCCAGCATTGGCCCAGCCCGCGACCTGCTAAAGAAGGTCCTACCTAAGCCCGGCGAAGGCCCAACGCCGGATGCGCAACGTAACGGCTACTTCCACATCAAAATTTTCGCCAAGCACCCAACCGACCCCAGCAAATCTCTGATCGCCCACGTCAAAGGAGATCGCGACCCAGGCTATGGTTCAACTGCCAAGATGCTTAGCGAGTCAGCCATCTGCTTAGCACAAGATAGCTTGCCAGTCGGCGGCGGTATCTGGACACCCGCAACCGCCATGGGTGATCAACTGCTGCAACGTTTGCCGGCGAATGCCGGCGTCACTTTCGACATTGAGGATTAACCATGGAATACACCAGCGTTGCTGACGCCCAATCACTAACCGGGCTACGCCTAGCTCTAACCGCAAACGTACCCGGTCCCTGGAGCGAAGCGGCAAAGGCTGTTTTCAACCTGCGCAATGTGCCCTTCACACCGGTTGCACAAGAAGGCGGGGGCGAAAATCCAGAGCTTGTGGCATGGACCAAGCATCGCAATGCTCCGGTTGCTATGTACAACGACGAGTCACCGCGCGTACGTTGGCTTGAGATCGTTGAGCTGGCTCAGCGACTCGGCTCCGGACCAGACCTACTGCCTCAAGATATCAATTTACGGATGCAGGTGGTTGGCTTGGTGAATGAAATCGCTGGAGAAAGCGGCTTTGCCTGGAACGGTAGACTGCTGATGTTGGCACCCGGGATAGAGAAGCAAGGTGAGGCCATCCTGAACAGCCCCATGTATCGCGACTACTACGACAACAGCGCTAACCCTGCAGCACGCGTGCAAGAAGTGCTTGACCTGCTCGCCACCCAAATCAAAGCACAACGATCCGCTGGCAGCCGCTATCTAGTTGGCAACAGCCTCACCGCAGCAGACGTTTACTGGGCCTTTTTCTCGCAGCTATTAGAAGCACTACCGCCTGAGCAAAACCCAATGCCGAGCTTTCTGCGAAAGTCCTGGGGGATGGTTGCCTTGGCTTTGGGCGAATCTGACCCGGTGTTAATCGAACAACGAAACGAAATATTCGCCGAACATTTAACGCTACCACTAACTTTTTAGCGAACCTCAGTCTCTAGGTTGCCGGGTAAGACCACTCGAACGGTTGCCCCGGCTCCCTCTGCGCGCTCGTCAACCGAGATAACCCCGCCACGAGAGCTAACCAGACGCATCACTCCAGCGATACCAAAGCCACTGCCGGTAGTCAACGGATTACCTTTTAGTTGACCGATGTCCGATTGAGAAAACCCTCGGCCGTTATCAGAAACGACAAGTTCAAAGGTAGAATCATCAACGCGGGCTACTGCTACGGATACCTGGAGCGTCCTATCGGCGTTGTGTTTAATCGCGTTGTCGATCAAATTTCTGATGATAATTTGGGTAGACAATCGCTCTCCAAATATCACCGCTTCTTCAACCTTCCAATGGTGAGTCTGGCCTGGATCTAAGGTCTGCAGAACTTGCTCACAAAGCGTCTTTAAACGGAAGGTTTCAAAATCTTCTTGCTCGCCAGCAATCTCTGACGCCTGCGCATGGTTAATAAGGTCAGAGATCATCGCAAAGGATTGGCTAGCAACCTTCTCTAGCATATCCAGCAGCCTCGAATTTTCTTCACTAAGCTCGGGCAAGTCTGCACGCAAAAAACTTGCGATATCGTTAATCCGTCGCATTGGGCTGCGCAAATCATGTGCAGCAAGACTGATGAAGCCTTCCATTTCTTTGTTAACTGCGGCTGTGCGAGCCTCAACACCACGAAGTGCGTACTCGGCTGTAACGTCCAGCGGACAACTAAAGACCCGAACAACGGTGTCATTTTCATCCACAACCGGATTAAAAACCGTCCTCATGTGCCGTTTGCTGCCACCAAGAAAGAGGGGATATTCCTGAGTAATAGGCTTTTTACTTGCAAAAGATCGAACATAAAAATCGTGGAGTGCTGCCCCATATTCGCCGGCGAAGGCTTCCTTGGCCGTTTTGCCTAGCATCTGTTCGCGACTCATATGCACCAGTTCCAGCGTTTGCTGGTTGATCGCCAGTTTCCTAAAATTTCGCCTCGCTTAACTATAGCTGAACTTTCTTTCGGTGAAATTACCCCACCTAACCAGGACCAGCACTGCGATGCTGTTTAGCGATTACGCAGGTCTTTGCGAAGAATTTTGCCGGAGGCACTTTTGGGTATGGCTTCAATAACCTCAAACTGTCTAATCTGTTTGTAGCTCACCAAGTTTTCGCTCACCAACGCCTGAATCTCTTCCAGAGTTATGGATTCACCCGGCGCATTGGTGACAAAGGCCTTGGGAATTTCACCCGCTTCGTCATCAGGGATACCTATAACGGCCACGTCTGCAATTTTCGGATGGGTGATTAACAGCGCTTCAAGCTCAGCCGGCGCTACTTGAAAGCCTTTGAACTTAATTAGCTCTTTCATCCGATCAACAATCGACATGTGCCCATGTTCATCGATGATCGCAATGTCCCCGGTATGAAGCCAGCCATCCGCATCCACGGTCTCGGCGGTAGCGGTTGGATTGTTTAGGTAGCCTGTCATCACTTGCGGACCGCGCACCCAAAGTTCTCCTCGCCCACCTACCGGCTGATCTTCTCCGGTATCTGGATCAACGATGCGACTCTCGGTATTAGAAACGGTTACCCCGCTAGTCCCAGGACGATAGTCACCTTCTACCGTTGAGTGGCTAACCGGGCTCAGCTCGGTCATGCCGTAACCTTGCACCACTTCGCAACCAAGTCGTGCGGCGGCTTTATCCGCCAGCTCCGCGCCTAAGGGCGCAGCACCGGAGAAGACTTGCCGAATAGACGACACATCATAGTCATCGACAATGGGTGCGCTGGCCAAACCAAGGACAATCGGCGGCACTGCAAAGAAACGGGTGATCTTAAGCGCTTGCACCGCTTGCAAGGCTTCAACCATATCAAATCGAGGCATTGTGATCGTGGTAACGCCGTTACTCAGCAACCCGTTCATTAGCACTTGCATGCCGTAGATATGGAAAAAAGGTAACGCAGCCAAAGCGACTTCGTTCTCTTGATAAATGATCGCGTGATTACATTGCTCGATGTTCGCCACCAAGTTGCGGTGAGACAGCATCACGCCTTTGGGCATACCGGTGGTGCCAGAAGAGTAAGGCAAAACCACGGTGTGGGTTGCCACATCTACGGGCACTTGGGTAATGGGGTCGGCAAACAGGCTAGACATCGCTGTCGTGCCAGGCACGCTGTCCCCAATAATGACAAGCTCGGTCACGTCAGTACCTTGGATTGCCGCCTGTGCCACCTCTGCAAACATGGGGATCGTAAACAAGATGGAGGCACCCGCATCTTTGAGCTGGTGCCCTACTTCCTGGGCACCATAAGTCGGATTGATGGTGGTAACAGCACCGCCGGCAACCGCAACCCCGTGAAAGACAACGGCATACTCGGGCAAATTGGGTGCCATCAGCCCAACCACCTTACCCGGCCCAATACCACGCTCAGCTAAGCCACCAGCAAGACAATGGATGGCTTTGCTGAGCTCCGTGTAGGTGTACGAACTGGTTCCACCCGCATCACGGATGGCTACCCGATCCCCAAGCTCTGCTGCCCTACGCAGGACGTGCGCGGTAATGGTTACATTTGGGATATCGACTTCAGGCAAAGGGCTGGAATGAATAATACTGGGCATATGCGATCCTAGTTCTTGAGCAATGAGTAGAAACTTTGGAACGCATAGTAGCCTGTTTGGCCATTTCCCAGTAAGCCCACTTACATTGTCAGGCTAATCTCTCAGAGGCTGTTGCCCTGCTATATTCGCAGCCAAACTTCACCAGTCTTCAAACCTTTGGTGAACATTATTTGAGTGATCATTCAAATAAGTGTACGGCAGCCTGTAAACCCTGGCCAAGTCACTCTGGGGTTAGCCGTTCCGGCTCCGCCACGTGTGCACGACCTGTTTTGTAATCTATTGTCAGCACAAAGTGCTTTAACACATCGTAGCCCAACAACCCCTGAGCTTTGCCTGACCGGCGCTTTATGTGCGACCCGGTCGTTGTCGTTTTCTTAAATATTTCTAAAGGCGCGTTGGTTTTGGGTACGGACACTAGGGTGTTCCCGAGCTCAAAGGGGCCGAAAGTGATGCTTGGCAAATTAAATCTCTCCATTTCACGACCAGCATTGACCCCAAGACTGTAACCCTGCTCAATCGGATAGCGCTCCAGCCACTTATGTTTTTTAGCCAGCTTGCGTTCTAACATTAGGCCCCCAGTACTCCCTGTATCCAGCACAAGCCAGACGTTTTTCTCGCCATCAAGCCCCACCTTCACAATAGGTTGGCCACCGCCTTGATCGCGTTTCGTTTCTAGGTTGGCAACCTTCTTCAAATCAATGGCATCCCTAGATAGCACACGCATCCGGGAGTTCGGATAGTCGAACTGAAATATAAACAAGCCCAAAAAACCAGCACCCAACAAAAGCTGGGTATCTGGCGGCGCAAAACTGGTCCCGACTAGATCTTGAAAAACGAGCTCCGACCCAAAAACCTTGCCTGGAACCTTGCCATACACTGGGCGATCGGTGGTTTCATGCACACCAGCAATTCGCACCTTTCCCGTCTTTTTAAGCTCGAGGTTATGCTTGTTGAGAAACCGGATGTTAAGACTGTTAATCGTAGCCCCGGTATCAATGATCGACTCACCAGGTATGCCAGCAACTTCGGTTGCGAAGCGAGGGCTCCCACTACTAAGGTCTAACTTAACCCAAGGCGATACGGCGGCAAGCGCACCTTGAAACCAAAGCAATAACACCGCTGCTGCAATCAGCCTGGCAGAACAAGGCGATCTCAGGCCCAAACTGGTTAGCGCCGAGCTTAAAGTACAGTCGATTCTTTTGAGCATATTCCACTCCTTTGGAAATGTGGTTCGAGCTTAACTGATTCCGACATAAATCAGCAAAGGGACCCTGTTATGGCGCCCCTTCTACCCCAACTACAAACTCGCCTCTAGTCGTTCCAACATCTCGCGCACTTCACTCAGGCTCACACGCAACGACGGCATAAAGCGCAAGACGTCTGGCTGTGCAGGGTTGACTAGCAGACCATTGCGAAAAGCGCGATCGCTGATCTCCGCTGAGGTTGCGGTGGGCAACCTCACGGCATAGAGCAAACCTTGACCCCGCACCTCCAACCATTGGTAACGCTGAGCCAAATCCTCCAAACCGCTACGTAGCTGCACTTCGCGCTGTTGCACCGCTTGCAAAAATCCAGGCGCCACAATGGTTTCGACCACGGCCTTACCCACAGCCGTCATCAAGGGGTTACCGTTATAGGTGCCCCCTTGATTGCCATATTCAAAGCAACAAGCGGACTCAACCGCCATTACTGCCGCCAATGGCACACCGCCACCAATGCCTTTACCCAAGGTCATGATGTCCGGAACAACGCCATGATGTTGATGTGCATACAACTTACCCGTGCGACCAATACCCGTTTGCACCTCATCAAAAATCAACAGCGCGTTGTTGGCATCCGCCAGCTCTCGCAGCTCGCGCAGGTAGTTTGGCGGGGGCACTACCACCCCCGCCTCACCCTGTATTGGCTCGACCATAATGGCTAGCGTGTCAGGCCCCACAACCGCTTGCAGGCTGGCAATATCACCAAAAGGTACATGTCGAAAACCGGCCGGCATGGGCGGATACATCTGCCCCCATCCAGGCTTACCACTAGCTGACATCATGGCCAAGGTACGCCCGTGAAAGGCATTGTGGGTCGTGATGATGTCAACGGCACCCGGCTTGTGCTGCTGCCCCCATTTACGCGCAAGCTTAACCGCCGCCTCATTAGCCTCAGCACCCGAATTCAAAAAATGCACTTGGGCAAATTCGCTGTTACGAATCAATAGATCCGCCAGCTCAAGTTGGGGTAGGTTGTGCAACGCTGGGCTGGGGCTAATCAAGGTACTAGCTTGATCGGTCAACGCAGAGACAATCTCTGGCGCCGCATGTCCAAGGCTATTTACCGCCCAGCCCTGGATGAAGTCCAGATACCGAGCGCCCCCCGCATCCCACAAATAGCTGCCAAAACCGCGCACCATGACGTTGCTCGGCCTGGGGGTGATGGCCATAAGCTGGGAGCTGTTGTTAGGGCTAGTGTTGGGGCTAGTGTTGGGGCTAGTGTTAGTAGTGCCGTGACTGTTCATCGATGTCTCCGGTTTCCTCAAGTTGAGGTGGGTGACATCACAGAGCCAATGAGGCCACCCAACATATTTGGGTGGCTCTTGGTTGTTAAGTACTTAAGCTAAGTGCAACAACTCGCGGCCACCCGTACGGGCTGCCGCTCGCCGAATGGCGATTGCAGTAGTTGGCTCAGCGCTATCTTTGGTAGCAAGGCTGATATTGAGGTTAAGTAAAAACAACATGCCTGCAGTCTAGGGCGACAACTGGGAGAGCGCAAGAGGGTAACGGCACCTCAACACTCCACCCCGTGCATACCACTAGTGTAAAGTAGCCTCGACTCAACACCCCCAACCGCCATGCAACCAGCCAACAACCACTACCGCCCAGATATTGACGGCCTTCGCTCTGTCGCTGTTGTACCCGTGGTGTTGTACCACGCTGGCTTCAGCCTTTTTTCTGGAGGCTATGTTGGCGTCGATATCTTTTTTGTCATCTCCGGCTATCTGATCACATCGATACTAATGGCTGAGATCAGCAACAACCGCTTTAGCCTGAGCAACTTTTACGCGCGACGCGCAAGACGCCTATTTCCTGCGCTATTTGCCATGCTGCTCGCCTGCTGCATACCCGCGTACCTATTGTTGATGCCCGGCGAGCTAGAAGACTTTGGCGAAAGCTTGGCCACCACCGCCATCTTTAGCTCCAACTTTCTCTTCTTTAGTGAAGCGGGGTACTTCGAAGGTCCAGCTGAGATGAAGCCTTTGCTGCACACCTGGTCCTTGGCCATCGAAGAGCAGTACTACCTGCTATTCCCTGGCGTGCTCTTACTTGTGCAGCGTAAATTCTCGGGACGCTTTCTAGCGGCCACCATAGGGCTGTTTGCCATCTCGCTGGCGATCAGCATCTGGAGCGTGGCCCAAGCACCAACCGCAGGATTCTATTTGCTGCCTAGCAGAACCTGGGAGTTACTCTTGGGTTCAATGCTGGCCATGTGGCTGGCCGGTAACAGCCAAAAATCAACACCACCAGCATGGTTAAGTGAATTGTTGGCAGCGCTTGGTATTGCCTTAATTGGCTACGCCATTTTTGCCTACCAACCAGGCATTGCCTTTCCAGGTGTCGCTGCCATTCCACCCACCTTAGGCACAGCGCTCATCATCTACGCAGGCGCCAACAGGCAAAACAGCGTCGGTCGGCTCTTAAGCCTGCGCCCATTGGTATTCATCGGCTTGATTTCTTACTCGCTCTATCTGTGGCACTGGCCGGTACTGGTATTTGCCAAGCATTACGCTCTACGCGAGTTGAGTATCGTTGAAGCCTGCGCTTTGGTTATGGTTTCGGTCATCGCTGCCATTTTAAGCTGGCGCTACGTGGAAAAGCCCTTTCGTGGTACCGATGCCTTAGTGACACGCACGGGACTGTTTCGCCTGGCCGGAGTCTGCATGGTCATTGCCATCGCATTCGGCTTGGTTCTAGACAAAACCGACGGTCTACCCAACCGTCTCGACCCGGTTACCGCCCGTATTGCAGCGGTGGCCGAAGAAAAGCCTGCCTCACGTAAAACCTGCCAAGGGTTTGCACCCTCTCAAGTTACCGTCGATCAGCTATGCCCGCTCAATAGCAGTGAGGTTGATCCCAGCATTTTGATTTGGGGTGACTCACACGCCGCGATGCTGATGGATATGCTAGCTGAGGCTACGGCGGCGAAAGGCATCAACGGCCTGAATGCGACCTACAAAGGCTGTGCACCACTGCTGGGCTACACCACCCAAGCGGGCAAAGATAAAACGGGTTGCCTAGCCTTCAACGACAAAGTGTTTGAATTGCTACTCGCCCACCCGGAAATCAACACGGTCTATCTAGTCGCACGCTGGGGCCGCTATGTCGATCCAGCGCCCTACCTCAACGAAAGTGGTGGCCATTTTTACTTGTATACCGAGGGCAAGCAGGCCTCAACAAAAACGGAAAATCGGCTGATGTTTGAGCAAGCGGTGATCAGCACCCTAGCTAAGTTGCAGAGCCTTCCACAACGTATTGTGGTTTTAGCAGGTAGCCCAGAAATCGGTTACGACGTCCCCATAGTACTGGGCAAAGCATCCATGCTGGGGCGAGATCTGAACCTAGATGTACCGCGTCTTGAGTATGAGCAACGCCAAGCGTTGCCGAACCAACTGTTTACCCAAGCAGCCGCTCAAGAGCAAATTGATTTTGCGCCCATTCATCAGTGGTTGTGCGGTGAGTCTTGGTGCCCGGCAACCCGCGATGGGTTGCCAATCTACAACGATGACGATCATCTATCGCTGGCGGGCGCTAGGTTGCTGCGCCCGTTCTTTGATCGAGAGTTTGACCGGGAACTGGGCTTAGAATTGAACCCGATTGGAGCGTCCAAACACTAGACGTTAAAGCGAAAGTGCACCACATCGCCGTCGTGCATCTCGTAGTCTTTGCCTTCTAAACGCCACTTGCCAGCATCTTTTGCACCCTGCTCACCCTTACCAGCAATGAAATCTTCATAGCCAACCACTTCGGCGCGAATAAACCCTTTCTCAAAGTCGGTATGAATCACTCCAGCCGCTTGCGGCGCCTTAGCACCAACCGGAATGGTCCAAGCGCGGACCTCTTGCTCACCGGCGGTGAAGTAGTGGTGCAAACCCAAGAGCTTACAGCCGGCTCGGATTACACGATTTAGACCCGGCTCCTCGATGCCTAAGGCTTCCAGAAAATCGGCCCGCTCATCGTCTTCTAGCTCAGAAACCTCCGCTTCGATCTTGTTGCAAATCGACACGACTTCGGCGCCTTCCGCTGCAGCCATCGCCGCTACCGCATCAAGCATTGGGTTATTTTCAAAACCCTCTTCATCAACGTTGGCAATATACAACACAGGTTTGGCTGTAATTAGGTGCAACTCTCGCAAGTTAGCCTTCTGGTCATCATCTAAATCCTGCGCGCGAACCGGACGGCCTTCGTTCAGACCAACACAGACTTCATCAATGAGCGTCACCATCATCTTGGCTTCTTTGTCGCCGGAACTGGCTACCCGACGAAAGCGATCTACCGCACGCTCTAACGTATCTAGATCAGCTAGCGCCAACTCAGTGTTGATAATTTCTACATCATCAATCGGCGAAATCTTGCCGTTCACATGCACAATGTTTTCGTCTTCAAAACAACGCACCACATGGGCAATGGCATGGGTCTCGCGAATGTGGGCCAAAAACTGGTTGCCTAGTCCTTCACCTTTGGATGCACCTTCAACCAAGCCTGCAATGTCCACAAACTCCATGGTACTCGGCAAAATTTTCTTTGGGTTAACAATGGCAGCCAAGGCGTCGAGCCGAGGATCAGGTACCGGCACAATGCCGGTGTTAGGGTCAATGGTGCAAAACGGAAAGTTCTCTGCATCGATTCCCGCTTTGGTTAAGGCGTTGAACAACGTGGACTTACCCACATTTGGCAATCCTACGATGCCACAAGTAAATCCCATTACTGCTCTCCTTCGGCGTGCATAACGTTCATAGCTTTTTGATGATCGCCGCTAAACAAATCGTGCAGCAGCGCATCGGAAAAATGGGTGGCGTCATCCACTAAGCGACGCTCTGATTCCGGCATGGTATGGCTTGTTAGGTAAGCGGTTACCTTGCTCGGGTGTCCGGGATGGCCAACACCAATACGCAACCGGTGAAAACCTTTGTTATTGCCTAAAGAGCTCACCATGCTCCGTATCCCATTGTGGCCGTTGTCACCACCACCGGTTTTCAATCGAACCTGCCCTGGCTCAAACGCCATCTCATCGAAGGCGACCAAAATTTGCTCTGGTGCGAACTTGTAGAACTTGGCAAGCGCAGCAACCGCTTGGCCACTGTCGTTCATGTAGGTGGTTGGCAGCAATAGACGGACATCTTCACCACCTATGCGGCCACGACCAACCAACCCTTTGAATTTGGTTTCGTTGGCAAACTGAATATTGTGGCGGTGTGCTAACGCCTCAACGAAGCAGGCACCGATGTTGTGGCGGGTTTTAGCGTAGGTTGGACCGGGGTTACCCAGTCCAACCAGGAGCGCAATAGCGTCCATCGACTAACAACTCCGCTAGTCTTCGCTGTCCGCAGCATCAGCCGGTGCGTCCGCTTCTGGTGCGGCCTCATCGGTTGACTCAGCTGCCTCTTCTTCAACAGCAGCACGTGGTGCGTTGACACTAGCTACGTTGAGGTCGTGGTCCTCATCGTCGTCATGCCCAAAGGCAACTAGGGTTACGCCGGTAGGCATCTTGAGGTCAGATAAGTGAACCTGGCCACCAAGCTCCACTTCGAGCATATCCACTTCGATGAACTCAGGGATAGCGCTTGGCAAGGCTTCGATCTGAACTTCGTTCAAGATGTGGTTAACAATACCGCCGCCGGTCTTCACGCCCACGCAATCTTCTTCGTTGATGAAGTGCAGTGGAATGTTAACTTGCAGGGTCTTGTTCATATCAACGCGGTAGAAATCGACATGCAGAATGCGCGGTGCCGCCGGATGACGTTGTACGTCACGGACAACAACCGGCTGCTTTTTGCCATCGATGGTTAGGTCGAGTACCTGCGAGTAGAAAGTCTCGACCTGCATCGCCTTATTCAGCTCGTTGGTATTTAGCGTCAAAGGTACTGGCGCTTCTTCTGTGCCACCGTACACAATGGCTGGGACTCGATTTGCGATACGACGTAGGCGGCGGCTCGCACCCTTCCCCACATCCGTGCGCAGTTCGGCACTTAGTTGTAGCTGCTCTGACATAATGGCCTCCTATAGGCTAGAGCGATTTGCAAACAGGCATCTTTGCGACCAAGAATGCCCAGAGTTAATTCAACAACACCTCAGCTAGATGTCGCTTTACTTTAGCGAAACATCGCGCTGATGGATTCTTCGTTGCTTACCCGACGTATGGCTTCTGCCAACACCCGGTCTAAGCTTAGCTGACCGATCTTCTTGCACGCACTGCCAGCGGCAGAAAGCGGAATCGTATCGGTCACATACATTCGATCTATGGCGGAGGCCTCGATGCGATTGATGGCCTCACCAGACAACACCGGGTGGGTAATGTAAGCCACCACACCTAGCGCGCCTTCTTCTTTTAATGCTTGTGCTGCAGCACATAGCGTACCTGCGGTATCCACCATGTCGTCTACCAGCACACAGGTCTTGCCCACCACGTCACCGATAATGTGCATGACCTTGGACTCATTCGCCTGGGGCCTACGCTTATCAATGATGGCAAGATCTGCATCATCTAACTGTTTAGCGATCGCTCGAGCTCGAACTACCCCGCCAACGTCCGGTGATACCACCACCGGGTTTTCGTAATTTTGCAGCAACGCATGGTCAACCAACACTGGCGAGCCATAAACATTGTCCACGGGCATGTTAAAGAAGCCCTGTATCTGGTCTGCGTGCAGGTCCACCGTCAACACTCGGTTGATACCAACACTGTCGAGCATATCGGCCACCACTTTGGCGCTGATGGCTACCCGAGCCGAACGCGGCCGCCGATCTTGGCGCGCATAGCCGAAGTACGGGATCACCGCCGTCAGCCTCTGTGCCGATGCCCTGCGGATCGCATCCGCCATGATCATCAGCTCCATGAGGTTGTCCGCTGTGGGCGCGCAGGTGCTCTGTAACAGAAACACATCCTGACCACGGACATTCTCATGTATCTCGATATTCGCTTCGCCGTCGCTAAATCGCGAAACGCTTGCCTCGCCCAAGGGTAGCCGAAGCTCCGTGGCAACTCGCATTGCTAACTCTGGATTCGCGCTGCCTGCAAATAGCATCAGTTTTGGCATGCCGAATCCTTTATTTCATTAACGGGGGCTTGAGCCCCTCTTGCAACGGACATTGGGAACGGCCATTGGGAACAACAATTGGCTGGGGTGGCAGGATTCGAACCTACGAATGCCGGGATCAAAACCCGGTGCCTTACCACTTGGCGACACCCCAATAAACTGCGGTCTAACAACCCTATCTCAGACTTTGTCTGGGACCCCCCGTTTCAGGGCGCGCTATTGTGATTGCGACCTCGGGCGCTGTCAAACCCAACCGGTTGAAATTGCCCCAGATGTGGGCAGATGGCCCAATCATCTGCCACTAGTCGAGGTTACTAGGGTTGCCAGCGATTGAAGGCCACTTTAAGCCGATAGTCACCCGTGGTGAGCGCTATGGTCTTGGGTCGGCTATCTTGAAGAGCCTCAGATGGCACCTCAGATGTGTCCACTTTAGGCTCGTAGTAGGCCAAATACTGAATTTTCCAGTTTTCCTGCGCAAAGCTCGCGTAACGCCCCTGGTCATCACGGCTGACCTCACTGACCCTTGCCCCGGAGGTCGGTTTGCCCTGGGCCCAACTCACCAGCGCAAGCAAAGGGAGGTCCCATCCGATCTGCTGTCGCACCACCACAGCTGGCAGTCCTTGGCTAAGCACTTGGCCCTGACCATCTAAAACCGCCATTTGCTCGGTATCGCCTACTAGGCGGGTACGGCCTTGCCCAAAAGGCCCCCAGAGCTCTAAATCATAACTTTCACCCGTTTGTTGCCAGCGGAATCGAACCGATAAAGACTCATTTGGGCCACGCAGCGCCAATTTGCCCAAGGTTTCAAAGTCACCGCTACCAGGGACATAGCGCCCTGAGTCAGATTTACCCGTGCTTTGACAACCAACCAGCCAAAAACCGAGCGCCAGCAGTACAAATTTTGTGCGCAAAGAACCATTTGCTCCTACAGAAATGAGGCATCCTCCCGGGTGAGACCAAGCGGCACTATCCCAGCTTCCTGGGCCTTGCGCGCAAGAATTAAAGTTTTCCCTATAATTCAATAAGATACAACAAACTAACTGCACAGTTGCCGGCATCCGAATTTGCTATCATGGCGGCCGATCTGGGCAAACTAACCCCTGAGGTATATCACTCGCTATGGCCGTTTTAGCCTACGGGCTAAATTATCGCACCGCCCCCATTGAGGTGCGCGAGCGCATTGCCTTTACGGCGGATGGGTTACCCTCTGCGTTGGTTGAACTGCAGCAAGACGTCAGCAGCCTGCGCGAGGCTGCCATCGTCTCGACCTGCAACCGAACCGAGCTGTACTGCGTTTTGGATGCGGCGGATGAGCTAGCGGTTCCCGCCTGGTTGGCAAGCCAGCGCGATTTAAGCTCAAGCGAGCTGAGCAGCATCACATACAGTCATTGGGACCAAGATGCCGCACGCCATATGATCCGCGTTGCCTCAGGCCTAGATTCACAGGTCTTGGGGGAGCCGCAAATTCTCGGCCAAGTAAAAGAGGCTCTGGCCACCGCCCGCACCGCTGGCACTATGGGTCCAGAACTCAACCTACTCAGCCAAATCACCCTAAATACGGCCAAACGAGTCCGCACCGAAACCGGCATTGGACGCAATCCAGTCAGCGTGGCCTTTGCAGCAGTCAACTTGGCACGGCAAATTTTTACCGACCTCAGCACCAAACGCGCACTGCTGCTTGGGGCTGGTGACACCATTTCCAGAGTAGCCGAGCACTTGCATCAACAGGGGATCGCCAATATGGCCATCGCCAATCGCACGCTAGCCAATGCACAAACTCTGGCCGCACGCTTTGGCGCCCATGCTATGCAACTCACGGATGTGGCGTCAGAGCTAGCCAACTACGACATAGTGATCGGCTCTACCGGCAGCTCGCTGCCCGTGCTTGGCAAAGGGGCTGTGGAAGCGGCCATTCGTCAGCGACGTCGCAAACCCATGTTTATGGTAGATATTGCCGTACCAAGAGATATCGAGCCCGAGGTTAACGAGCTGCCCGACGTTTATCTCTACACCCTGGACGATCTCACCGATCAAATTGATGAGAACCTCCAGCAACGTCGTGTAGCAGCAGAGGCTGCCGAGCAGCTTGTGTCGGATGGCGCACAACACTACCTGCGCGAGCGCCGTACCCACGAAGACCGGGAGTTGCTTCAAGCGTTTCGCGCCTCAGCCGATGCAACACAACAAGAAGAGCTAGCCAAGGCACTCAAAAAGCTCCAAGCTGGCGCTGATGCCGAAACGGTTCTGGCGGCGCTCTCTCAAAGCCTAACCAACAAGCTCATTCATGCACCCACCGTTGGTATACGCAAAGCCAGCGCCGATGGCCGCACCGATTTAACCGACCTGATCAAAACGCTGTATCAATTATGAGCCTGTCACGATCCATGTTGGCCAAGCTAGACGCTTTGGTCGACCGCTTTGAAGAAGTTGGCCACTTGATGTCCGACCCAGAAGTTATGGGTGATCGAGACCAATTTACCGCGCTGTCTCGCGAGTACGCTGAGCTAGAACCCGTTATCGAAGCCTTCAAGACCATGCGCATCAGCCAAACGGATATCGCTGACGCCCAAGAGATGCTTGAAGAAGACGACGCCGAGATGCGCGAGATGGCGCAAGAGGATCTACAAGCCGCCAAGGCGCGCCTAGAGATACAAGAAGCGGAGCTCACCAAACAGCTCCTGCCCAAAGACCCCAACGATGGTTCCAACGTGTTTCTAGAGATACGCGCGGGCACCGGTGGCGACGAAGCCGCCATCTTCTCGGGTGATCTGCTGCGTATGTACACCAAGTTCTCTGAAGGTAAACGCTGGCAGATTGAGATCGTGAGCGAACGCTCCGGTGACCATGGCGGCTACAAAGAGGTGATTTGTCGTGTCGCCGGCAAAGACGTGTACAGCCAGCTTAAGTTCGAATCCGGCGCACACCGAGTGCAACGGGTGCCAGAAACCGAATCGCAAGGCCGCATTCATACCTCAGCTTGCACCGTTGCCGTGTTGCCCGAGATTGACGATGTTGAAGCCATCGATATCAACAAAGGCGACCTACGGGTAGACACTTACCGCGCATCCGGTGCAGGCGGTCAGCACGTGAACAAAACCGATTCCGCCGTCCGCTTAACACACTTGCCTACAGGCATTGTGGTGGAGTGTCAGGACGAGCGCTCGCAACACAAAAACAAAGCGCGGGCCATGTCGCTGCTGCAAGCCAAGCTGTTGGACGTTGCACAAAGTCAGCAAGACAGCGAGCAAGCGGACGCACGCCGCAGCTTGGTTGGCTCAGGCGATCGCTCGGAACGTATTCGAACCTATAACTTTCCCCAAGGCCGAGTAACCGATCACCGAATCAACCTAACCCTCTACAAGCTCGACGAGGTAATGGAAGGCTCGTTAGATTCTGTGGTGCAGCCATTGATACAAGAGCATCAAGCAGATCTGCTGCAAAACTTGGGCGATGACGACGCTGAAGAAGCTTAGGCCTCTTCACAGGATCCTAGGTGCAACGTGTCGCCTGCACTAACCCTTGGTGAGTGGCTGGCCGCACAAGACCAAGTCAGCCCTAGCCAAGCGGACCCTTACGACCTGCAGCTTGCTGCTTGCCACGTGCTCGAGTTCTCGCGCGCGCAACTGATTGCTCACCCCGAACACAAACTCGACCCAGCGCTAGTCCGCACGCTGGATGGTTTTGCTACACGACTGCACGCCGGGGAGCCTTTAGCTTATCTATTTGGCAGCAAAGAGTTTTGGAGCCTTCAATTGCAGGTGTCACCACAGGTGCTGATCCCAAGACCAGAAACCGAGCTGCTGGTAGAACTTGCCCTAGCCAAAGCAACACTTCCGCTAAGCCTCAATCCAACGCCAACTATTGTTGAGCTAGGCACTGGCAGCGGCGCTATAAGCCTTGCGCTGGCCAGCGAGCTGCAAGGCCAAGGGCATGTCACCTTGATAGCAACGGATTCCAGCGCTGGGGCAATTGCCATGGCGAAGGCCAACGCTAAGCGCTTGGGTCTGAACGTGAATTTTGTGCAAGCAGATTGGCTGGCACCCTTCAACAACGCGATAGCGAGCATGGATTTGCTCATCAGCAACCCACCCTACATCGCGGCTAAGGATCCGCACCTACCCGCGTTAAGCTTCGAACCGCTAAGCGCTTTGGTATCCGGTGAAGATGGCCTGGATGCTATACGCCAAATCTGCGTGCAAGCAGCGGCAAGATTGCGCCCTGGGGGGTGGCTGCTGTTGGAGCACGGCTATGATCAAGGGCAAGCGGTACAGAAACTACTACACAACCAAGGGTTCCAAGCTGTCTCCACCGAAGCAGACCTTGCCGGCCTAGACAGGGTAACCTTAGGCCAGCAACCAAACTCCGCTGACCTTTAACATGACCGACCTAACAGACAACCAACTACTACGCTACAGCCGTCAAATCATGCTGCCTCAAGTAGAGATCGACGGGCAGGAGCGTTTGCTGGCAAGCCACGCGCTGGTGATTGGTTTGGGTGGCCTAGGCTCACCCATCGCCTTGTACTTGGCAGCCGCCGGTATTGGCAAGCTCACTTTGGTGGATCACGATGTGGTTGAGCTATCTAACCTGCAACGCCAAATTGCGCACCAACAAAGCAGCATCGGCGAAACCAAAGTTGCTTCTGCGGCTAAGGCCACCCAAGCATTGAATGCCGACTTGGTGGTTAACGCGGTGGCCCACAAGCTAACGGGCGCAGAGCTGGAAGCGGCCATCGCCGCAGCAGACATCGTGTTGGATGCCACAGACAACTTCGAAACACGTTACGAGCTCAACCAGCTATGCTGGCAACAGCACACACCGCTAGTATCTGGCGCCGCCATTCGTTGGGAAGGTCAGGTCACGGTGTTTGATGCACGCAATGCCAACTCACCTTGTTATCAGTGTTTGTATGCCAGCGCGGATGGCGCTGCATTGAACTGCGCAGAGAACGGGGTGATTGCCCCATTGGTGGGCATTATTGGCACTTGCCAAGCCTTGGAAGCCATCAAAGTCTTGCTCGGCTTAGAGCACAACTTGGTGGGTTACCTATTGCACTTTGATGGTCTGCGCATGGAGTGGAACAAGTTCAAGCTACCTAAAGTGGCCAACTGCCCAACTTGCTCAGGCTAATGGCTGCAGGCTGTAGGTCTCACAAAGCGCGGTTAACATCTGTTGTTGCACTCGCGCCATCAACGCATCTCCACGCAACCCCTGCAAGGCGCTGCTATCCGCCAAATCCACCAGCTGCGTCACTGCAGTATCCAACAAGCCACAAGGGTTGATCCGCTGAAAAGGCTCTAGGTCCATATCAACGTTTAACGACAACCCATGGTAAGAGCAGCCTTTGCGCACCCGTAAACCTAAGGAGCCGATCTTCGCGCCCGCCACGTAAACACCTGGCGCATCATCGCGTGCGGCTGCCTTAACACCGTAACTGGCCAGCACTTGAATCATGCTGCGTTCAATCCCGCGCACTAACTCGCGGACGGATACACCAACGGCGCGCAGGTCTAACAGCAGATAACCCACTAGCTGACCCGGGCCGTGATAGGTCACCTGCCCGCCACGATCCGATTGCACTACTGGGATGTCACCGGGAAACAAAACATGTTCGGCCTTGCCCGCCTGGCCTTGGGTAAACACGGGTTCGTGCTCGGTAAACCAAATTTTGTTCACACTAGCGGGATTGGTGGCGCTGCGCTCTTGGGTGAAATCACGCATCGCGTGGAACACGGGGGTGTACTGGGTTAAACCTAGGTCGGTAACTTCAACCGGCGTCACAAGATCATCTTCACAAAATCTAAGCGCATGAGCTCTGCGTGCAGATCTTTTAGCTGCTTCTCGCCGGTTGCTTGAATGTTGATCCGTACGGAGCCGTACTTGCCGTTGCGGCTGGGCACCACCTCAGCATTTAGCTCATCAACTTCCGGTGCATGCTCTTGCACCACCGCCAACACCTCTGACACCCGCATATCCCCACTAACCAAGATGATCTTTATCGGGTAATCACAAGGAAAGTGAATGATCGGTGGTTCATTCACCGCTGATCAACTGCTTAAAGAACAGCACAACAAAATCCCACAGACGCGAAAACATACCGGCTTCGGGCACATCGACCAGCGCATGCAGCGGCGCGCGATGCACAACATCACCGTGTAGCTTAAGCCGCAGCTCACCAAGCTCATCACCCGCGCTAATTGGTGCTTCAATGACCTTGCGCACTTTCAGCTCCGCATCTAACGAGTCATAGCTGCCACGTGGAATCGTTACCAACACTTCTTCCTTCAGGCCAAGCTCAACGGTATCCGCCTCGCCGTACCACAGATCTGCGGTTTTCAATGCAACGTCAGCATCGTAGACTTTTTGGGTTTCGAAGTACCGAAAGCCGTAAGACAACAGCTTTTGGCTTTCACGCATGCGCGCCTCATCGCTCTTGGTACCCATAACCACGGATATGAGGCGCATGCCGTCGCGTTCAGCGGAGGCGACTAAGCAGTAGCCTGCCTCTTCGGTATGCCCTGTCTTAACGCCATCCACAGTGCGGTCACGCCAGAGCAAACGGTTGCGATTAGGCTGCTCGATGTCGTTGTGGGTAAAGCTGCGCTGACCGTAGTTGCTGTAAGACTCGGGGAAGCGTTTGATCAGTGAACGGGTCAGCAACACTAGGTCCCAAGCAGAGGTGTAGTGTCCTTCCGCCGGAAGACCGGTGGCGTTTTGAAACTGGGAGCTGGTCATGCCGAGCTGCACCGCCTGTTGGTTCATCATGTCGGCAAAGGCACCCTCGCTGCCTGCAATGTGCTCTGCGATGGCAACACTGGCATCGTTACCGGATTGGATGATGATGCCCTTCACTAAATCCGACACGCTGACACTAGAGCTTTCACGAATAAACATACGTGAACCGGGTGTCTTCCAAGCGTTAACACTGACCGGCACCATTTCTGTTGGGCTCAAGCGTCCGGCATCCATCTCCACCGCGGCAACGTAACTCGTCATAATTTTGGTCAGGGACGCCGGCGGCAATGACTCGTTAACATTTTGCTGAACCAAGATTTTTTGGGTATCCGCATCAACCAGCACATAAGAGCTCGCCGCAATGGCGGGCGCGGGCGGGATAATGGGTGCTTCACCCTGGCTAACACCGGCGCTGAGCAGTAAGACACAAGCGCTCAGGCGCACAACAATTCGGGGGTAGCACATAAATCCAAGGTTCCTCAAAGTCTGATCTCCACGATTACCTGAGCTTAGGGCAGGATGACGGGCGGTGCAAAGTTGGCGTCCACCAGGCGGCCTTTGAGCCGCTCAGCAGCAGCCTGGCCGACGACCGGCCCAATGCGCACCCGGTAAAGGGCATCAGCGCCCATTTGCACTACATAAGCTTGGGTATCGGGGCCTAGTCTATATCCGGCAAGGGCTGAACTGAGGTCCTTTGCCAGCTGATCGGCCGCCTGCAGGCTGCCAAAAGCACCTGCCTGTAAATAAACCAGCTCTGCCCGTTGCGACCTTGTATTGGCAATGACGGCCGCCTTAGCCGGCGCTGCTGGTTGGGCAACCGTCTGCGGCGCAATGGGTTCAGAGCCTTTGATCACCTCAACCCGCACTGGCGCTGTGCCTTGCTCATGAAACCCAAGCTTCACCGCTGCAGCGTAAGACAGATCAATGATTCGGTTGGAGTGAAAGGGACCACGATCATTTACCCGCACAATGACCTGCGCTCCGGTGTCACGCCGTGTCACCCGCACATAGGTGGGGATCGGCAGCGAGCGATGAGCCGCCGTTAAGGTGAACATATCAAAGGGTTCGCCGCTGGAGGTTGTGCGTCCATGAAACTTGCGCCCATACCAACTGGCGTTGCCATCCTCCGCATACCCCTGGGCAGTTTCCATCACCCGATAACGCTTACCAAAGACCTCATAGGTGACCGGGTTGCCTCGGGAGCTCTTTGCTTCGGCCCTTGGTACCGGGTCCGGCAATTGACTGAGGTCTCCATGGGGCGTTAGTGGCGGACCATCCGCATCACCGGCCGGTTGTGACGCTGGAGCCGGAATCGACCAGGGTTGGCAGGCGCTCAGCGTGAGCATCAAGACCAGACCTAAAGCCAGTTTTGGGACCCGTTTTGGGACCACCGGAAGACGAGGGTGCAACCTAGGTTTAGCGTCCACCGCTTACCTTCCCACGCCTGACCTTGATTGCCTGGCCCAACTGATAAACCGCCAACGCATACAAGCGCGAGTGGTTGTAACGGGTAATGGCATAAAAATCCGGCAAGCCGAGCCAATATTCAGCACCCACGGCTAGCTCCATCTTAAACAGGGCGGCTGGCAACTCGTCAGGCAGGTCCGCAATCTTCACTCCTAGCCCTCGAAGTTCAGCCACGGTGCGGTCAAGCGCCAACCCTTCGTTGGCCAGCTCGGCCACTTTGCTCGGGTCACTCACTTGCACCTTGATAACCGTCGGATGCTCACCGGTCCAACCGTGCTCGGCGAAATAGTTCGCCACGCTGCCGATGGCATCCGTTGGGTTGGTCCAAATGTCACGCACCCCATCGCCGTCAAAATCCACAGCAAAATCACGAAAGCTCGACGGGATAAACTGACCGAAGCCCATGGCCCCCGCGTAGGAACCTTTGAGCTGGGTCAAATCCGTTTTTTCTTCCCGTGCCAACAGCAACAGCTCGGTCAGCTGACCGCGGAAGAATGCTGAGCGGGGTGGATAGTCAAACCCAAGGGTCATCAGCGAATCGAGCACGCGATACTTACCCATGATGCGACCCCAACGGGTCTCCACACCAATAATGGCAACAATGATCTCTGCCGGCACACCGTATGTGGCTTGGGCCCGAGCCAGGGTTGCCTCGTGCGCTTGCCAAAACTCTAAGCCGCGCTCATAACTTTTTGCCTTCAAAAAGATGGGTCGGTATTGGTGCCAGGTTAAGGTGCGCTCGGCCGGGCGCGCGATGGCATCCAACACCGTTTGCAGCTGCTCTGCCTGACCAAACCAACCTTCCAGCTCGCTTTTGGAAAAGCCATGCTCTGCCTGCAGCTCAGCTACGTACGCTTGTACGTCTTCACGCTCCAAATAATCGGCTTGAGCCGGATCGCTCCACTGCAATGCCACCCAACCGACTATACCTACCGCGGCTACAACTAGAGCACGCATATCATTCCTCATTTTGTCGAACCGGAGCTACCAGCCCCGATGTGAGTGAATCGACATAATAATGCCGAAGCTGGCTAACAGTGTCAGCGCAGAGGTACCGCCATAGCTGACCAAGGGTAAGGGCACACCCACAACCGGCAGCATGCCGCTAACCATGGCGATGTTGACAAAAACGTACACAAAAAACGTTAAGGTCAACGCGCCACAAAGCAACCGGCTGAACGTTTGCGTGGCTTGGCTGGCGATGTACAAACCTCGTCCGATCAACACCAAATACAATAACAACAGCAGACAGACACCCAAAAAACCCAACTCCTCACCAATCACGGCAATAATGAAGTCGGTTTGGCTCTCCGGCAAAAAATCTAGGTGGCTTTGCGTACCCTGAAGCAACCCTTTGCCATACAACCCACCCGAGCCGATGGCGGTGGTGGACTGAATGATATTCCAACCCGCCCCCAAAGGGTCCGACTGCGGGTCAAACATGGTCAAAATGCGCTGTTTTTGATAATCCTGCAGCGTAAACCACAACGCAGGTGCTGCTGCGGCCAACGCACCCGCCGCGATCATCAACCAACGCCAGTAAACGCCTGCAAGCAGGATAACGGCACCGCCAGCGCAGGCAACTAAAATGGAGGTCCCCAAATCCGGTTGCACTACGATGCAAGCAGCCGGCACAGCCAGGATAAGCAGGCCGATGAGCAAATCTCGAAAGCTAGGAGGTAGCGGACGGTCGTGGAAGTACCAAGCCACCATCATGGGTACCGCAATTTTAAGCAGCTCAGAGGGCTGAAAGCGCAATACTCCCGGTATCTCTAACCAACGTGTCGAACCTTTGGCCTTAACCCCCACCACTAATACCAATGCAACCAGCACCACAGCAATCCCATAGAACAAGGGCGCTAGACGCAAGTAGAAACGGGGAGAGAGTTGCGCGGCAACCATCATCACTACCAGGCCCGCCGCAATACGAATCAATTGGTTTTTAAACACCGTCTCTTGCCCGCCAAGGGCGCTGTACAAAACGGTTAGCCCAAACCCAATCACGAGTAGCAAGGTGAAGACTAAAATAGGATCCCAGCCAACGCCGCTGCCCGCACGGTTGGTGGTAACCGCCGACGGGCCTTGCAGGCTGCGAACAAAGTCTTGAGAGCTCATCGCAAGCGGCGACTAACGCTGCGCAATCTGAGGTAGCAAGTAAGAGTCCAGCACTTCTCGTGCTACCGGTGCTGCCACCGAGCTACCACCACCGCCGTTTTCGACCAGCACAGCAACGGCTATGGTCGGCTTATCCGCCGGCGCAAAGGCCATAAACCACGCATGCTTGCGTCGGTACTCGCTGAGCAACTCAGCGTCGTA
>CALHVX010000074.1 GCA_938036875.1 uncultured Pseudomonadales bacterium
GTCACCATCGTGGCTTGTGGTACAAGCTTCTATGCGGCAAGTGTTGCTCGTTACTGGATCGAAGAGTTGGTGGGTATTCCTTGCCAAGTTGAGATAGCCAGCGAGTTTCGTTATCGCCGGGTATCGGTCACGCCCAACAACCTGTTTGTGACCATCTCTCAGTCTGGTGAAACCGCCGATACCTTGGCAGCACTGCGTATTGCCAAAGACATTGGTTTCTTTGCAACGGCCACCATTTGCAACGTGGCCACCAGCTCCTTGGTTCGCGAATCCGATTTATCGCTGATGATCCAAGCCGGTACCGAAGTTGGTGTTGCTTCAACCAAAGCGTTTACGGCTCAGCTTACCGATCTATTGCTGCTGACCATATTGTTGGGTCGACGACACGATCTTACCGAAGAGAAAGAAAAAGAGCTGGTTCAAAACCTGCACAACTTGGGTGCCCTGATTACGGAAACCCTGGAGCTAGATCGCGGTTTAAAGCGTCTGGCGGAGCGGTTCATCGATAAGCATCATGCCTTGTTCTTAGGTCGTGGACCCATGTTCCCGGTAGCAATGGAAGGTGCTCTTAAGCTCAAAGAGATTTCCTACATCCATGCGGAAGGTTACCCCGCTGGCGAGTTGAAGCACGGCCCTTTGGCGTTAGTCGATGACGACATGCCGATTATTGCGGTGGCTCCAAACGATGAGCTGCTGGAAAAAGTGCAGTCGAACCTGCAAGAGGTTCGCGCACGCGGCGGTGAGCTGTACGTCTTTACCGATGCAGGCGACAGCTTTCGTGAAGAGCCTGGTGTGACCGTGATTAGCTTGCCGAAAGTACCGGCTGTGTTGGCCCCTATTGTTTACGTGGTGCCGCTGCAGCTGTTGAGCTATCACGTTGCGGTGTTGAAAGGTACCGACGTGGATCAGCCTCGGAACTTGGCGAAGTCGGTGACAGTGGAGTAGAAGTTACTCTGCCGGAAGGCTTGTTGGTTCTCCATAGAAAAGTTCTGAAACCCACCCACATTGGGTCAAGTGCCACTTTATACTTTGCGTTCGTACACGCCTGAACCTTCTGATGGTTTGCACAGGGATGGTTTACGGTCGGGGCGCAAAGAGATGCCGAGGAATCGGCGCTTGCGCGCTTAGAAATCCTAGAATTATCCCGCGCAAGGCGGGAACCCCAATAGCGCGTATACGACATCGCGAATCCCGATGGAATCCCAGTTGAAGCCCAATGCCAGAGCCTGGTGTGTCTGGATCGACCATTCACAGAATCGCCAGAAACTTATGCAAGCTGTGATTGCAAGTTAGGTGGCAAAGCGTTGAGCTATCGATTTGGACTGGCTAGTTCTGAGCGAAAAGCCAGTTACTCATTTACTTGATAAGAATGTACTCAGAGCCAAATTGACAGGTGCGCTCACTTCCTTGCTCGTACGATCGGTCCTATCTGATTCTAAAAATGGGGATAAATCTATGTGCCGACTGCCGAGTCCATTGGTATTTGCTGTCATCTTGTTGACCATGTCGATATCGACCTTCGCACAGGAGCAACCTGTGTTAGAGGAGATTGTTGTGGTTGCGACCAAGCGCGCACAGAGTGCACAGGACATTCCTATGTCTGTCGCGGCTATTGACGGCGATGTGATCACTAAGAACGCCATCAACGACATAGGGGAATTGTCTGAGATGATTCCCGCATTTGTGGTCACAAACAGTGCGACGAACAAGTTCATCACTATGCGTGGTATGGGCGCACCGGCCGGTCAGCGTGGCACGGAGCAATCGGTTGCTATGTTCGTTGATGGTATCTACATGCCGCGAAGTAAACAGTATTTCTCAGCCTTTATGGATGTAGAGCGCGTTGAGGTACTGCGTGGTCCTCAAGCGGTATTGTTTGGTGTGAACGCAACCGCTGGCGCCATCAATATCGTATCTGCTAGCAATCGTGGCGGCGATGAACTTGAAGGTAGCATCAGGCTAGAGAACGAATTTGAATATGGCGGTCAAATCGCAACCGGTACAATCGGGGGTGGAGTAACTGAGAATTTCGGTGCTCGCCTGGTCGTGCGGCACCAGCAGACGGATGGGTATCTTGATATCCCCGGCGACAATGAAGGAGACACCGATGGTACTTCTGGACGCCTGAGTTTGGATTGGGATATTTCAGAAAACCTGTCGGCTACCGCGAAGGTGGATTTTTTCGACGTAAGCTGGGAGGGAATCAGCGGCGAAGGCATCAACCCGCTAGCGGAGGCACCCGACAACGAATTCAACGGACCCGCAGAGCTGCCATTCGCCAGACGCATGGGTATTCCTGTTGGGTACGAAATGGACGGTTACAATGCAATCGCTCGGCTTGACTGGGCGTTAGGTGAGCACACACTTTCTTTTATAACTAGCTTCAGTGATTACGACCGAACCGATTCCACCGATTTCGATGGTGGCACTGCCGCTGGCGGCGTTGATGTACTCACATTCGAATCTCTGAGTTTTGAAGAATTTGAGCAAAACACATTTGAGTTACGCTTGGCTTCACCAGGTGGACAGAAGATCGACTATGTGGCCGGAATCTATGTGCAGAAAGCGGACGTATATCAAGGTGCGGGAGCAGCCGTTGTTTCCCCCGGCTTTAACGGTCTTTTCTACGGAACTCCAGCAGACCCATCAACGGGTCTCGTCAATGTTTTTGCTGGGGGAATCATCCACTCAATAGATGCAAATGATCCCCACAACAACCCTGTCGGTTTCGGTCTTTCCAATTACGAGCAGGACCTTATGTCTGCGTATGCGAATGTCACATTTAATGTCAGTGACACCTTTAGCCTGACAGTCGGTGCCCGTTACAACGACGAAGAACGTGACTTCGAGCGTGAAGTATTGTGTGGTTTGGCTGGAGATGGAATAAGCGGCTTGCAGAATGAAACCTCCGGTACGTTGTCCTGCATTGCTGCGAGATTGGTAGATGTTCTTGCTTCTGGTGGAGCAGGCGGTGCGTTTTTTAACCGGCCTGATGGCAATGGAGCTGCGGATAACGATTGGCAGCACTTCCTTCCAGAAATATCTGCAATGTGGGATATCAATGATCATGTGCGATTGTATGCGCGAGTTGCCAAAGGGGCGAAGGCCGGTGGGATGAGTTCGTCTTGGGCGACTTCGTTGGCTGATACTCTGTTCGAAGATGAAACTGTTCTTGGTGGTGAGATCGGGCTTAAGTCACGATTTTTGGATGGACGCGCAGAGGTCAATGCCACTGTGTTCTTCAATGACTACGAAGACCTGCAGGTGACGTCGTTCGAGTTCGGTACAGCACGAGTAGATAACGCCGGGGAAGCGACTGTTCAAGGTATAGAGGTGGATGGTCGTTTCGCTGCCAACGCTTGGCTGACGATCGGTGGTTCAGTTTCCTTCCTCGATACTGAATATGACGACTACAGCGAAGGCACCTGCGCGGACGCTCCGAGCCCATCAGTTCTGAATCCGGATGGAATATCATGTGACTTGAGCGGCCTGCCACTGCTTACAGCACCAGATTTTTCAGGCAATGTATACGCAGACGTAGAGTTTGCAGTTACCGATGGGATCCTGTTCCGGGGTGGCGTGAATGTCTCTCATACCGACGAGTACTATACTGAGGCCAAATACATTCGCGCGCTGGAACAGGAAGCCTATACCATGACCAGCGCTTATGTCGGAATTGCCTCAATTGACGATCGTTGGTCATTGAGCCTGATTGGCAAAAATCTCTCGGATGAGGTGACAATTGGTTCCGGCGTAGAAATTAATGCGCTGGGTCTCGCATCCGTTGTGCCAACCGGTAACACGCCGCGAATGGTGTATTTGGCAGGTCAGTTCAATTTTTGAAACGTGGGTAAACCATAATTGACCGTTAAAATTGGGGGAACGACTTGTGTGGTATTTATCATGAGGCAATGCTTGCTGTTGTTTGTTTTGCTTGTTTCAGGCGCCGGTTTGCTGGCGGCGGAGCCAATAAATGGGGTCGTGCGCCCTGCTGAACAAGAACGCCGTCTGTTCCTATTCGTTGGTGAGCCCAACGCAAAAGCCTGGCGAATTCTTATTGATACTGCTCAGGATCGGCAGGCTACCGCAGCGGCTGCGGTAGCAAAACTGGGCGGCGAGATATTGAGTTACTACTTTGGTCTGGGCGACGGCAAGAACTACATCATTGCATCGCTCCCAGACGACGAAACCCTGATACAGGCTTTGTATGTCACACGCTTGGGTGATGACCTGCTGAAGAGCTACGAGATGACGGAGCTGTTAACCAGCCCCCAGATGGCGAAGGCGCTCGCTCGCGTAAAAGAAGTTAAAGCAGTGGACGATATTGATTGAATCCGGCTAACGCGCGAGTCGCTCTTTGAATAGATCGTTGTACAGCAGAAAGCCCAAGAACAGTAGGCCCACGTAACCCACGGTCGGATAGATCCAATTCAACAGTTGCCCAAAGGGCAGCATCACGCCACCCAGCCAACCCACCAACGTCAGCCCGACGACAAGCCCCCGATAGACTCTGGTGTTTTCAGGGGCGAAACGCCGACACACTGTCCACAGCAGTGGCGTGATGGTGGTGTAGATGCCAAGAAAAATCACTAACGCGAACACAGAACCGTATATAGGCAGCACGTTGTCCGCCAGTGCCATGATGGGTACTTCTGTTGTATACACGTCGCCCAGTTGCGCAAACAAGGCCAACACTACAAGCACCATGGCGAACATGAATAACACTGGGGCAAATGTTGCAATTGCGCGAACCTCGACCCTTGAGTGGATGGTGGTACCCACTAGCGGCAGAAAACCGGCCAAGCCGGGAAGTGTTAGCCCAACGTACAAAAGCGCAGAATACAGCCAATGATCGGATGCTCGCAGTATCTCCAAGGTTGCCGATTCTTCTAGACCCGCGGATACAGTGCCCGGTTGCTTTAACAGAGCTACGCATGCGGTTGCGATGGTGAGTAGTATGATCAGTGGCCCAATGCCGGCCAGCACACTCAGAATTCGATCAAGCCCCAATAGTAGCGTTGCCGCCGATAGCGCGGCCATGAGCGTTGCGCCCAACAGCACGGGAATATCATAGGCTTGTTCAAGGGTTGCAGCGGCGCCCGCCATCATGACCGCATGCACGGCAACGATAAGTACCATGGTGTACCAGGTCATGAACACGCCCAAATAGGGCCCACAAAAGTGTCGAAACACTTCCTCGTTGGTTTCGAACGCATTGTGGTAGCCGGATCGCAATAGCGACCAGCAGGTGTAAGCCATCAATGCACAACAGGCAATAATGCCCAGCAGGCCCTGCACACCGTAGGCCACGAAATACTGCATGGCTTCTTGCCCAGTGGCAAAGCCAGAACCGATCAGAAACGCAAGATAGGCGCCGGATAGCTTGAGCACTTGGCGCCAGCGCAGAGATTGCAGGCTCAAGGAGCAAGCATCAGGTCAACCCTGCACCAACCCGCCGTCAACGAGCAGGTGACTGCCGTTGATGAAACTGGCTTGTTCGGAGCACATCAAAACCACGCTGCGGCCGATGTCTTCCGGTTGGCCGATGCGAGCAAGTGGGGTACGTTGCAAGAACCACTCGCGAGTTGTTGGCGGAATCCCGCCTGCCGCGATGCCGCCGGTACTGTCTGGGTCTACCAACTGGGTATCGATCAAGCCGGGGCAGATGGCAAGACACCGAATGCCTTCGGCGCCGTGGTTTACCGCAACCTGGCGGGTTAACCCAATAACGCCGTGTTTGGCGGCGGTGTATTCCACACTGGTATCCGGTAACGCGCGAGTCCCTAGGACAGAAGAGTTGTTCACAATTACCCCACCACCGGTGCGCAACATGGCAGGAATTTGGTGTTTCACGCAGTAAAAGACACCGGACAAATTGATATCCAGCATTTGGCGCCAATCGGCGTCAGGTACGTCGCTAATGGGCCGATAGTGGCTACCGATTCCAGCGTTGTTAAACGCAAAATCTAGCCTGCCAAATTGCTTAAGGGCTTTTGCGACCATGCTTTCGCACTGATCAGAGTCCGCGACATCCAACTCGAACGCACAAGCTTCTACCCCTAAGGCAGCAATTTTCTCTGCGGATGCTGCAACTGCAGGGCTGCGATCCGCCAGCATCACGCTAGCACCGGCTTCCGCAAAAGCCCGGGCCGCTGCAAAGCCAATGCCTTGCGCGGCGCCGGTAACCAACGCCACCTTGCCAGAAAAATCGATTTGCATAACCAAGCGTTAATACACCGCAGAGAAGAAGGTGGGCATGGGCTGATCTTTGCTGCCATCGTTAGTGCGGCGCACCACAGGCTCGTCGATGATGTAGTGCTCTTTGGTGAAGAACACGCAACCGCGCGCTTTATCCGAAAACAGATCGATGTCATCCATGGTCATCTTGTTCACTCGCTCCGCATCCTTTGGTTTAACGTCGCGCGGACTCTGGTTCGGATCTATCCAGCCTTCTGCGTGCCCGATCAAGGTTGGATCGATCTCGTAACCACGTTTTGCCGCCAGCTCATCAACGAAGGTCGACTCGATCGCGTGAGCCTGGATGTACTTCTTTTGGCTTGAGTAGCGAATGTGTTGCCGGGATTCACCGCCGTGGCACGCGTTCCAGTGCAGTTGGGCCTGTGCAGGGGTGATGTGTGGAAGCACGCGGACAACGTAGTAGATTTTGTAGTACGGACTGTCATCGGTCGCGCGTACGTCATTCCCATCTACGGGGAAAAACTGAACAAGATCCACCGACATCTGTACGTTGGACGCGGCGAGATCCAGCATTGAGTCTTCGTCCTGGTACGCTTCGGCCATCAAGGCCTGCACGCGTGGTGTGGCGCTACCCCGGCGCAAGTCGCCGATGTCGTTGAATATCCAGTGATCAACAAAATCGTAGCGCACTGGCCCGGTGCCAAAATTGTTCCGTCCGTCAACCGTTAGCGGGTGGTCGTGGAGAACTTCGCACTTCAAGTACTGATGCACACCAATCTGCGGCAGGTAGGCACGTTGCATCTCAGCATGACGCCCGAGCCAGTAGTCCCGAAATTCCGTCGGACTGACAGAATCGTTCTTCTTAACGAAAAAACTGATTTTAAACATGCAAACAATCCGGTAGCGATATTTCGCCTGTAGTTCAGAGCTCGTGGCGCTCTCAACGCAGTGTATTACCCATCGTTTCAAAGGCAAGCAAAGGCTTCCTGTCATTTACGCTACCAGTGAAGTCAAATCCGATAAACTGCAGGCTGGACGTCGGTTGAGTGCACCTAAGCCCTCGATTAGACTCGATAAATTCAAGAGCAACGCATCTGTCGCATGACAACAACTGCTCCCACCAGCTACTACGGCAATTTGATGGTGCTCAGCCAGGGGTTGGCACGCTTGGGTGTTGATGTCCCGGCCCTACACCAGCAGGCCGGGATCAATGCGGCGGATTATCACGGCAGCAATGAGCGCATTCCTTGGCAGCTGATTGATCGAGTGTGGGAGCTAGCGGTCGAACACACCGGTAATCCGTGCCTTGGCCTAGAAGTGGTGGAGGACCTTAATCCGGCCGTTTATCGAGCGTTGGGCATTGCGCTGATCTGTAGTAGCTCGCTGCGGGACTTCTTTCAACGCTTCGAGCGGTTTTTTGCCGTCATCTCCACGCTTGAAGTCGTGGAGTTTCGGGCAGAGCAGGACCACGCTGCCTTAATCGACCACGCAATTGTTGACTACAGCCCCTCCACAATCGGCTGCCATTCGGATGCATTTGCGGCCTTTACGCTCAAGTTTGCGCGTATGGTTTATCCTGATTTTGTGCCGGTAAAGGTTCGCCTTGCTTGGACACCCCCGAAAAACCAGCAGGCGAGGTACGAGAAACTGTTCGGTTGTCCTCTGGAATACGGCTGCAAGGACTCCGCCTTGCTGGTGTCATTGGACGAGTTGGATACACCTTTGGTTGGGGCCAACCCTGACCTAGCGGTGCAGAACGATCAACTGGCGTTGACCGTGTTAGACAAACTTAGTGAATTGGATCTACCGACCAAAGTCTACGCCCAGTTGATTCATTTTCTACCGACTGGTCAGTGTAGCCGTGAGCGGGTTGCGCGATCGCTCGCCATGAGCGAAAGCGCGTTTCAAAAGAAGCTTAAGAGCGCTGGCACCAGTTATCAGGAAGTCCTGGACAAAACTCGCAAAGAGCTAGCTCAGCACCATTTGGAACAGCAAGTGTCGGTTGACGAGGTTGCCTACCTTCTAGGATTCACCGATACCAGTAATTTCATACGTGCTTTTAGGCGTTGGACCGGCACCACCCCACGCGTCTACCGCGAATCGGTAACGAAAAAGACTGCTAGTTAGCTCGCAATTCACTAGATTTGCCTTCAACTCATCTGCGACGATAAAGATCGTCAAGCGTGCCTTGTGTTGGCGTGTGCATACTTTCTAAGGGAGGTTCATATGGGTAGTGGGAAAAAGCCGGTTGTAGTTTACGGTGCGAGCGGCTACACCGGTCGCATAGTCTGTGAATTCCTACGCCAATATCGCATTCCCTTTGTTGCTGCCGGTCGCAACGCAGAGCGGATTCAGGAAACTATGGATCATCTCCCTGGCGTTGAGACTGCCGACTACGAAGTGGTCGCAGTAGACAACACCGTTGCGGCGCTCAAAGAACTTTTTACCGGCCGCAAGGTAGTGTGCAACACAGTTGGTCCATTCGAACGCTTTGGTGAACCTGTGGTACAGGCGGCGCTAGAAGCTGGCATTCACTATATCGACACTACTGGTGAGCCCGCTTTTTTCGAACTGTTGCAGCAGAAATACAGTGCAGATTTCGCCGCTGCCAGCTTGGCGCTCGCACCGGGCACAGCCTATATGTACACGCCCGTGGATATCGCCACGCGCATGCTGCTGGAAGAAGGTGACCTTGATACGTTCGAAGCAGTAACTGCTGGTACCTTCGTCCCTACCTTTGCTTCAACCCAGTCCATCTACAGTTTATTCAGCCACGATGCACGCTACTTAAAAGACAACGAGTTGTTAGCTTGGCCTCCAGGGAAAGGGTTTGAGGTGGCGGTACCTGGGTTTGCGGTAAATCAGCTCGTGCATCCATGGGCCGGCGGCAATATGCCATTGGTGTTCAGAGATCATCCGCAAGTACACACCTATCGTCAGTTCAGCGGCAACACGGACCGAGAACTTATGGAAGGTTTAATCGCCCTGCAACAACAGTTTGAGGCCGACGTTCGCTCGTTGCCCAAGGAAGAACAAAAAGTCGCAATGGACAAAATCGTTGATGAGATCGAACCTTTTATGCCGCCGAGAGAATATACCTTGGTGCATAAGTCCTGCGATATTGTGACGGGGACCGGGTCCGCTGGGGGCAAGAAGATTGTGATTCAAAGTACTAGCCCCTATACCCAGTCTGGTATGTTCCAAGCCGCAACTGCCGTAAAGCTCTGTGCTGATGGCACGCAGAAAGCTGGGTTTGTGACTGCGTGCGAAGCGGTTGGGCATAAATACTTGATGGGCCAGTTAAAGTCCTTCTTGCCGGTAAAAATCACGATTACCGACCTTTAACGGGCAACCCAGTGATAACCGACGCGGCACCCAAGAGTTTTGACGATGAGCTACCCGCTAAGGTAGATGTCGTTATCGTTGGCGCTGGCGTCATCGGCATCTGTACGGCGTTACATCTAGCAAAACAAAAGCTCTCGGTGTTGGTTTGCGACAAAGGTCGGGTGGCCGGAGAACAGTCCAGCCGCAACTGGGGTTGGATCCGCCAGCAGGGGCGTGATGCCGGTGAGCTGCCGATCATGATCGAATCCATCGATTTGTGGGAGACGCTTGCCGGCGAACTCAATGAGGACATCGGCTTTACGCGCCAGGGCATTGCGTTCGCTGCATCCAGTGACAAAGAGCTAGCGGCGGTCGAAAGTTGGCTCAAAGTTGCCGAGCCCCACCAGTTAGACACACATATGCTTGACGGCAAAACGGCCGCGCAGCTCCTTGGATTGTCGGAGAGCAAGGTCAAAGGCGCGTTGGTGACGCCAAGCGATGGGCGCGCGGAGCCCTTCGTTGCTGTTCCTGCGCTCGCGCGTCACCTACGCCATGTAGGAGGTTTGATTAAGGAAGACTGCGCCGTGCGGTCTTTGGATATTCAAGCCGGACGTATTCAAGGTGTGATTACTGAGCATGGAGCTGTGGCCGCAGATGCGGTGCTTTGTGCAGCGGGCGCTTGGTCGAATGTCCTGCTTGGCAATCACGACATTGATTTACCCCAGCTGCTCGTGCGTGGCACGGTAGCGCGAACGGCACCGGTCAAAGGTGGTTACGACGGTGCCATGGCCCTAGGCAATGTTGGTGTGCGGCGCCGTCAAGATGGCGGTTACACGGTAGCCAGCGGGCTCACCGAACATTTTGTTGGTGCGAATAGCCTGCGTTACTTTGCCAAGTACGTTCCGGCCATGCGCGAAAACGCGGGCAACATTGCGGTGCGATTTGGTGGCGATCTGTTTGGTCGATTGTTTGCGCAGCGGCACTGGTCTGCGGATGAGCCCACGGTGTTTGAAAAAACGCGGGTACTTAATCCGGAGCCATCAACCGTGGTCTTGAACAAAATACGCAAGGCGTTGGAAGAGCACTTTCCCGACATCGGTGCAGCCCCGTTTGAACAAACCTGGGCTGGCATGATTGATGCCATGCCCGATGTAGTGCCGGTGATGGATCAGGTGGCCAGTTGCCCTGGCCTGTTTATCGCAACCGGCTTCAGTGCTCACGGGTTTGGTATCGGCCCCGGTGCTGGGCGGGTGATGGGTGATCTGATTCTTGGCAATAACCCCGGTCATGACCTTAACCGCTTTCGCTACATGCGATTTTACGATGGTACTCAAATGCAACCAGGACCTGGATTATGAAAAAACTGCTACTACTTTTGGTGTCGACGCTAGCAATCAGTTCTCAGCTTGCAAGCGTTGCTCAGGCACAGACAGCTCCTGATACAACGCTAATTACCAACGTCAAAATTTTCGATGGAACTAGCGAACGCTTAAGTGCCGGCCATGTGTTGATCGCCAATGGAATGATTGACTCGGTTTCCACGGCTCCCATTGATGCCCCCGAGGGCGCCGCGGTGATTGATGGCGAAGGCCGGACGCTGATGCCGGGGCTCATTGACTCCCACGTTCACCTTACCCACACCTTTGTGGAAGGAGGGGTCAAAGAGATTGAGGCCATGACCTGGGAAGAGATCGGCGCTCTTGCGACGGCTTCAGCACGTGAACACCTGATGAATGGTTTCACCACGGTGCGTGACATGGGCGGTTTGGGGACCGGTTTGAAGCGCGCCATCGACAGGGGCATAGTGCCTGGGCCGCGAATCTACTCCGCGGGTGGGTACATCACGCAAACGTCCGGACACGGTGATATGCGTATGCGCAGCCAACTCAA
>CALHVX010000075.1 GCA_938036875.1 uncultured Pseudomonadales bacterium
CGCTTCTTGTCAGCCTTTTTGTAGGCCTTAAGCAGTGAATCGAGATGCTCAACAGGAACACGCGCATCTTCTTCGCCGTGTACTAGCAACAATGGCGTCTTTATTTTGTGGACATAGTGAGCGGGTGACGCAAGCAAACGATCTTGCTTGGTGGGTCCAATGACCTTATCCATATACTTCTTACCCCAGCGGGTTTGGGATGCAAAATCCGCTTGGTTGTATTGAATCTCGTTGTCGTAGACACCAGCACCGGCCGCTGCACATTTGTACAAATCCGGCTCTCGACTAATACTCATCACCGTAGCGTAGCCACCGTAACTCCAACCAAAAATACAAACTCGTTCAGGATCGGCAATGCCTTGGCGAATTGCCCACTGGGTGGCATCTGTGAGGTCATCTTGCATTTTTTTGGCCCACTCGCGATGCCCCGCCCGCTCATACTTGACGCCATAGCCACCGGAACCTCGATAGTTAATTTGCAAAGTTGCATAACCTGCCGCTGGTAAGATACCTGCGAACCAGTCAAATCCCCATACATCTCGCGGTCCGTGTGGGCCACCATGAGGAACAATGATGAAAGGAAGGTTTTTGGCTTCGTGGCCAGCAGGAAGATTTAAATAGCCGTGCATCTCCATACCATCACGCGCAGTAATCATGACCGGTCGTTGATTGGCCAACAGCTTGTCGTCAAAGTCAGGCCGTGAATCGAACAGTAGCTCTAGCTTTTTCTCCTTGCTGTTATACAAGTAGAACTCAGGCGTCTTGCCTGGATTTACCAACCTCGCTACCAGCAACGAATTGTCTCGTGTGCCGCTAGTTATCGTTGGCACAGAATCGGGGAATATTTTTGCTAGCGCCTTAATCAGCTTGGAGCGGGGGTGCTTGGAATCAAGTGGAACAAACTTGAGTTTATCAGGCATGACTTCAACCCCATAAATATCATCGTTCCGATCCAACCGTAGGTAGGCATCCACCAAATCGTGTTGATATATTTTTTCGAGTTTTTGGGTTTTGGGTTCTAAAAGATAGATACCAGCGGGACCATCACCAGGTCCGTAGCTGACGTAAATCCGACCATCTTCAGCAATCTTGAGCGGCTGCATACCGCCCTGACCGTATGGCGTTTTCGAAAACACTGACCATCGCCGGGTTTCTAAATCGCGCTGGTGAATTACACTGTCTTGGTCATCATTGGTAGAAAAAGCAAAGCGAATATTGCCATCACTGTCGGATGCCATAGAAGAATTGCTAACTGGCGCTCTAACTTTTTGACTCAACTTGCCAGTGTAAATATTTAGATGCGCAGCTTCCGTGACGTTTGAAAAGCCTCGGCTCCAGTAGCGAATGTTGATCAAAATTTCTTCGGGGTCATCATCCAAATAATCAATGATATAGGCGCTGGCATACTCATTCGAGATTTGCGGAATGCGGGTTAAGCGCTCCGACCTAGCACCCGCTCGAAACCCAAAAACATGTTTAGGTTTTGAGCCATCAGCATTCATGGCAAACAGCTCACCGTAGCTACGACCGCTCTCAAGACCACTGAAGTCCTCAACAATCGTTGCAATGATACGATCATCGTTAGCCCACCAAAATGAGCCCACTTCGTTATCACCAGGATAGACAAGTGCCGAACGATACTTCATCGATGGGTAATCAAAAACGACCACCCTCCGTTTTTCATCGATCTCTTTGAGCACCGCGAGATAGTTTCCCAAGGGAGACAACTTAGCCCCCTCAACATCCGGCCGCTTAGACCAGTCTTCAACCAACCCAGCCCAACTGGGCATTACCCAAAGCCCCATCAAACACAACAACGCTATTCGTATTATCACCACTACCCCAACTAACCCTCTTATAATGGGGACAGTTTACTGCAGCCTAGTCATAGGTGCAGCTAGGTCGACCAGGGCTACCCATCACTCACCGGCTTGTTCGCCTCGGGGGCTTGGAGCAGGTTTTGCAAAAATCTCTCATGAACGGCCAGCCCCACCAAAAAAGCCAATATAAAAGCCAAAGCCCGCGAATCTAAAGTAAATGCGCCCACAATAGCTGGACCTGGGCAGTAACCAGAAAGCCCCCAACCCACACCAAAAAGCCCAGCACCAACCAATAGCCGCGCATCTAAGTCCGTCTTGGTAGGGGCCATAAACAACTCCCCAAAAAACGGTGCGGCTCGTCTTCTAGCGACCGCAAAACCCACAGCCGAGGTTAGTAGCGCGCTACCCATGACAAAAATCAAGGCTGGATTCCACCCGGGCGCTAACTTCAAAAACGCGATGACCTTTAACGGATCGGTCATGCCAGAGATCACCAAGCCCAACCCAAAGATGATGCCTGCAGCCAACGCCGCCAGCTTGCTCGCCATGTTCATAAGCTGTGCACCAAGGTGGCAACAGCCATACCAACGCCAACAAAGATCAAGGTAGCTGCAAGTGAACGTGGTGACAGGCGCGCCATCCCACAAACACCGTGGCCGCTGGTGCAGCCGGAGCCCATGCGCGTGCCAATGCCAACCAGCAATCCACCACCGATGAGCAGCGGCAAGCTCAAATCAGCAACCGGCGCAGCCTGGTTGATAGGCAAGCTCGCCGATGGTCCAAAACCCAGCAATTGGGCGGCCCAACCCCCTAACCCCAAACCGAGGATAAATAGCACTGCCCAGCTGTTGGCCAGTGGCCCACGCAACGCTTGCGCCGCAATACCGCTGATACCCGCGATGCGACCAACGCTTAGATACAACCAAACGGCGGCGCTGCCAATCAGCACCCCCCCGACAATCGCCATGCTGATATCGCTCATACGTCCCTCTTACCCTCTTTATTGCTTTGCTGTTGGAGCGGTTGCTGCAACGCTATTGCGCCGTCATCCCCGCATCCACCGTGAACTCGGCACCGGTCACATAATTGGCCTCATCGCTGGCCAGGTACAAAATGCAGTTAGCAATATCTTGGGCTTCACCCGGACGCCCTAAGGGTACGCGCGAAGGGTCCGTGGTTACCTTGCTAGGATCCGTTTGCCCGGTTGCTGCCGCCTGCATATTTGTCCAGATAACACCGGGGTGCACCGAGTTACAGCGGATGTTGTCTTTGGCCCCTTCCATTGCAACCGACTTGGACATGATGCGTACCCCTCCTTTAGCCGCTCCATAGGCGACACAGGTTTGCATGCCGATCAGGCCCGCTACCGAGGACAGGTTGATAATGCTGCCACCAGTGTTGCTTTGCATTGCTTCCATGCCGTACTTACAGCCCAGAAACACGCTGGTTAGGTTCACCTCTATCTGTCGATTCCAATCCGCAAGGGTCATCTTCGCTAACGGCATCAACACCGCAATCCCTGCATTATTCACCAGCACATCAAGCTTGCCGAAGGTGTCAACACTCTGAGCCATCAGGGTCTTCCATCCTGCCTCATCCGTCACGTCCTGCTCCAGCGCTAACGCCTCACCGCCCGCTTCACGAATAGCAGCAGCACAAGCTTCTGCGCCAGCCAGATCAAGATCGGTGACCACCAATTTGGCACCCTCACGGGCTAAGGTTAGGGCGGTGCTATAGCCCAACCCAGGATTGGATGCGGCGCCTGTCACTATGGCTACTTTGCCTTGCATACGACTCATGTGGTGCTCTCCGGTCAACGATGGTTTGACCAAGATAATGCCAGCCATCGCGGGCAATTACACTCCAGCGCCAGCGATGGTAAAGTCGCCTCCCGACCCAAGAATGTTGCCCCCATGCTGCTGATGATCGACAACTACGACTCGTTCACCTACAACGTGGTCCAGTATCTATCCGAGCTGGGCGCCGACGTTGAAGTCCACAGAAACGACGAGATCACGCTTGCTCAGATCGAGCAGGCCGCCCCTACCGGTATCGTTATATCGCCGGGCCCTTGCACGCCAAACGAAGCCGGTATCTCAATGGATGTGATCCGCACCTTTGGCGCGGACATTCCATTGCTCGGCATTTGCTTGGGTCACCAGAGTATCGGCCAGGTGTTTGGCGGTAAGGTGATTCGGGCTCGCGAAGTTATGCACGGCAAGATCTCCCCCATACACCATAAAAACCAGGGGGTGTTTGCCGGCTTGCCGCAACCCTTTGATGCCACCCGCTACCACTCATTGGTGGTTGCTGAAGAAGACCTACCAGACTGCTTAGAAGTGACCGCCTGGACGGAACTGGATGGCGAACGTGACGAAATCATGGGCTTTAAGCACCGCGAGCTGCCTATTGAGGGCGTGCAGTTCCACCCAGAATCCATCATGACCAAAGTGGGCCATGACCTGCTCAACAACTTTGTCCAACGCTTGCCCGTTAGCGTCTAGCCGGGGAAGTCGCATGGAAATCAAAGACGCACTAGAGCAACTGATCAGCAAGCAAGATCTTACCCGTGAAGCATCTGCCGGCTTGTTCCAACAGATCATGACGGGCACCGCCACACCCACACAAATTGCCGGGATCCTGATTGCCTTTGCCAGCAAAGGGGAGACGCCAGCAGAGATTGCGGGCGCCGTGGATACCATGCGGTCCTTGTCGAGCAAGGTCTCGGTAAGCGCTGAATACTTGGTCGACACCTGCGGTACGGGTGGCAGCGGCATGAAGCTATTCAACATCTCCACCGCCGCTGCATTTGTTACGGCCGCCGCTGGCGCAACCGTGGCCAAACACGGCAACCGGGGCATGACCAGCAAAAGTGGTAGCGCAGATGTGCTTGAAGCGGCGGGTGTAAACCTAAGCCTGGCACCAGAGCAGATTGCTCATTGTATTCAAGAGGTGGGCATCGGCTTTATGTTTGCCCAGGCACATCACAGCGCGATGCGCTTTGCTGGCCCGGTACGCCAAGAGCTTGGCGTGCGAACCATGATGAACATTTTAGGACCCATGACCAACCCAGCATCGGCCCCTAACCAGATGATTGGGGTCTTTAGCCCTGAGCGCCAGCGCACTATGGCCCAAGTGCTACAACTGCTGGGCAGCGAGCATGTCGTTTTGGTTCACAGCCAAGGTTTGGACGAAATTCGACTAGACGCGCCAACGGCCGTTGTTGAACTCAAAAACGGCGAGATCAGCGAATACAGCATTCACCCGGGCGACTTTGGCATCGACGAACAATCCGTTGAATCATTGAAGACCGATTCGGTGGAGGCCAGCTTAGCCCTAGTCAAACAATCGCTGAACGAACCAGATTCGGCAGCAGCCGATATTGTCAGCCTCAATGCAGGCGCTTCTATCTATGCAGCAGGCGTTGCAACCTCGTTAAAGAACGGTGTAGCCATGGCACAAGATGCTATTGCATCAGGACTTGCTAACGAGCGCCTAAACGAGCTGGTTCGAATTTCCAAGCTGATGGCCGAGGTATAAACCGATGAGCGGCACAGTGCTTGACGAGATCCTAGAAAACAAACAGGCAGAAGTCGCCCTTCGCAAAGCGGCTCGCTCCCAAGCAGATCTAAAGGCGCAAATAGCGGATCAAGACACCCCCGAATTTGCCTGCCGTGGTTTTGCGGATGCCCTACTGACCCGGCATCAGGCCAACCAACCCGCGATCATTGCCGAGATAAAGCGAGCATCACCCAGCAAAGGGCTTATCCGTGAAGATTTCAATCCGCCTGCGCACGCCGTCAGCTATGCACGAGGCGGCGCGGCTTGCTTATCAGTTCTCACCGATGAAAAGTACTTTCAGGGCCATGATGATTTCTTAGTAGCAGCCCGTGCTGCCGTTGATATCCCGGTTCTGCGCAAAGACTTTGTCGTAGATGAGTACCAAATTTACGAAGCGCGAGCTTTAGGCGCCGATTGTGTGCTGCTGATCGTGGCAGCAATGGACATCATGACGCTAACCAACTTGTATTGGTGCACGGTCAGCCTAGGTATTGATGCGTTGATCGAGGTGCACAACAAAGCGGAGCTGGAAGCGGCCCTGAGCTTTTCACCCAAACTGGTTGGTATCAACAATCGCAACCTAAAAACCTTTGAGACCAGCATCAACAACACGCTAGATCTACTCGACCAGATTCCACCGGAGGTCATGGTGATCACCGAAAGTGGTATCAGCGCAAAGCAAACGGTCACGCAGATGCGTGATCAAGGCGTGAATGGTTTTTTGGTGGGTGAGGCCTTTATGCGCCAGCCTGACCCTGGTCAGGCGTTGCACGAAATGTTTTTTTCCAGCCCATAAAAAAACGGGCTACCCCTCAAAAGAAGGGAGCCCGCTTGCTTTGCACATCCTTGTGCAGCGTGTTCAGCGGCGCGTTAGCGCGTGCCGTAAACCACCATGGTCTTTCCTTTGACCGAGACCAATCCTTGGTCCACGAGGGTTTTTAACACGCGTCCAACCATTTCCCTGGAACAACCAACGATGCGTCCAATCTCCTGGCGGGTAATCTTAATTTGCATACCATCCGGGTGAGTCATTGCATCAGGCTGTTTAGTAAGCTCAAGTAGCGTCCGTGCTACCCGTCCCGTGACATCCAAAAATGCCAGATCGCTTACTTTTTGCGTTGTGCGGTTCAATCGGTCCGCCATTTGGCGGCCAACCGCATAAAGCAAATCTGAGTGCTTATCAGCAAGCTCTTTAAACTTACCGTAAGACAGTTCAGCCACTTCACACTCAATCTTGGCTTTTACCCAAGCTGAGCGGGGAGAGTCTTCGACGAACAACGGCATCTCGCCGAAAAAATCGCCTTTGTTTAAGTAGGAAACGATAATCTCGCGTCCTGATTCATCTTCAACAAGCACGGTAACCGAACCCTTGAGGATGTAGTAGATTGAATCGCTTTTATCACCAGCGTAAATCAGCGTGCTTTTCGCTGGATACTTGCGACGATGAGCCGCGGATAAAAACGCTTCTAAATGTGTATCCTCCTGAGCATTTGCATTCAGTTGGAAACCTTTAGTACCTAGTGGTCGTTTAACACTCAATCCACCCATGGATGAGTTCTTAGCTGCTAACATTTGTTGCGCTCCTTCGTAACACCTTGCGTGTGATGAATACTTGCATGCATCCGTGACGTAGAACGAGACATGGTCGACAAACGGCACTCTTTCACAGAACGAACGGTTACTAGGCCCGATAAATGGGCCAGATAGGCCACAAAGATACAAACCTGAAACATCGTAAATACAATATTTGGTACGCGAATTGACCAAATGCACCAAACAATAGGACAACTTCTATGCAAGCGAGCGTTAACTGGGTAGACAACGTGCACTTTCGAGCCACCTCAGGCACCGGCCATGACGTGGATCTCGACGGACCACCCGAAAGCGGCGGCGAGAACCTTGGCTGTCGGCCCATGGAGATGTTGTTGATGGGGTTAGGCGGTTGCGCCAGCTACGACGTAGTCACCATCCTGCGTAAAAGCCGCAACGAGATCAGTGCTTGCGAAGTTCAAGTGACCGCAGAACGAGTAGATGCGGTGCCCGCCGTGTTCGAGTCAATCCATCTGCACTTTACCGTCAGCGGTCATAACCTTGACGAAAAAAAGGTTTCGCGCGCGGTTGGGCTGTCCGCCGACAAATATTGCTCCGCCTCCATTATGCTTGGCAAAGCCGGAGTCAAAATCACGCACGACTTCACTGTGCTCGCGGCGTAAAACTGCTGCTACTACACAGCAAGCTAGAGAAAAACCAGCAAATTTAAAGGTATTGCATGACCAACCAACAATCCAACCAGCGCCCCAGCAACCGGATTAAGGGCACTCGCCCACCGGCCCAGGCCGGCCTTCGACATGTCGCCTTATTCGTTGAGCAGTGGGATAACTGTTTGGCATTTTATGTAGATCTGCTGGGCATGCAGATTGAATGGCACCCGGATGCAGACAACGTCTACTTAACGTCGGGCAACGACAACCTAGCCCTACATCGCGCAACCCAAGCGTTGGCTGAACCTACAACCGCAGGCTCAGGCGGCTCACGCTTGGATCACATTGGGTTTATCTTGAACGAAATAGACCAGGTCGATACTTGGCACGACTTCTTGCTAGCCAACCAAGTCAAGGTGCTCCAAGCGCCGAAGACCCATCGAGATGGTGCGCGCTCGTTATACTGCGCAGACCCGGATGGCAACACGGTGCAACTGATCTATCACCCACCGCTGGCACCCCTCTAGGTTCGCTAGATGGGTTAGATTCGGTAGCTGGTCGCGGTCATGACCTTGGCAACCAAGGTCATCATGCGCTTGGTAAACGCCGAGAACGGCTCGCCACCGGCTGCAAGCGCTTCATTACCATGGCGTGCTTCATCAGCTCGCATTTGCTCCAAAATCGCCCGACTACGCACATCAGATTCCGGCAATTGGGCCAAGTGTTCGTCTAGATGCTTGCATACCTGGGCCTCAGTCGCCTCGACAAAGCCCAAACTCACCTTATCTCCAGCCAAACCCGCTGCCGCGCCCATCAGGTAGGACCCTGCATAAAAGAAGGGGTTAAGTAGGCTCGGGCGGGTATCGAGCTCTTCTAACCGCTCTGCACACCAAGCTAGATGATCTGTCTCTTCAGCTGCTGCGTCTCGCATATGCTCGGTCACGACGGAATCTGACGCGGTTAACGCCTGACCGTCGTAGAGCGCTTGGGCACAAACCTCACCAGTATGATTCACCCGCATTAGCGCTCCAGCATGTTGCTTGTCAGACTCAGGCATGACGTCTGCAACCGCCTGTGCCGCCTGGGAGGTTGCTGGTGCTTTAGGTGTCGGGCGTTGGGCCGCTTGCTGCCCACTCAGGGTACGCAACGCGCGGTCAAAACCTGTAACCAGTCGGTCAATTTCCATAGTATGGCGCTCTAAACTTCAGCCTCTATTCTACGATATTCACCTATGGCCGACACCAAAGACCTCAGCATGATTGTGGATGCCTCCATCCCCATCATTGCCATCGAATCCCCGGATGAGCGCCGGGTGCTGGCGCTGTTACTGCAACTGGCCATGCAGAAAGGGCTAGGCTTCTACCAATGGAGCGCCACTCGAGGTTTGCGCCGAGGTGGCTTCAGCACTGAGCTCGGTGCAGCCGAGGGTGACCCAACTAACTTAACCGACCCGCAGGAGCTGCTGCAGCACATTGCCCAGTCGCCTGGGCCGGGCCTCTATGCATTGTGCGACTTTCATCCCTACTTAAAGAACGAGCCGGTAAACCTACGCTACCTAAAAGAGATTGCCCTGGACTACGAGCTGCTGGGTAACTCCATTGTGTTAATTAGTCACGAGCTCAGCATCCCGGCGGAGATCGGTCGGCTAACGGCGAAATTTGATCTACGCCTGCCCAGCGATGAAGAGTTGATGGGGTTAGTTCGACAACAGGCCAAAGAATGGTCCGCGCGCCACCAAGGGCGCAAGGTGAAAACCGACGACAGTACCTTAAAGAAGCTGATTGCCAATCTACGCGGTGCCAGCCATGCGGATGCTCGAGTGCTGATTCGCCATGCGATCTTTGGCGACGGCGCCATTACAGAGAGCGATATTCCAGAAGTAAACCGCCTGAAGTTTGAGCTGCTGGATTCCGAGGGCGTTTTACGCTTTGAGTACGACACCGAAAACTTTGGTGATGTGGCGGGTCTGGGCAATCTAAAACAATGGCTCAGTATGCGTCGCAATGCGTTCCTGCAAACGGACAACGACCGCCCAAGAGGTATGATGTTGTTGGGTGTGCAAGGTGGTGGCAAGTCTCTGGCGGCCAAAGCCGTGGCCGGCTTCTGGGATATTCCCTTGCTGCGCTTAGACTTCGGTAGCCTCTACAACAAATTTCACGGCGAGACCGAGCGTAACCTGCGCAACTCGTTGCGCCAGGCAGAGCTCATGGCCCCTTGTGTGCTGTGGATGGACGAGATAGAAAAGGGCATCTCTACCGGCGACTCCGACAACGCCACCGCCAAACGGGTCCTGGGTACCTTGCTCACCTGGATGGCGGAAAACTCTGAGCCGGTGTTTATTGTTGCAACCAGCAACGACATCGCCAGCCTGCCACCTGAACTGGTGCGCAAAGGTCGGCTGGATGAGGTGTTCTTTGTGGACCTACCCGATGGCGAAACCCGTGCCGAGATATTTAAGATTCATCTGCGTAAACGCAATATAGACCCAGCTACCTTTGATACTGAAGCGCTTGCCACCGCAACGGACGGGTTCACCGGCGCCGAGATCGAAGAAGCCATTGTGTCCGCTCGCTACCTAGCCAGCTCTAGCGATGCGCAGCTTGGTCAAAGTGATGTGTTATCTGCCATCCATCGAACCTACCCTATGTCGGTCATGCGTGCCGAAAGCATCACCCAACTGCGCAACTGGGCTCGCAATCGGACCGTGCCGGCTTAGCTTGGTATCTTCGGGTTCACTAGGTCTAGGATAACTATCCTCCTCCGGGCTGCGTGCATAGTCCGCCTGAAATCCTTGTTGGGCTAACAACAGCAACGCTAACGCCCGCTCAGAAAAACTACCGCCAGCAACGCGATAAAAACGCTTGGGATCCAGCTCAAGCAATTGCTCACGAAACCACTGCAAGGGTAGGTGCACGATCAAGGGAGATCCCGGAGTCGATTCTCGGAGCGGTTCGGGGGGAGGCTGCTGCGCCACCCACAACAGCACCGGCGGCTGCGCCATGCGCGGCGGCAAACGCTGATGACCCAAAATATACGCCACTAAGAACCGCAAGAATCGCTGCTTGGGTAGCACCAATAGCTCACCGGCGGTTTGCATGGTTACCGTGGCATTGCGTGGCTCGTTGGTCACCAATGCATCTTCACCAAAGAAGTCACCTGGCCCTAACAACGCCAAGCTTTGCCCGGCCCGCTCAACTAAGGCGCGCCCACGCTTAAGCACATAAAATGCCTGGCCCGGTTCACCTAAGCGCACAACCACCTCACCTGCATGCACCAACTCATGGGTTGCACCACGCAACAACTGCTGCCAGCGCTTAGGGTCAAGCTGTTGCAACATGGGTGAGCTTAAAAAGCGATCAAGCCAGGCATCATCTGGCACCGAGGTCAGTAGGCCCGCGGTATAAACAACCTCCCACAAAAAGGCGATGGGCGCCGTGTTGATGTGTAGCACCTGTACAGTCGAGCAGGTTTGCGCGGCAATACAACCAGGATAGAAGGCAGCGGCGGCAGCCGGGTCTTGCGCGCTAAGCTGTTTTTGCACTTGCTGGGGCTGCCATAGGTCCAACCGACCCCGAAGCAAATAGTAAGCACCACTAAGCTTGCGCGGCGACCGAAGCAACCAGCGCCCAGCAGGTAGATTTAACACTTGCGCATGGCGGGCTACGGTTTGTAGCTCCGGCAACCGAAGTTGCCGAAAAGGATCTAGACGCTGCAGGGTTCGGACAAGCATGCGCGCAGTATGCTGGGCAGAGCAGCGCAAGGTGAGCGACACCCACTCGCCCTGCTGTAAGCAAAGGGGTACTTAAGATGCTTCTCGAGCGATCGCCCGGTAGCCAATATCTCGACGGAAGTAAGCGGTGGGCCAATCCACATCTGCGACACCCGCATACGCACGCTGCTGCGCCGTTTGCGTATCTGCACCCAAACCAACCACACACAACACGCGCCCACCCGCGGTTACCACGTTGCCATCGGCTAGCGCCGTACCCGCATGGAAGGTTTTTACATCATCGCTCGCCGCGGGTTCTAAGCCACCAATCACTTCGCCTTTGGGATACTCATGCGGATATCCCGCCGCCGCCATGACCACACCTAAAGCTACCCGTGGATCCCACTCAAGCTGGGTTCCCGCCAAACCGCCTTGCAGCGAACGTAAACACAGATCAACCAAATCGCTCTGCAGGCGCATCATCACCGGCTGAGCTTCGGGATCGCCAAAGCGACAGTTAAATTCAATCACCTTTGGTTCACCCGCTGCGTTGATCATCAAGCCCGCATAGAGAAACCCTTGATAAGGCATGCCGTCTGCCACCATGCCCCGCAACGTCGGCTCAATGACCTCAGCCATAACCCGTGCGTGCACTTCAGGTGTTACCACCGGCGCCGGCGAGTAAGCACCCATGCCACCGGTATTTGGACCTTGGTCACCATCGTCACGCGCTTTGTGATCTTGCGAGGTAGCAAAAGGTACAACCTCTGCTCCATCACACAGACAGATAAAGCTGGCTTCTTCACCGGCCAAAAATTCTTCGATCACAACACGGTGACCGGCTTCGCCGAAGACATTACCGCTGAGCATGTCGTCAACGGCTTCCAGGGCTTGGGCCTGGGATGTTGCAACCACAACCCCTTTACCCGCAGCCAAACCGTCCGCCTTAATCACGATAGGCGCGCCCTGCTCGCGAATATAGGCTTGCGCTGCAGCCACCTCAGAAAACGTCTGGTAAGCACCGGTTGGAATTTTATGACGAGCCAAAAAATCTTTGGTGAACGCTTTGGAGCCTTCTAGCTGCGCTGCGGCTGCAGTAGGTCCAAAACACAGCAAACCTTGTGCATCAAAGGCATCACGAATACCTTCAACCAACGGCACCTCAGGACCTACGATGGTTAAGCCCACTTGATTGGTCTGAGCAAACGCAATCAATGCAGCAAAATCACTGACCCCAATATCTACATTGGTTAACCCAGCTTCCGCCGCTGTGCCTGCATTACCAGGGGCAACAAAGACTTCATCGGCCAGCGGGCTCTGCGCAGCCTTCCAGGCCAGCGCGTGCTCACGGCCACCACCACCAATCACCAAAATATTCATTGTTTACGCTCAGCTACTTGTTTGTGGGTTGGGCTAGTGTCTAAAGTGACGCACGCCGGTGAACATCATGGCCATGCCATGCTCATCTGCTGCCGCAATGGTCTCTTCGTCGCGCATAGAGCCTCCCGGCTGGATCACTGCGGTGATACCCGCTTCGCCTGCGGCATCGATACCGTCACGGAACGGGAAGAAGGCGTCGCTTGCCATCACCGATCCGGGAACCGTAAGCCCTTCTTCAGCCGCTTTAAGCCCAGCAATTTTAGCGCTCACCACACGGGACATCTGCCCTGCCCCAACCCCAATGGTTTGGCGGTCACGGGCGTAGACAATGGCGTTCGACTTGACGAACCAAGCCACATTCCAGGCAAAGAGCAAATCTTGCCGCTCCGCATCCGTCGGTTGCCGCTTGGAGACCACGCGCAAGGCCTCGCTATCCAACGACATTTGGTCTGCACTTTGCACCAGCAAACCACCAGCTACGCGTTTGTAGTCCCAACGTGTAGCAGCCTGCTCCGCAAACTGGCCGGTGGTTAACAAACGTACGTTCTTTTTCTTGCGCGCCACTTCAATCGCATCTGCAGTAACTGAAGGGGCAACCACCACCTCAATAAACTGACGCTCCATCATGCTGGCTAGCAACTCACCAGTAAGTTCCCGGTTAACGGCAATGATGCCGCCGAAGGCAGAGGTTGGGTCCGTCGCAAAAGCACGGTCGTAGGCTTGCGCTATATCACCGGCCAACGCCACACCACAAGGATTGGCATGCTTAACAATCACGCAAGCGGGCTCAGCAAACGACTTCACACATTCCAGGGCTGCATCGGTGTCAGCAACGTTGTTGTAGGACAGCGCTTTGCCTTGATGCTGGGTTAGGCTCGATACGGTGCCGGAAGGCGCTTGTGCTTCCACGTAAAACGCCGCTTGTTGGTGTGGGTTCTCGCCGTAGCGCATCTCCATGGATTTGTTAAACGTTAGCGTCATGGTGTCACTAAAAGGTTCTGCCTCTTGCGCAGATGCAAGGTAAGTAGCCACCGTTGCATCGTACGCGGCCGTGTGACGAAACGCGTTCAGCGCCAACTGTGAACGCAAAGCCAGCGTGGTACCCCCTTGAGCATTCTCTTCTAACACCCTGGCGTAATCTTCAGGTCGCACAACAACCGCAACGTCAGCATGGTTCTTAGCCGCAGAGCGCAACATGGCCGGACCGCCAATATCAATATTTTCTATCGCTTCGCTCAACGTGCAATCGGGCTTGGCAATGGTCGCTGCAAAGGGATACAGGTTCACCACGACCAGGTCGATTGGGTCGATGTTGTGCTCCGCCATCACCTCGGCATCCACCGCACGACGCCCAAGAATGCCGCCATGTATTTTGGGATGCAGCGTTTTCACCCGGCCATCCATCATCTCGGGGAAACCGGTGTGCTCGGCAACCTCGGTAACCGGCAAACCTGCCGCCTGCAACTTGGCAAAAGTACCGCCAGTGGAAAATAGCTTAACCCCTTGGCCGTGTAGCGCATCCGCAAATTCGGTGATGCCGTTTTTATCCGAAACGCTAATAAGAGCGCTACGTATGCCAATACGACTAGGCTGTGAATCGGTCATGGTTCCAGTTCCGTTGAGTGCTTAAAAATAAAATGAAATGGTGTGGTTGGTGAGGTTATGCAACCTCAAGCCTATTGCTGGCAAGTGCGGCGGCAAAAACTTGGGGCAACTCGCTAGTGTCGTGCTGGTTGCTCAATAACTGCAGCAGCGCTAAGGCCTCTAGCTGTGTGTTAGCACAAGGCAAGCGATTAAACAGGCGCTTTGCCTCAAACAGGTTTTGCTGCTCTAGGTACCAGCCCATATGTTTACGCGCGAATCGAACCCCTTGCTCAAGCCCATAGAATTCGTGCAGGTGCTGCAAGTGACCGGTCATCAACTCAATAACATCAGCCAGCGCAGGGGTTGATGCCACCGGCGCTTCTCCAAGGCTAAGCTCGGCGCGAATAGCGGCCGCCATTTGACCTAGCACCCATGGAGCGCCCAAAGCACCGCGCCCCACCATCACACCATCTGCGCCGGTGTAAGCCAACGCGCTTACCGCTGCCGCTGGCGATGTGATGTCTCCATTCGCAAAGACCGGGATCGACAGTTGCTCTTTGACCGCTGCAATGGTGTCGAGCTCGGCCACACCGTTAAATTTGCAGGCCCGGGTACGCCCGTGAATGGCCAACGCCACAATGCCGGCGTCTTGGAGCCGCAAACCAATCTCAACCGCATTTTGCTGGCCGGGTGCGGGACCAGTACGAATTTTTGCCGTCACCGGTATAGCAACCGCTGCGACAGCTGCTGCTGCAATGTCTTGAACCAACTGCGGGTTGGTTAACAAGGCGGAGCCAGCCGCTTTGCGGCAGACCTTCTTGGCCGGGCAACCGAAGTTAATATCCAGCACATCAGCGCCCGTCTGCCACTGCAGCTCCGCCGCCTGGGCTACTTGCTCAGGTTCAGAGCCGGCAATTTGCACAACCTGGGGTCCACAACCGTATAGCGGCATTCGTCGCAGTCGAGATTTGGGGCTATTCCACAGGCGTGGGTTATCGCTAACCATTTCACCCATTTGATAGCCAACCCCAGATGCCCAGGCAACCCGGCGAAACGGCACATCGGTGACCCCAGCCATGGGGGCCAGCAGTACCGGATTACGCAGCGTATGTTTACCAATAGAGAGCAAATGCAGACCTGTTTTTCGCAAAAAATATCATTGGGTGAAAATAGGTGGCGTGAACAATGACGCACAAGATAGAGCGATAACCATGAGGACCCGCCCTTCGGACAATAGTCTCGGTCCCAGCGCTCAGCCGATATTGTAAAGCCTACTCGAAGTCTAGGGTATAGCTAACCGCTTGAGTCCCTGGGTCGATCGCTTTGACCTCAATATGTACTGGGGTCCGCGCTGGCATCATCTTGACCCCGGCCATGTCCCCGGCCAGATAGTCCGC
>CALHVX010000076.1 GCA_938036875.1 uncultured Pseudomonadales bacterium
TTGAGGATCAGTAAGTAACTTCTGCTGAATTTTGTCAGCGCATCCGCAACCGCTTGCTCAATTTTTTGATTCACCTCGTCCTGGGCCATTGCCTTCAAGCTCTTTGAGCCGCTAATGCCGTCCCAAAAATTCTCCAACGCCTGATGCACGATGGTGCCGCGTTGAGCTGCATCCAGCCCAGGCCGAGGCGGCTTCACTTCAACCGCGCCCAAACGTCGTTCGGCAAAAGCTCGAAACGGACAGGCGGATTGGTTTCTTAGTACGCCGGTGCCGCCTCTTACTTCCGCTGCTGCGTAAGCGGGCGCTTGTGCGTCCGAGTCGATAGTCTCTATGGGGGCGGGATCGACACTCTCATCCAATTCCATCTCAATGACTTCCAGCGGCCCAAGCAACCCGGCGACCTGCATGGCAATTTCTTCGCTGCCGCGGGCAAAGCTAGCCATGGCGATGGGGGCGCTTGCCAATAGGCCCTGAAGCTCTTGGCGCGCCACCTCAAGACAACCTTCGCTGGTTGCACTTGGCACGCCAGCCTGCACTACGCCGGGTACAAGCGGGTCGCGTCCGAGGCTGCCGGGCCAGGTGTTGCTGTCCAGGGTGGTAATCCAGATTGCATCAAACTGGGAGCCCAACGCCTCCGCCACGCCCAACACTTCGATGGGTACGCCGGTGTTACGTTCGCGAAACACCGCACCCATCGCGCGCTCACTGATGGTGTTCAATGCCTCAGCGCGTGACAGCAGCCCGTTGTTCACTATATCTAAGCGGCTGAACTCTTCCAGCAAGTCGTGCCAACGTTGCAGCACTTGGTACTCCGGTGAACTCAGGCTACGCCCTTGACCAAAGCCAATGCTAGAAAGCTCTTGCTGAAAGTGCTGGGCCCACTGGGAAGGCAAAGCGGATTGTTGAAAATCCCGACGGGCGATGCGCCAAGCCGCAATATGCTTGGCCAGCAGACTTTCTTGCTCTGGTTCTTGGTCGTAGTCGTGATCGCTGGGCTTGAATGCATTGATCAGTTCTTGCCCGGTGAGGTAGTGGGGGGCTCGCTGGGCCAGGTACACAAGGGTCTGGTAGCGCTGGGGCAACTCTTCGGGCCAGCCGGGTAAAAACGGCGAGCGCAGCAACTGATGAATTTGGGGCTGGCTAAACCGACTGTTGTTGAGCTGCAGGATGTCCAGCGCCGCTTTTGCTAGCGGCCACTGGGCCAGGGGTTTACCCAGGGAGATGTGCCAAGGCTCTGGGCTGGGGTTGTGCAAGGCAAAGCTCGGTGGATCAAAGACCTGGCGCATGGTGCGCTCAACCCGGTCAACGCGACCGTTAAGGTCGGGGACCACAATGGCAATAGACTGGTTTGGGTTGGCCTCTAAACTTTGGCGCGCCCAGCGTGCGGCGCCAACCAGCTCAGCATCAGCGGTAGCAAACTGTTGCACGGCAAGTGTTTGTGCTGGGTTGGATGCATCTGAAGTGCCGGTCTGCTCAAGCTTGCTGCCGGCGTTAGTAAACGCATTGATGATGTGCTGTTGGAATGGCGTTAGGGCCAACTCAAACCCATGTAGCTTGATGATGTCCGGGACGCGTAGTATCCCGGCCGCGATGTGCTGCGGAAGCTCTGCTGCAAACACCCATTCATCTACTAGCCCTTGCTGGGTGCAAATGTGTTGGTAACTGACGGCCCAAGCTTGAAAACGCTTGTTGTCTTCTGACAGGTGCAGTTCAGGCCATTGGTCGGATGCTTGCAACCCGTGTTCGTGGATTAACCGCCAAGCACGTTGTGCTAGATCCGCCACGCGTGGGGACCCAACAAACACATCTTCTTCGATGAGCTGATGCCACAGCTGCAGTGCTTGCTGGGTATCGATTGGGGTGCGGCTATCATCAGCAGCCAGAAAGTATTCGTGACGTAGCGCGGCTAACCAGGCCGGAAAACTGTATATCTGTGCCGGCAGCCAAGCTTGGGTACCGGCATCGCGCGCTGCCACCGCTTGCTGCTGCGCCAAGCGTCGCGACAGGCGCGCGGTTGGCGTTAGGGTGATCTGAGCTTGTTGGTTCAAGATGGCCATCGCGCATACTTTACGCGATCAACCGGTGGGTAGAAGGCTCTGCGCAAAAAAAAGCCGGATCAGTGTTGATCCGGCTTGAAGAGCGAAGGGGTTACCCTGCCGATGTTTACTGAGTTGCGCGGCGCTTGCGAATCGCACCTAGGCCTAATAGGCCGAGCCCCATCAATACCATTGAACCGGGCTCTGGTACTTCAACCAACGCTAGGTTTGCACGGTCGTACCAGCCTTGCTGTTGGAAGGCATAGTTTTCGATGCGACCGTCAACAGTGGTTACCGTTGAACCTTTAGCAACATGGAACCAAATTCCAATGGATTCCGGCCCAACAACTAAACCTCGGTAGGGGTCTGCGTTTGGAGCAGAGCCCATCGCTACAGATGCGGCGTTGATGCTGGTGGCATCGATGGTGAAGTTGATGCTGTTCCCAACAACGTTCAGCGGATCGATTTGCAGTAAGTCGCTCGATTGGTAGCTGTTGGCATTGTTCGCGCCGTTGTATACATAGGTGTACACCTTTTGCTCGGCGAGATCACCGTACATGATGACCAGCTCGTTGCTATCCACCTGCTTGGGGTTATCCTTGTCGTTTACCACCAGCCAAAAGCTATCGATTTCGGAATCGGTAAAGGTGGTGTTCCAAGTAAATATCTCGTTGTCTGCATCCCAGGTGGTGGACAAGCTATCGATCACATCCCCAGTGGGGCCGCCGGTGTAGGCGTTGTTGTCGGTAAAGCTGTAGACGGGACCAGCCAAGGCTTGGCTAGTAAAACAAAGAGCTGCGATCGCTAATAACTGCTTAAACATCGAGATACTCCGGACGACGTTGATAAAAGGTGCGTGTCTTTTGGTTTGCTATTTTGTTCTTCTAATTCTTTGTTTGAATAGCAAATATGAATAGCTAACGCGCTGCGTGTGCAGCGCGAAGCGTCTTACTTAGTTGAGTTGAATCTAGTTTGCCTAGGCGTTTTCGTTTGCTGGACCCGATATTTCGGCAGCCATATCGAACAGAACCCGAGCGAGCGCGTCGCGGTTGAGCTTCTCGTCCGTTAGCGCGTTGCACTGGTTGTCGATGGTTTCTTGCAGTTGCTTCTCAAGCTTACGCAGTGCGTCGGTTTGCTCGCTAGACTTGCTAGAGAGTTCGCTTTGCAGCTTGGTTGCGGATTCGGTCAACGAGGTCTTCACCTCGCCCAGCTCGGTGCGAATGGTCTTAACCGTTTCTTCCTGGCTGCTGCGCATAGAAATTTCAAGCTCTTCGCGATCTTGAACTTCTTGGTTCATGGTGAAGTTGAGCGCGGTGACCTTCTTGTCCATGTTGTCCATGCGCTTGGTGATCGTCTTATGCAGCGTTTCAACGCGGTGCAAAATGATGCGGTGGCTGCAATGCAGATCGTCACGTAGCGATTGAACCGTTTCGCCCATCAACAACTCACGAACTTTGTCGAACGCTTCGGTGTCAACAGCCGGTGCGCCGTTGGTCTTACGAGCAGCGGCCAATTCGGCGGCAATGCTGTCTTCGGAGAACGGATCGTTAGAGGCGTCGATGGAGGTTTCGTCAGCAGCATCTAAAGTTGGAACGTCGTTCTCGATGGTCTCAACCGTTTCTACTGCTTCTACTTCGTTGTTTTCTTCTAGCTTCTTCGCTGTGTTGCCTGACATTGTTTGCACCTCTACGGACACTGTTTTGTATGGCCGTTAGATTAGCGAAATGCTGGCGAATAGCTGTTCTGGATGTGTTGGGAAATGTAGTCCTGTGTTAGCGAGAAATTTTGCATTGCTAACAAACGGATGCTTATCAGGGAGAACACGCCTACTAAGTTGACAAAGGGTGCGAGTAAGGCAAAAAACTGGCTTATAAAGTCATCGAAAAAAGGCGACCGCTAATCGTTGTGGGCTTTCATGATGCGCGACTTTTGCCGTTGCCAATCGCGATCTTTCTCGGTGTCGCGCTTGTCGTGCTCTTTCTTACCTTTGGCCAAGGCAACCTCACACTTTACCTTATTGCCCTTCCAATACATGGCGGTGGCGATGCAGGTGTAGCCTTTTTGGGAGGTGGCAGCAAAAATTTTCGCCAGCTCTTTGGCGTGCAGCAACAATTTGCGCGCGCGTGCAGGTTCAGCGATCACATGGGTGGAGGCGCTGGTGAGCGGTACAATGTTGGCACCAGACAGGAAGGCTTCGCCGCGTTGCAAGAAGACGTAGCTGTCGATCAGCTGTACTTTGCCAGCCCGGATGCTTTTGAGCTCCCAGCCTTGCAAGACCATACCCGCTTCAAACTTCTCGTCGATGGCGTAATCGTGGCGCGCGCGACGGTTCAGCGCGATGGTGCCGCTGCCGCTATCTTTTTTGCCTGGGGCTTTCTTGTTGGTGGCCATGAATCAGTATAATGAGTCCCAGGATAATGGGTTGGCAACACATAGTTTCAAACGTTTGTACGTAATGAGGGGTAAAGATGGCACTAGGTAACGAATCTCGGCATGGGATGTGGTCTAGCCGATGGTTGTTTGTGCTGGCAGCGGCGGGGTCCGCCGTTGGCTTAGGCAACATTTGGAAGTTCCCCTACATAGTGGGTGAGCATGGGGGCGGGGCATTTGTGCTCGTTTACCTAGCCTGCATCTTGCTCATTGGTGTCCCCATCATGATGTCGGAAACCCTGCTGGGGCGCGCGGGCCGCGAAAGCCCGATCAATACCATGCGCAAACTCACCACCACCCACAACAAAAGCCGCTTTTGGGTGGCCATAGGCTGGATGGGGGTGGTTGCTGGCATTCTTATCTTGTCGTACTACGCGGTGATTGCCGGTTGGGCCTTGTTTTACATCTGGCGCATGGCCAGCGGCACCTACGAGGGCGCTACCCCAGAATTTGCCCAAGAAACCTTTGCGAGTTTTCAGGCAGAACCGCTGCACATGATGGCGTGGCAGACCCTATTTATGATCTTAACCGTCTACATTGTTGGCCGTGGGGTCATCAAAGGCCTTGAGACCGCTATCCGTTGGTTCATGCCGCTGCTTTTTGTGTTGCTTATTGTGCTCCTAGGTTACTCCTCACAATCCGGCGGCTTTGATGAAGCGGTTACCTTTATGTTCCGCTTCAACTGGGAGTCCTTGACCCCCCAAGCGGTGTTGATCGCCATGGGCCAAGCATTTTTCACCTTGAGCTTGGGTATGGGCACCATCATGGCTTATGGGGCCTACCTCCCCAATAACACCTCGATAGCGGGCACGGTTTTCACCATTGCGGCGTTGGATACCTTGGTGGCCATTGCGGCCGGTCTGGTGATCTTCCCCATCGTCTTTGCGAACGGCTTGGCTACCGACTCTGGCCCTGGGCTGATGTTTGTCACCATACCTTTGGCCTTTAGCATGCTGCCCGGCGGCGCAATTTTTGGCGCTGTGTTCTTCTTGCTGGTGAGCTTTGCCGCCATTACCTCTGCGATCTCGTTGACCGAGCCAGCGTTGGCCTATTTGGTTGAAGAGTACAACGCCAAACGGCGGCGCGTCTCCATCACGCTAGGCGTGCTCTGTTGGTTGTTAGGCATTGGGTCGGTGTTGTCCTTTAACGCCTGGAGCGATATGCCGCTGCTAGGGCAGCCCACCTTCTTTGCGTTGGTGGATCACTTTTCCCAGAACATACTGTTGCCGCTAGGAGGTTTGCTAATCTCGCTGTTTGCCGCTTATGTGTTGCCGAAGACGGTGTTGGCGGAGCAGCTGGGTATTCGCTCTGGGTTTGGGCGGACCATCTGGGTGTTGCTAACGGGCATTGTGGCGCCGCTCAGCGTGTTGCTGGTATTCATCAGCGCGTTGTGGCCTGGTGGCTTTGATCGGTTGCTGGCTCTTGTTGCTTAGCCACCGGGAGTTGTAGGTGCCGCAAATTGAACGCTCAGCGTTGGTGCCTTATACCGCCGCCACGGTCTTCGACATCATTATGGACTTGGAACGTTACCCGGAGTTCTTGCCTTGGTGTGATGCGGCCCAGATTCTTGAAACCGAGCCAGATGCAGTGGTGGCGACGCTCCAAGTTTCGGCTAAAGGTATTTCGGAGAGCTTTACCACCCGTAATCGTGCCCAACCCCACAACAAAATTACCCTGGAGTTGGTTACGGGCCCGTTCAAAAACTTTGGGGGCCTGTGGCAGTTGCAGGCACTAGGGGAAGGTACGGCGGCGGTCGGTTGCAAGGTGACCTTATCCCTAGACTTTGAATTTTCCGGGCCGCTACGATTGTTAGGTCGACCGTTGGCCAATCGGTTGGGCAAGGCGGCGGACAAACTGTTGGATGCGTTTTGTCAGCGTGCGGTTGAGCTTGATGACCAGCGCTGAATCAATGGACCCGCCCGATAGGCTTGCACTGCAAGTCTTGCTCGACGTTGAGGTGGCTTATGCCGAGCCTGCGCAACAATGGGTGGTGCCGCTATCGTTGCCCGAAGGCGCAACGGTTGCCGATGCGCTGGCTGAAGTTGCACAGCGTGAGCCGTTCTCAAGGCTCGAGCTAAGTCAGATGGCGGTTGGTGTATTTGGTGAGGTGGTGGCGCCTAGCCAGGTGTTGCAAGCCTTTGATCGGGTGGAGCTGTATCGACCGCTGCATCAGGACCCTAAAGCCGCGCGTCGATTGCGAGCCGAGCAAAACCGCTAGTCTTTTTCTGCTGCTGCCTCGAGCAACGCTTTGGCGTCGGCCTCTGCTTTCGCCTTGGCCGCGTCAGCCTTGCGTTTCGCTTCGGCGATCTCTTCTTCGGTTTGCGGGGCCAGGTCCCCGGTCATGTAAGCAAGCACATCCCCAGTAAAAAATAGGCTGAGGTGCTTCTGCTCTTGGTAGTAGCCGGGTAGGTCAACGGTGTAGATGTAGTCCCACTTGTTCTCATCAAAGGTATTTTTTAGGACCGGGTCACCCATCACAAAGGCGACCTGGCTGCGGGTCATGCCGGGTTTGAGCTTGTTGACCATCTCTTGGGTGATCACGTTGCCTTGTTGGACCGTTATGCGATACAGGCGTGGGAACTGACAACCGCTTTGCGCCAAGAAGCTGAGGGTCAGCAAGCCCGCCAGGGCCATTTGTGCAGCGATTTTGAAACGTCGAGCCATGTGGGCCTACAAAGTGTGGATGGGCGGGCGCGGATTCTACCCTGCCCGGGTCGCTAGGGAAAACTACCCAGATTAAGCGGAAGCTTCTGCAAGCAAGGTTTTGGCATAGGCCCTAGATTTGCTGGTGACGTCTGCGCCGGCCAGCATGCGCGCCAGCTCCTCCACCCGCTTTGCTGGGCTGAGCTTGTCGATCTGGGTGGCTTGGTCCGTATCTTTGTGAACCCGCAGGTGATGCTCACCCAAGGCGGCCACTTGTGGGGCGTGGGTGATACACAACACTTGTGTGTGTGAGGCCAGGTTACGCAGCAAACGACCGATGACGTCAGCCGTGGTACCACCAACACCCACGTCCGCTTCATCTAGCACCAGGCAGGGCAGCTCGGTTTTCTCTGCTGCAATGATGCTGATGGCCAAGCTAATACGAGCTTGCTCGCCACCAGAGGCAATTTTTGCCAGTGGACCAGCCGGGTACTTAGGGTTGGTCACCACCATCAGTTCCACCGCTTCCATGCCGTGTTCGGATTCCGCTTCGAGTAGCTTTACCTGCAGTTCGCCGCCGTTGATGCCCAGGGTTTGCATGATGCCGCTGACCCCTTTGGCAAACTGGGTTGCGGCCTTTTGCCGCTGTTTGGTCAACGTTTTTGCTGCCTTTTCGAATGTTGCACGTGCTTTGGTCGCGCTTAGCGCAGCGGCTTCGTAGGCGCTGCGGTCCGTGTCTTGCGCCGCCAGCTCTTCGGTTAAGCCGGTGATGTGGGCTTCGAGCACTTCGGGTGCCACCTTGTGCTTGCGGGCCATCTCGTGGATATCGCTCAGGCGGGTTTCTAAAGCGGCCACTTGCTCCGCATCCACCGTTAGCGATTGGCCGTATTGACGTAGCTCAGCTTGGGCATCCGTCAACAGATCGTCTGCCGAGTTGATCAGGTCTCGCGCCGCAGAAAGCGCCGGCTGGTCATCTTTGATGCCGCGTAAGATTCGGTTCACGTCGCCAATCTTGTTTTCCGCTAGGCCGTCCAAGGCTTGCTCTAAGGCTTGGCGTAGCTCGCGGCCTTGCGCTAGGCGGCGAAACTCACTGTCTGTGTTGGCAAACTCATCTTTGCCAAGCGCTAGGGTTTCGAGCTCGTCTAGCTGGTAGCGCAGCAAGGCCGCGCGATCTTCGTTGGCGCTAATTTGCTGCTCCAGCTTAAGGGCTTGGCTCTTAGCCGCCTGCCATTGGCGATAGCTGCTGCGAGCGAGCTCTAAATCTTTGGTTTTGCAGCCGTAGTCGTCCAGCAAGCGGCGTTGGGTATCCGCCTCCGCCAGCCGATAGCTTTGGTCTTGCCCGTGAATATCCACCAACCCGGTTGCGAGCTCACGCATCACCCCCAAGGTGACCGGCGTGCCGTTGACAAAAGCCCTAGAGCGGCCTTCCCGGGTGACCACGCGCCTTAACAGGCAGCGATTCTTGGAATCTGGGTCTTGTAGCTCGTGATTGTCGAGCAATGCCTGGGCCTCGGTGTTGAGGCTGAGGTCAAACTCGGCGCTCACGTCGGCGCGTTCGGCCCCAGGGCGAATGGTCTCGGTGCTGGCTCGCGCGCCCAGCACTAGGCCCAGAGCGCTGAGCAAGATGGATTTACCAGCGCCGGACTCACCCGTAAGTACTGTCAGCCCGGGGGCTAAATTCAGGTCCAAATGGGTAACCAGAGCAACGTCGTTGACGGTGAGTTGTCTCAACATGGAATAAAAGTTCTACCTAGACTAGGGTTCAATGCGATACTGAATCAGGCTAACAAGTAAGTTGTAACTGTGGTGAAAAAGCAAGCAGTTGATGCCCTAAAAGGCGAAAGTGTAGATGGTCGCGCCCAACGCCTGCTCAAGCAGCTGGTGGAGGGGTATATCGCGGATGGTCAGCCCGTTGCCTCCAAACGCCTAGCGGCCCAATCCGGATTGGATGTGAGCGCTGCTACGGTGCGCAACATCATGGGCGATCTCCAGTCCCGGGGTTTGGTTCGCTCGCCCCACACCTCGGCGGGCAAAATTCCCACCAACTTAGGCTTGCGCTTTTTTGTGGATACGCTGCTGTCCGTAGAGCCCTTGGACACCGCCCGCGTAGCTCAGGTAAAAGCGGAGCTCAGCCCAGATCTGGCGCCTAACGAGTTGGTGCAATCCGCCTCCGAGTTGCTCTCGGATTTAACCCAAATGACTTGTGTGGTGATGTTGCCGCGGCGCGATGACGTGGCGCTTAGGCACGTGGAGTTTTTGCCGCTGTCGGGCAATCGCGCCTTGGTCATTTTGGTCATGGGCGACCGAGAGGTGCAAAACCGAGTATTGCACCTAGAGCGTGAGTTCACCGAAACCGAGCTTACCTACGCGAGCAACTTCATTAACCGCGAATTTGCTGGTTTGAGCCTGACCGAGCTGCGTCAACGGCTGCTGGACAGCATGCAGGCAGACAAGGACCGCATGGATCAGATTATGCAGTCGGCGCTGGATCTCGCGAGCCAGACCTTTGCCGAGGAAGATGAGGCCTCGTCTGAGATGGTGGTGGCTGGCCGATCCTCCTTGCTAGATACCGGCGGCGATAGCGACCAAGTGCGGCTGTTGTTTGATGCCTTTTCCCGCAAAGGCAGCATTTTGCACCTGCTCGACGGCTGCTTGCAGACGGATGGCGTGCAGCTGTTTATTGGTGAAGAGGCGGGTTACCAGTTTTTTGAGGACGTGAGCCTTGTGACCTCACCCTATGAGGTGAATGGCAAGGTGGCTGGCGTATTGGGGGTGGTGGGACCCACCCGCATGGCTTACTCCCAGGTTATCCCGGTGGTGGATGTGACGGCTCAGTTGTTGGGCGCTGCCATGACCTATTCGTAGGAAGACGCCCCATTTAGCCTCAATCCTGGACCCTATCCAGAATCCCAGAAAAAACCTTGAAACTATTTTGCCCAAGGCCTTGAACCCTGGCCATCTGGCCCAATAGTGCTGGTTGCACATTTTTTGAACTCAGTTTGAACTCAGATAGAACAGCCTTCTTTGAGGAGACCCATGCATGGCTGCAGATTCCAATGACCCAACTGACACAACCGGCGATTACAGCGACGAGTTAGACGCAAACGGCGCAAACAGCGCAGACGAGGCTAACGAAGCCGCGACCGGTGACGAGGCAGAGACGCAAGAGGTCAGCATAGAGTCGTTAACGGCAGCATTGCTAGCGGCGCAAACGGCGGCCAGCGAAGCCAAAGATCAGGCGCTGCGGGCCATGGCAGAAGGCGAGAACGTGAAGCGCCGGGCGGCCAAAGACGTGGAGAATGCCCACAAATTTGCCCTGGATAAGTTTGTTGCGGACTTGCTGCCCGTAGTCGACAGCTTGGACAAAGCGGTAGATGCGGCCGCCACCTTGGCAGCGGATGCTGAAGATGGCACGGCGGATGCGTTCAGTGAAGGGGTGGCCTTGTCGTTGAAGCTGGCGTTAGACACCCTCAAGAAGCACGGGGTTGAGCAGCTAAATCCATTGGGTGAACCCTTTAACCCCCAGCAGCACGAGGCGATGGCCATGGTGCCAAACCCGGATGCTGAGCCAAACAGCGTGATGGACGTCATGCAACCGGGGTACGAACTGAACGGCCGCTTGGTGCGAGCTGCCATGGTGGTGGTCGCTAAAGCGCCGGATTAAGAGATAAAGAATAAAGACCCGAACAACTGGTGGGAGCCCTTGAAAAGGGCGTTCTTGCCCAAATATAGAAGCTAACGAGACATTAACTCACGAGACGCCGGTAGGTACCGTCGTCCAACTTAAGAAGGATTCAAAGCGATGGGCAAGATAATCGGCATCGACCTAGGTACCACCAACTCCTGTGTGGCGGTGCTTGAAGGCGGCGAGCCAAAAGTAATCGAAAACTCCGAAGGGGATCGCACCACGCCATCCATCATCGCGTACACCGACGATGGGGAAATCTTGGTGGGCCAAAGCGCTAAGCGCCAAGCGGTAACCAACCCGGCCAACACTCTCTACGCCATCAAGCGTCTGATCGGGCGTAAGTTCGACAGTGAGGTGGTGCAAAAAGACATCAAGATGGTGCCTTACAACATCGTCAAAGCCGCTAACGGTGATGCTTGGGTTGATGTGAAAGGCGACACCATGGCGCCGCCGCAAATCTCGGCTGAAGTCTTAAAGAAGATGAAGAAGACCGCAGAAGAGTATTTGGGTGAAACGGTCACCGAAGCGGTTGTGACCGTGCCCGCTTACTTTGATGACTCTCAGCGTCAGGCCACCAAAGACGCAGGCAAGATTGCGGGTCTTGATGTAAAGCGCATCATCAACGAGCCAACGGCGGCAGCGCTGGCCTACGGCATGGACAAAAACCGTGGCGACGCCAAGATTGTGGTTTACGACTTGGGCGGCGGTACCTTTGATGTGTCGGTTATCGAGATTGCAGAGGTCGACGGTGAGCACCAGTTTGAAGTGCTGTCCACCAACGGTGATACCTTCTTAGGGGGTGAAGACTTTGACCTGCGCATCATCGACTACTTGGCCGATGAGTTTAAGAAAGACAACAGCGTGGATCTGCACAGCGACCCACTGGCACTGCAGCGCTTAAAAGAAGCCGCAGAAAAAGCCAAGATCGAGCTGTCGTCTAGCCAGCAGACCGAGATCAACTTGCCGTACATCACCGCTGATGCTTCCGGTCCTAAGCACTTGGTCATCAAGCTGACGCGCGCCAAGCTAGAATCTCTGGTTGAAGAGCTGGTCGAGCGCACCATCTCACCGTGCCGTACGGCGCTTGAAGATGCGGGGCTAAAGATTGGCGACATCGACGACGTGATCTTGGTGGGCGGTCAAACCCGCATGCCTCAGGTCCAAGAAAAAGTGCAGGCGTTCTTCAACCAAGAGCCACGCAAAGACGTTAACCCAGACGAAGCGGTTGCTATGGGTGCTGCCATTCAAGCGGCGGTCTTGTCTGGTGACGTAAAAGACGTGCTGCTGCTAGACGTAACGCCCCTGTCGTTGGGTATTGAGACCATGGGTGGCGTGATGAATGCGCTGATCGAAAAGAACACCACCATCCCGTCGAAGAAGCAGCAGGTTTACTCCACGGCGGATGACAACCAAACCGCGGTTACCATCCACGTGTTGCAGGGTGAGCGTAAGCAAGCGGCGCAGAACAAATCGCTTGGGCGTTTTGATTTGGCCGATATCCCACCAGCGCCACGGGGCATGCCGCAAATTGAGGTGAGCTTTGATATCGATGCAAACGGTATCTTGAACGTGTCAGCCAAAGATAAAGCGACGGGCAAAGAGCAGTCTATTGTGATCAAGTCCTCCAGCGGTCTATCCGATGAAGAGATTGATCAAATGGTCAAAGACGCTGAGGCCAACGCCGCGGAAGACGAGAAGTTCGAAGAGATGGTTGGCCTGCGCAACCAAGCGGACAGCTTGATCCACGGTGCTCGCAAAGCGGTTACCGATGCGGGCGATAAAGCCACAGACGAAGAGAAGACGGCTATCGAGGCAGCGGCGACCGAGCTAGAAGAAGCGTTGCAATCGGGTGACAAAGAAGCCATTGAAGCCAAGATTCAAGCTTTGTCTGAAGCGTCTGGCACGCTGGCGCAAAAGATGTACGCCGAAGAAGCCGCGGCCGGTGGCGCCGAAGCTGGACCCGAAGCGGGCGGCGACGATGCTAGCGATGGCGAGACCTTAGATGCGGAGTTCGAAGAAGTGAAAGACGATAAGAAGTAAGTTGTCGCGTTAAACACCCCGCCAGCGGCTGTGGGTGTGGATGCAGGTCCCGGGCATGTCCCGGGACACTGCTATCTACAGCCAGTAGAATCACTGGCTGATTAAACTAGAAAAGTTCAAGCAGGAACCTTATGTCCAAGCGAGATTACTACGAAGTGTTAGGTGTGGAGCGCGGTGCCGACCCCGGTGCCGTGAAGAAGGCCTATCGGCGCTTGGCGATGAAGTTCCACCCGGACCGCAACCCGGATGACACCGCCGCGGATGAGAAGTTTAAAGAAGCCACCGAAGCCTATGAAATTCTGTCGAACGCCGACAAGCGCGAGGCGTACGATCGTCATGGCCATGCCGGGGTAGACCCGCAAGCGGGTGGTGCTGGGTTTGAAGGCAACTTCAGCGATATCTTTGGTGATGTGTTCGGCGACATTTTCAGTGGCGGGCGTGGTGGTGGTCGCGGCGGCGCCCAGCGAGGGTCGGACCTGCGTTACGGGCTTGAGCTGGATCTAGAGCAGGCGGTGCACGGCGATGATGTAGAGATTTCGGTTCCAGTACTGACAGCGTGCGAGCCTTGCAGCGGTAAAGGTAGCAAACCCGGATCTACGCCGGTGACCTGCCAAGACTGTGCGGGTGCTGGCCAAGTCCGTGTGGCTCAAGGCTTTTTCTCGATCCAACAAACCTGCCCGCGTTGCCGTGGTGCTGGCCAGGTCATTACCGACCCTTGCAACAGCTGCCAGGGTGCTGGACGCGTTGAGAAGCGCAAGACCTTAGCGGTGCAAATTCCACCCGGTGTGGATACCGGAGACCGGATCCGTCTGACCGGTGAGGGTGAAGCTGGTATGGCGGGTGGCCCAGCCGGCGATCTGTACGTTCAAGTGGAAGTGCGCGAGCACGCCATATTTACCCGAGATGGCCGCAACTTGTATTGCGAGGTGCCCATCAGCTTTGTCGACGCCGCCTTAGGTGGTGAGCTTGAGGTGCCGACGCTGGATGGTCGGGTACGTCTGAAGATTCCTCCAGAAACCCAAACCAACAAGATGTTCCGGTTGCGGGGCAAAGGGGTGACCCCAGTGCGTGGGGGTGGCGTGGGCGATCTGCTGTGCCGGGTGAACCTAGAGACTCCGGTTAAGCTCAACGACAAGCAAAAAGACCTGCTCAAACAGTTCAAAGAGAGCCTGACCGAGGGTGGCAAGAAGCATTCGCCCAAAGAAAGTTCTTGGTTCCAAGGCGTAAAGGATTTTTTTGACCGCCTAACCGATTAAGCTACACCCCAACAGTTTTGGTTTGGGGTAGCAGCAATGATTCAGCAGCAGGTTCTTCCACAGGCATCAAGGTCGTGAGCAGCACGCGCGTAGCCATTACCGGTGCGGCCGGTCGTATGGGCCGCATGTTGGTTCAAGCCATCCAAGAAACCGAGGGGCTAACCTTAGGCGCCGCGTTTGAACGTCCAGGGCTCAGCTTGCTCGGCAGCGATGCGGGTGAGTTGGCTGGCTTAGGCAAGCTTGGCGTGACCTTAAGCGATGACATTGCCGCTCACCTCGATGACTTCGATACCTTGGTGGACTTCAGCGTCCCAGAATCTACCCTAGCCGCCTTGGTGCAGTGCCAGGCTGCGGGCAAGCGCCTGGTGATTGGCACCACGGGCTTTGACGAGGCGGGCTTGGCCAAGATACGCGAGGCCGCCAACGACATTGCTATCTTCATGGCCCCGAACATGAGCGTTGGGGTAAACCTAGTGTTCAAATTGCTTGAGGTGGCGGCCGGCATTATGGGCGATAGCGCTGACGTTGAGATCATTGAGGCCCACCACAAGCACAAGGTGGACGCTCCTTCGGGTACCGCGGTGCGCATGGGAGAAATTGTGGCGGATGCCTTGGGCCGAAATTTGCCAGAGGTTGCCGTATACGGGCGCCAAGGCATCACGGGCGAGCGCGACCCTAAGACCATTGGCTTTGAGACCATTCGTGCGGGCGATATTGTTGGTGACCACACGGTGCTCTTTGCCGGCGCCGGTGAGCGCATCGAGATCACCCACAGAGCACACAGCCGTATGAACTTCGCTCAGGGCGCTATGCGCGCGGTGCAGTTTTTAGCAGACCAAAGTGCTGGGCTACACGATATGCAGGATGCCTTAGGTCTCAAGGGTAAGGTCTGACCGGCCAATCTAAAGAAAAACCCAAAAAAGTGATGGTATGACCCACCAACTGTCCGCATCACGACAGTTGGTGGCCCTGTGCGTGGATACACTCTTGGCTTCATTCATTCAGGGAGAAACCTGTGTATCTATCTAACCTTCGAGCTGCACCCCAGCAAGCCCCGCGTAAACGGGCGCTGATCCAGCGTCTGGCAGCAGCAGCCTTGATCCTCAGCGCGTGCCTTTCTACTAGTGCCTATGCTCTGACCCAGTCCTTCCAAGAGTGGGCGGACAAGTTGGGTATTGATATGAGCGTGGAGTACCAAGCCACGCGGGTTATCACCACCAAAGATGGCAACTTTGAATACCAAGAGCGGCGCATGCCTCAAAAAATGCTCATGGATATGGAGATGGAGGGTGTCAGCGCTGTCTTGTTGATGCGCGAAGACCTCAACAAATCTTACGTGCTGATGCCCGACATGGGTATGTATCGCGAGATGAAGATGGACAAAGCCAGCCAGCAGGCGGGTGGGGTGAACGACCTGTCTGAGGTGACCAAGGTAGGTCGTGAAACGGTCAACGGCCATGACTGCACCAAGTACAAAGCCATCATTAGCAGCAAAGACGGCAAAGGTGACGGTTTCATTTGGGTCAGCGATAGCGGTGTACCAATCAAGATGGATATGGTCTACAGCTCACGTCGCATGCGCGGTCAGCATATGGTCATGGAGCTAAAAGATTTGCAACTGGCGCCCCAAGACCCGGCTCTGTTCGAGCTGCCGGCAAACCTCAAACCCTTTGGTTTGCGGGGTTTGGGACAGCTTTTCAAGCGTCAGTAACACACTAAATTACGCTTTAAACCGCTGAGGTACTTTGCACCGGCAGCGGCTGCTGGTAACATGCGTCACGCAAAGGGCGAGTCCAATATTTGGTCTCGCCCTTTATACAACCGGCGCAGCAGTCACTGATATTTCGATACGAATACTTCGATACTAAGAGACGTTTGATAAGCCCGGATCCACGAAGTGCAGGAACTAGCTTGATACCGGCGTTATTAGCGTTAGAAGACGGCAGTATTTTTCGCGGTCAATCCATTGGGATCGCGGGTCAGTCCGTTGGTGAAGTAGTCTTCAATACGTCCATGACGGGTTATCAAGAGATACTGACAGACCCGTCGTACGCTCAGCAGATCGTCACCCTGACGTATCCCCAAATTGGCAATACCGGCGTGACGCCAGAAGATGTTGAGTCCAGCCGCCTGTGGGGTGCGGGCTTAGTCATCCGCGCATTGCCTAAACGCGTTAGCAACTGGCGCGCTAAGCAAAGCCTGCCGGACTATCTGCAAGACGCCAAGATGGTGGCCATTGCCGGTGTGGATACCCGTCGCTTAACCCGGCACATCCAAAAGCACGGTGCTATGGCCGGCTGCATTCTAACCGGCGCAGCGGCAACGGATCAGATTGACGCCGAAGCGGCTATTGCGGCTGCCAAAGCTTTCCCCGGCCTGCAAGGCATGGACTTGGCGAAAGTGGTCAGTCGCACCGAGAACGACAGCTGGCAGCAAGGGGTCTGGAGCTTAGAAGACGGCTATGCGGATGTTACCCCGGCGGCGGATGCGCCCCATGTTGTTGCCTATGACTTTGGGGTGAAGAACAATATTTTACGCTTGCTGGCGAATAGGGGCGCGCGTCTCACCATAGTCCCAGCCACCACCCCGGCGGCGGACGTTTTGGCGCTCAAGCCAGACGGTGTGTTTTTGTCGAATGGTCCAGGTGATCCGGAGCCCTGCGATTACGCGGTCACGGCCATTCAAACCTTGCTCGAAGCGCGTATACCGATGTTCGGTATTTGCCTTGGTCACCAGTTACTAGCTTTGGCTAGCGGTGCCAAGAGCATGAAGATGCCCCACGGCCACCATGGGGCAAACCATCCAGTTCAAGATTTGGCCACAGGCGTGGTGATGATCACCAGCCAGAACCACGGTTTTGCGATAGACGCGGACAACCTACCGGACTGCCTAGAAACGACGCACCTGTCGCTCTTTGATGGCACCGTTCAAGGCTTGCGCCGTACAGACCGCCCGGCTTTCGGTTTTCAAGGTCACCCTGAAGCCAGCCCAGGCCCACAAGATTGCCAACATCTTTTTGATGAGTTCATGGCGCTAATTGAGACCCATCGTGCCTAAACGCGAAGACATTAAAACCATCTTAATTATCGGCGCTGGCCCAATTGTCATTGGCCAAGCTTGTGAATTTGATTACTCCGGTGCCCAGGCTTGCAAAGCACTGCGGGACGAGGGTTATCGTGTTGTGTTGGTGAACTCCAACCCAGCCACGATCATGACCGACCCTGCCATGGCGGATGCCACCTATGTTGAGCCGGTGGAGTGGCAAACCATAGAGCGCATCATTGCTCGCGAACGCCCAGATGCCCTGTTGCCCACCATGGGCGGCCAAACCGCACTTAACTGCGCTTTAGATTTGGTTCGCGAAGGCGTGCTAGAAAAGTACAACTGCGAGTTGATTGGCGCCGACCAAGATGCCATCGACAAAGCGGAAGACCGTGAACGTTTTGACCGGGCGATGAAGCGCATCGGCCTAGGCACGGCGCGTTCGGCTATTGCTCACAGCATAGAAGAAGCCCTGCAGGGGCAAAGCCAGTTGGGCTATCCCTGTGTGATCCGTCCCTCTTTTACTCTGGGTGGTTCTGGCGGTGGTATTGCCTACAACCATGAAGAGTTTTTGGAGATCTGCGCCCGTGGTCTGGATATGTCGCCCACCAATGAGCTGCTGATCGATGAGTCGCTGCTGGGCTGGAAAGAGTACGAGATGGAGGTGGTGCGCGACCGCAACGACAACTGCATCATTATCTGTGCCATCGAAAACCTAGATCCTATGGGTGTGCATACGGGTGACAGCATTACGGTTGCCCCGGCGCAAACCCTAACGGACAAGGAATACCAGCTGATGCGTAATGCGTCCATCGACGTGTTACGAGAGATTGGGGTTGAGACCGGTGGCAGCAACGTGCAGTTTGCCATCAATCCAGATAACGGCCGCATGGTGGTTATCGAGATGAACCCCAGAGTGTCACGTTCATCAGCGCTGGCATCTAAAGCAACCGGTTTCCCCATTGCTAAGGTTGCCGCCAAGCTGGCGGTGGGTTACACCTTGGATGAACTTGGCAACGATATTACGGGTGGTTTGATCCCAGCCTCGTTTGAGCCAAGCATTGACTACGTTGTCACCAAAATTCCGCGTTTCACTTTTGAAAAGTTTCCTCAAGCGGATGCGCGGCTGACCACCCAGATGAAAGCCGTGGGTGAGGTCATGGCCATTGGTCGAACCTTTGCGGAGTCGTTGCAAAAAGCGCTGCGAGGGTTAGAGACCGGCATGAGCGGGTTAGACCCGATCTTAGATACTAGCCAAGACGATGCGCGTTCGGTGTTGAACCGCGAGCTTCGATCCCCTCGGCCAGAGCGTATTTGGTATCTAGCAGACGCCTTCCGTATGGGATTAACCCTGGAAGAAGTGTTTGATCTAAGCAAGGTAGATCCTTGGTACTTGGCTGAGATTGAGCATTTGGTTCAGACGGAAAACGCCATTGTGCCCGGCAGCGAAGGAACGCTCACCGCGGATCAATGGTTTGCACTTAAACAGCAAGGGTTTTCTGATGCTCGGCTAGCCACACTGTTTGCCTGTGATGAAGCTACAGTGCGCGAGGCACGTCAGGGCTTAGGCATTCGCCCGGTTTTCCGGCGAGTGGATACCTGCGCCGCGGAGTTTCCGGCGGAATCAGCGTACATGTACTCCACTTATGAAGAAGAGTGCGAGTCAGCGCCCACGGATCGCAAAAAAATTATGGTGCTTGGCGGCGGTCCTAACCGCATCGGCCAGGGCATCGAGTTTGATTACTGTTGTGTGCATGCCGTGCTTGCTATGCGCGAAGATGGTTACGAGACCATCATGGTGAACTGTAACCCCGAAACGGTCTCAACCGATTACGACACGTCGGACCGTCTGTATTTTGAGCCGGTAACGCTTGAAGACGTGATGGCCATTGTGGATGTCGAAAAGCCGGATGGTGTGATCGTGCAGTACGGTGGTCAGACTCCGCTAAAGCTGGTAGCTGAGCTGGATGCATTGGGTGTGCCAATTATCGGCACCAGTGCAGACGCCATCGATCGGGCGGAAGATCGCCAACGTTTCCAAGGGTTGATCGAAAAGCTCAACCTAAAGCAGCCAGACAACCGAACCGCGGTAGACATCGAAACGGGTCTCGCGGGTGCGGCAGAAATAGGTTATCCCATTGTGGTTCGACCCTCCTACGTGTTGGGCGGGCGGGCAATGGAAATTGTCTACAGCGACGAAGAGCTGAGCCGCTATCTACAAAACGCGGTGGATGTGTCCAACGATTCACCGGTACTGCTTGACCGCTTCTTAGATCAAGCGGTTGAAGTGGACGTGGATGCGGTCAGCGATGGCAAGCATGTTGTAATCGGCGCCATCATGCAGCACATCGAGCAGGCTGGTGTGCACTCGGGTGATAGCGCTTGCTCGTTGCCGCCATATTCATTAGATGCGCAAATCCAAGACGTCATTCGCCAGCAAGTGCGCAACATGGCGTTAGAGCTGGGCGTTGTCGGTTTGATGAATGTGCAGTTGGCGGTGCAAGACGGTGAGGTGTTTGTGTTGGAGGTGAACCCTCGCGCATCACGCACGGTGCCTTTTGTTTCCAAAGCCATTGGTGTCTCGTTAGCCAAGATTGCGGCTCGTTGTATGGCGGGTCGCAGCTTGGAAGATCAAGGCTACACCGAAGAAATTGTGCCAGACCTATTCTTTGTTAAAGAATCCGTGTTCCCCTTCGTCAAGTTTCCAGGCGTAGATCCGATCTTAGGGCCTGAAATGAAGTCTACCGGTGAGGTAATGGGCGTTGGCGAAACCTTCGGTGAGGCGTTTGCTAAGGCGGCGTTGTCCGCTAGCGTGATACTGCCAACCGGCGGTCGGGCGTTCCTCAGCGTGAAAGAGTCTGATCAATCCTCCGTGGCCGCTGTTGGGCGCGATTTGGTGGATCTAGGCTTCAGCTTGGTGGCCACGCGCGGCACCGCCGCAGCCTTAGAGGCAGCCGGTGTTCCCACAGAAACGGTGCACAAAGTAGGTGAAGGCCGTCCGCACGTTGGTGACCTGCTAAAGAACGAGCAGATAGACCTAATCGTGAATACCACCGAAGGTCGGCAGTCCATTGCTGACTCAGCCATCATTCGTCGGCTCGCCCTGCAGAATAAAGTGTGTTACACCACTACTTTGACTGGCGGTGAAGCGCTTGGAATCGCCATTCGCGTTGGTGCGGGTGATGTGGTTCGGCGTCTACAAGAACTATACTAAAGTTCCATTAGCGCTAAACTAACCACTCTGCTGACCACACAAGCTAGGTAACAATCGATATGCCAATTCCTATGACCCTCGAGGGTGAAGAGGCGTTGCGGTCCGAGCTAACCGATCGCAAGCAACGGCTACGCCCTGAAATTACCCAGGCTATCGCTGAGGCACGCGAGCACGGCGATCTAAAAGAAAACGCTGAGTACCACGCGGCGCGTGAGCAGCAATCGTTTAACGAAGGCCGCATCCAAGAGATCGAAAGCAAGTTGGCGGATGCTCAGGTGATTGACCTCAGCAAGATCAAGCCAGGTAACAAAGTGATCTTCGGTACCACGGTGACCCTATCCAACGTAGATTCTGGGGAAGAGCAGCGTTACAAAATTGTTGGTGAAGACGAGGCCGACATTAAGGTCAACAAAATTTCGGTGATGTCGCCCATCTCTCGAGCCATGATTGGCAAGTCTGTGGATGACGTGGTGGTGGTTAAGACCCCAGGTGGCGAGATAGAGTACGAAATCGTTAAAGTCGAGTTTATCTAAACCCGGCTGCTAGAACCTCTACCTAGAGCCTTTGATGGGGAGTTGCTGAATGACTTCTAGTTACATCAGCAGCAAAGAGCAAGCCCGCCACTACTTCCAACAACCCCATACCAGTGTGCCCAGTGCCCCCATACGCGGTGCTGCCGCGTGGTTAGGCCATGAGCTGGCTGCCGCGCCTCAGCGCTGGTCTGTTGATTTAACCGCCCAACATATCGCGGAGCTTGATGCGGCGCTTGCGGCCTGTGCCCATATGCCAACCCAAGCGTTAACCGCTGATACCTTTGTGTTGTCTGAGCTGGCGGAGGTCGCGGCGGGTTGGGCCGCGCAGGTTCACCGTGGCATTGGTTGTCTTCGTGTGCGGGGATTTCCGGTGCAACGTTGGACCCAAGCGGAGGCAGAGCGCGCCTACTGGGGTTTGGGTTTGTATCTAGGTCGTCCCGGAGCACAGAACCCTGAAGGTGAGTTGTTAGGTCATGTCAAAGATTATGGTGAGCGTGCAGATCGCCCTGAAGTGCGCTTGTACCGCACCTCCGCCAACATTTTGTATCACTGTGATGCTGCTGACATAGTGGGTTTGTTGTGCTTGAAGCCGGCGCGCAGTGGCGGGGCCAGCCGGTTGGTGAGTTCGGTTGCCCTGTTTAACGCCGTCCTCGAGCGTGAACCTGAGTTGATCCCAGCATTGTTTGAACCCATGTTGATCGACGCTCGAGGCGAGGGGAAGAATGCTTGGAACGCGCTGGTGCCTTGCGCCTGGAACGGCGAGCGGTTACATACCTTCTTCCACAGTGACTACTTTCGGTCGATGGCGCGACACGCTCAAGCACCCGCACACAGTGCAGCCCAACAGCGGTTGTTGCACTTGTACGAGAGTATTGGCAACGAGCCGGGTTTTTATCTAGATATGGAGTTTGCAGCCGGCGATATGCAGTTGGTGTCTAACCATACTGTGCTGCACGCGCGCACGGCTTACACGGATTGGGATGAGCCGGCGCAACGTCGACACTTGCTGCGTTTGTGGCTAACGGTAAGTTAGCTACCCGTGGCGTTTGATGTTGGACAGTCGCGGGTCTGCGTTGGTGTTTTCTTTGTAGATCACGGCAATCTTGCCGATGATGTAGACCAGCTCTGAGTTGGTGTCCTTGGCCACTGCATCAGCAAGTGCACGCCGATCGTCTCGTTCGCCTGCGGCCAGTTTGACCTTAATCAGCTCGTGATCGCGCAGTGCGCGGGTCACTTCAGCGAGCACGGTGTCGCGCAGACCTTTATCACCAACGGTCACAACCGGGTCTAGGTGGTGGGCAATTTGTCGTAGCTTGCGTTTTTTGGCCGCGTTCACAGGGTTGACTCTCTTTGGTAATCCGCTGGGATATAGGTTTAAGGCGCGCAACTCTAGAGCATCCTTGGTAGCCTGACCAGCATGAGCCCGCGTAAAAGAAAAAATGCCAAAACGTAGTAAATCCAGCAGTCGCTGGCTGGAACGACAGCGTCGCGACCCTTTTGCTAAGCAAGCGGTGGGCGATGGCAATCTATCGCGTGCCTATTACAAGCTAGAACAGCTGGATAAACGCTTCAAATTGCTTGGGCCGAAGACCCGAGTTTTGGAGTTGGGTGCCGCGCCAGGCGGCTGGACCGCCTATTTAGAGGATAAGTCGCCGGACGGTCTGCGGATTGCCGTGGACTCTCGCCCTATCCAAGCCATGGGGGATACCCATGTGATTGAGGGTGAATACGGCACCGATGCCGTAGATGAGGCGTTGGCACAGATATTGGGCGATGACCGGCTGGACCTTGTTTTATCGGATATGGCCCCCAATATGAGTGGTATCAAGGTTGCGGATCAGGCCCGTTGTATGGATCTGGCCGAGCTGACCGAAGAGGCCGCATTACGTTGGTTGAAACCTGGAGGCCAAATGCTGGTCAAAGTGTTCCATGGGTCAGGCTTGGATGCTTGGCGCAGCGGGCTGCGGTCGAATTTTGCTAAGGTCTCAAGTGCTAAGCCAGCAGCCTCACGTTCGGACTCACGGGAGCATTATGTGCTTGCGGTAGGTTTTACCGGATAGATACCGCGCGAAACTGGCGTGTTAGGCTAATTTAAATAGTAAGCCGTGGGCGAACTGGGCTTGTCCTTGGTCACGGCAATATAAACCCGAACGGGGTAAACTAGGCGTATAGGTGCGCTAACTATCCAAAATCGGACCACCCACCATTAGAGGTTAACCCTTTGTCAGACATGGGAAAAAATTTACTGCTGTGGCTCATAATTGCAGCGGTGTTGCTCACGGTTTTCAATAATTTTTCCGCGCAACCGGCCACCGAAACTGTCAGTTATTCTGACTTTATTAAGAGCGTGCGCCAGGAGCAGATCAAGAACGTCGAAATCGACGGGCTGATCATCAAGGGTGAGCGCAGCAATGGTGAGGTGTTCCAAGTCATCCGCCCAGAGCTGTACGACCCCAAGATTATGGATGACCTCTACAACCACGGGGTTGAAGTCAAAGGCAAGCTGCCCGAGCAGCAGAGCCTGTTGACCCAGTTGCTGGTGGCCAGCTTCCCCATTTTGATCATCATCGCGGTGTTTGTGTTCTTCATGCGCCAAATGCAGGGCGGAGGCGGTGGTCGTGGTGGCCCCATGACCTTTGGCAAGAGCAAAGCCAAACTGCTGTCAGAAGATCAAATCAAAACAACCTTTGCTGACGTGGCTGGCGTTGATGAAGCCAAAGAAGATGTGCAGGAGCTGGTTGAGTTTTTGCGTGACCCGGGCAAGTTCCAACGCTTAGGCGGTCGCATCCCTCGCGGCATCTTGATGGTTGGCCAGCCGGGTACTGGTAAAACCTTGTTGGCCAAAGCCATTGCGGGTGAAGCCAAGGTCCCGTTCTTTTCCATCTCTGGTTCAGACTTTGTTGAGATGTTTGTAGGTGTTGGTGCCTCACGGGTACGCGACATGTTTGAGCAAGCGAAGAAGCAGGCGCCCTGCATCATCTTCATCGATGAGATCGACGCGGTTGGTCGGCATCGTGGTGCTGGCCTTGGTGGTGGACATGACGAGCGCGAGCAAACCTTGAACCAATTGCTGGTTGAGATGGACGGCTTTGAAGGCAACGACGGCATCATTGTCATCGCTGCAACCAACCGTCCTGACGTCTTGGACCCTGCGCTGCTGCGCCCTGGTCGCTTTGACCGTCAAGTGGTTGTGAGCCTGCCGGACATTCGCGGACGTGAGCAAATCTTAAAAGTTCATATGCGTAAAGTGCCGTTGTCGGATGACGTGGATGCCAGTGTTATTGCTCGTGGAACCCCAGGGTTTTCTGGTGCAGACCTAGCAAACCTAGTGAACGAAGCGGCACTCTTTGCAGCGCGCGCGGGCAAACGCTTGGTTGAGATGGAAGAGTTTGAAGGCGCCAAAGACAAGATCATGATGGGCGCAGAGCGACGCTCCATGGTCATGTCAGAGAAAGAAAAACGTAACACCGCTTACCACGAAGCGGGGCACACCATTGTCTCCCGTTTGGTGCCAGGACACGATCCGGTTTACAAGGTCAGCATCATTCCGCGCGGGCGCGCCTTGGGTGTGACCATGTTCTTACCCGAAGAAGATCGTTACAGCATCACCAAAGAGACACTGTTGAGTCAGATCTGCAGCTTGTTTGGTGGTCGTATTGCTGAAGAGTTGATCTTGGGTCCTGATCAAGTGACAACCGGTGCCTCTAATGATATTGAGCGTGCAACCGCATTGGCCCGCAACATGGTCACTAAGTGGGGCCTAACCGAAAAGCTTGGTCCCTTGATGTACGACGAAGAAGACGGTGAAGTCTTCTTGGGTATGTCCGCTGGCGGTAAACCCAAATCGATCTCACCGAGCACCGCTCAGGCCATCGATCTGGAAACACGTTCTATCATCGATAGCTGTTATGAGCGCGCAGAAACCATCCTGAAAGACAATATGGATAAGCTGCATGCCATGGCAGATGCGTTGATGGAGTACGAGACCCTAGACCCGAACCAGTTGGATGACATCATGGCCGGTGCTAAGCCGCGCGCTCCAGATGACACGCCACCTGCATCACCCAGCGGCAAGCCCCAGGCGGGTTCGGGCGAGCAGCCCATTGGGGGCCCTGCAGAAGAGACCTAATTCAGGTCTCTTGCTGGGTCGAAAATGACGGAGGTTGGCTCGGCGTTGCTGCGCGCCGGCAATCGAGTTTTAGATCTAACCCAGCCGGTGGTGATGGGGGTGCTCAATATCACCCCCGACTCCTTCTCTGACGGCGGTACCTTCTATCGCCATCAACAGCTTGATGTCAATTTAGTAGTTAATCAGGCTCAGCAAATGCTGGCGCAAGGCGCGCAAATCCTAGATGTGGGTGGCGAATCCTCTCGCCCCGGCGCGGATCCTGTGTCTGCTGCGGAAGAACTTGCCCGTGTGATGCCTGTCCTTGAACGTCTCCTAGAACTCGATACGATGGTCTCGCTAGATACCTATAAGCCTGGCGTAGCTGCGCAAGCGATTGCCGCTGGTTGCCATCTGATCAACGACATCAGTGGCGCCCGATCCGGAGAGATGCTTGAGGTAGTGGCGCGAACAGAGGCGGCATTGTGTTTGATGCATATGCAGGGCGACCCGCAAACCATGCAAGCACAGCCGGAGTATTCCGATGTGTGCGCACAGGTGGCGATGTTTTTGCAGCAACAACTGCAGCACGCCCAACGGCTCGGCATAGCGCTAGATCGATTGCTTGTTGATCCAGGGTTTGGTTTTGGCAAAACGCTAGAGCACAACCTAGCACTGCTGCGACGTCTGCCCGAGTTATCGGATGGGTTAATGCAAGCTGGCTTGCCGGTTCCAGTGTTGGTTGGTTTGTCACGTAAGAGCATGCTTGAGGCGTTAACGCAGCGGGTAGTAGAAGATCGATTGGCGGGTAGTGTTGCTTGTGCAACGCTGGCGGTGTTTAACGGTGCCAAGGTAGTTCGAGCGCATGATGTGGCGGCTACGGTGGATGCTATTGCGGTTGCCCAGGCGGTTCGCAACGGCTAGCGCCGGTTTGGTACAGCGTGCGAACCCAGGCAAGGTTGGCATGAACGATCGAAACGATGGAATAGAATGACGGGTATGACTAAGCACCCGGCTGAACAAGGAGCGACAGCAGGCGATGAGTAGACGACACTTTGGCACAGACGGTATCCGCGGCAAGGTTGGCAAGAGCCCAATCACCCCAGATTTTTGCCTACGCTTAGGCTGGGCGGTTGGCCGAGTCATGGCCAAGAGTGGCAATGGCCACGTGTTGATCGGCAAAGACACCCGTATCTCCGGATACATGTTGGAGTCGGTACTGGAGTCCGGTTTGTCTGCGGCTGGTGCCAACGTTACCCTGCTAGGGCCGATGCCCACGCCAGCGGTTGCCTACTTGACGCGCACCTTGCGCGCAGATGCGGGCATTGTGATCAGCGCTTCGCACAACCCTTACTATGACAATGGTATTAAGTTTTTTGACGGTGACGGCAACAAGCTGCCTGATGCGATTGAGCTTGAGATCGAAAGCCAGCTAGACCGCGACATGACCTGTGTGGATTCAGACCGTTTAGGTCGTGCTGCGCATATGGATGATGCTTCAGGCCGCTACATTGAGTTTTGCAAAGCGACCGTCAGCCGTGGCTTTAACCTTCGCGGCATGCGCATCGTGCTGGACTGTGCCAACGGCGCCACCTATCACGTGGCACCGCGCGTGTTTGAAGAGCTCGGCGCGGATCTCATTACCTTTGGTAACGAGCCAAGTGGTACCAATATCAACGACGGTGTTGGTTCTACCTATCCAGATTATCTAGCATCAAAAGTTGCCGAGTACCGAGCGGACATTGGCATTGCGTTTGATGGTGACGGCGACCGCGTCATTATGGTTGACCACGAAGGTGCCATTGTTGATGGTGACCAATTGCTCTATGTGATGGCTGCGCATCGTAAAGCGACGAACAAGTTGAATGGCGGTGTTGTTGGTACTGTGATGAGTAACTTCGGTCTCGAGCGTGCCTTTGAAGATTTGGGCATCGACTTTGTCCGCGCCGCTGTTGGCGACCGCTATGTGCTCGAACAGTTGCGTGAACGTAAGTGGGAGCTTGGTGGCGAGTCATCGGGTCACTTGCTGGCACTGGATCTCAGTACCACTGGTGACGCCATTGTATCGGCGCTGCAAGTGTTGGTGCCCATCGTCGAGCGTGGCAAGACGTTGGCGGAGCTATCCAAGGGCATGCAGAAAATGCCTCAGACCATGATCAACGTAAAAATTGGCTCACCCAAAGAGGTTGCCGTTTGTTCTGAGGTGACCACCGCTGCTGCGGCCATTGATAAGAAGCTGGCCGGTCGTGGTCGCACCCTGATACGACCTTCCGGTACTGAGCCCGTGGTTCGGGTGATGGTCGAAGGTGACGATGCCGCCGAGGTACGTACCATCGCTGAAGAGCTGGCCGATGTAGTCCGCGTCGCCAAAATCTGATCCGTTACTGACCCGCCTTTAGACCCTGGGGGCTCACAGCCCCCTACAAAATCCCCACCATAGACTTGCTCCTTTCGTATTGTGAGGAGCGCAGCCAACCTATACCATGTCGCGCCTCCGCCTATTTAGGTGGCGGAATGTTTGGAATCCGTGGTTATGGCCCTGTTTGTCGCAGGTAACTGGAAAATGTTTGCATCACGAGCTGGGGTTACCCAGTTTGTGGACGAGCTGGCGTCTCATTGGCACACCGCCGATGGGGTGGTGCCAGTGGTGTTCCCGCCTACCGGCTATCTAGCGCAGCTGCAAACAGAGCTGGCGGCCAAATTGCCTGGCTGCGTTGCCCTTGGCGGGCAACGTATACATCCCGAGCCACAAGGCGCCTTTACCGGCGAAAGTTCAGCGGCGATGATGCTGGACCTTGGGGCAAGCTGGGTTTTGGCGGGTCATTCCGAACGGCGTACTCTGTTTGGAGAGACCGACGAGATGGTAGCAGCTCAGGTCAAAGCCGCCATTGTGGCAGGGCTCAAGCCTGTGCTTTGCGTTGGCGAAACGCTGGCTCAGCGGCAGGCGGGTGAGGCGGAGCAGGTGGTGGCGCGTCAATTGGATAGCGTCTTTGCAAAGTTAGACGCGGGCTTCGGCGAGGGTGCTGTGGCTTACGAACCGGTTTGGGCCATTGGTACTGGCGAGACGGCAAGCCCAGACCAAGCTCAACAGATGCATGCCTTTGTGCGTGAACGTTTATCGGCAATGGATGCCAAACTTGCAGAGGTCCCCTTATGGTATGGGGGCAGTGTGAAGCCAGACAATGCGGCGGAGCTGTTCGCAGCACCGGACATCGATGGTGCGTTGATTGGCGGGGCGTCGTTGGCCGCCGCTAGTTTTTGGCAAATAATTGAACAAGCCGCTGGTTTAACCAGCGCTTAAAGAGGCAAACATGGCGGATTTAGAACTCATCTTGATGTTGTTGCTAGTGATAGACGCAATAGCGCTGATTGCACTGGTACTCATCCAGCAAGGTAAAGGGGCAGATGTGGGTGCCGCTTTTGGTAGTGGTTCGTCCAACACCATGTTCGGCAGTAGCGGTTCTGGTTCATTTTTGACCACCATGACAACTTGGCTGACCGTTGGCTTTTTCGTAATCTCCTTTGGCTTAGCGTATTTTGCCAAAGAGCGTGCCGCGGGTTTGACCGAGCTTGGTATCCCGATTATTGAAGACAGCCTTTCTATTGACGCGAATTCAGCTGATGCAGCGCTAGAAGGAGCGGCAGCGACGGTCTCTGAGGCAGTAGAGGCGGCAGAAGATCTGCCGGAAGAGCTGCAAAATGCTATCCGCGAGGCTGGTGAAGAAAGCGCATCCGACGTAGAAACTGAGATTCCCGATCTTTAGATAGCGCTATAGGCGGGATTTAGGGTTAGAATTGACCTGCCTGGAGTAGGTAAAATACTTTAAGCAAAACAACAGGTTAGATGGTTGGTTAGGAAGCTAGCCAGCTAGATCAGCAGATAGATCAGCAGATAGATTAAAGGTAGGGCCGTGAAAGCACGCCCTCCAGCTGGAAGCGCTCAAAGCGCCTCTAGCGGTAAGAATAAGCCCAGGTGGCGGAATTGGTAGACGCGCTGCCTTGAGGGGGCAGTGTCAGTAATGACGTGCGAGTTCGAGTCTCGCTCTGGGCACCAATACCGAAAACGCTCCAGCCAATGAGCGATGTGAGTTAAACCCAGCCCCTAGCGCTGGTTCCTGGGTACACCTATTCCCTGGGTTCTCTAGAGAACATGTCGGCCTAGCAGATCATTTCAATGATCTGTTGCCAGCGCCGCAAAGCCCCCCTATAATCCCGCCCCTTGCTGATGCGGGGTGGAGCAGTCTGGTAGCTCGTCGGGCTCATAACCCGAAGGTCGTGGGTTCAAATCCTGCCCCCGCTACCACATTTGAACGGGCCCCTTAATAGGGGCCTTTTCGTAAGACCTCAGCAGGAAGAACGAACGTTTGGAAGAAAAAACGTTAGAAAAAAATGGGCCTTTGGCCCTTTTTTTTTCTGTACGGACTGGCGCTAGGTACGCTTTATTGGTTATTGGGACACAGCTTAAGACTTGAACGCACGCGAACAACAGATACAGGCATTGGTTCAGCCCACGGTAGATGACTTGGGCCTGCACTTGTGGGGGATAGAACTTATCTCGCAAGGTAAACACACTATGCTGCGCGTGTTCATCCATAAGCCGGTTGCTGCAGTTGAAGGTGCAGAGCCAAACCCAAACCCAAACCTAGATCTAGATGTAGACGCGGTAGAAGACGAAAGTCTGTCTCGCATTACAGTAGACGATTGTGCCAACGTCAGTCGTGAGATTAGTGACTTGTTGGATGTAGAAGAAGTCTTTAACTCTGCATTCACTTTGGAAGTTTCGTCACCGGGTATGGATTGCATCTTGTTCAATGAAGAGCAATACCTGGCAAATGTCGGTCAGCAAATTGATGTGCGACTCAATGCGCCTTTTGAAGGGCGCAAGCGCATCACCGGTTTGTTGATGGGCATCGAAGATGGCGAGGCAGTAGTGAGAAGTGGCGAAGACGAATATTTGTTGCCACTAGAGAACGTCAATCGAACACGGGTTGTGCCGCAGTTCGACAAACAAGCAAAGAGCTGAGACGTAGCAAGCGATGAACAAAGAAATATTATTGGTGGTGGACACAGTTTCTCACGAGAAAGGTGTGCCCAAAGACGTGATATTTGAAGCGATTGAAAGCGCTTTGGCCATGGCCACCAAAAAGCGATACAACAACGAAGAAGCCGAATATCAAGTAAACATCGATCGCGAGACCGGTGCTTACGAAAGTTTTCGTGCTTGGGAAATTGTGAACCCAGCGGAGCTAGAAGAGGTTTACCACCCAGATAGGCATACAACGATCGAACGTGCAGTGGTTATTAACCCAGCGCTTGAGCTCGGTGGTTTTGTTCTCGAGCCCGTTGAGTCCGTTGAGTTTGGTCGTATTGCCGCGCAAACGGCGAAGCAAGTGATAGTGCAGAAGGTACGCGAAGCAGAGCGTGCGCAAGTGGTTGAAGAGTTCTTGCCTCGTCTTGGTGAGATGATCAGCGCCACTGTTAAGAAGCTGGGTCGCGATAGTGTCATCATCGACCTTGGCAACAACGCTGAAGGCCTGTTGGGTCGCGAACACTTGATCCCGCGCGAAACCTTCCGCGTTGGTGACCGCTTGCGTGCCCTGTTGCTTGAAGTGCGGCCAGATAACCGTGGTCCGCAACTGATCTTTACACGCACCTCACCAAAGATGCTGATTGAGCTCTTTAAGATTGAGGTGCCCGAAATTGCTGAAGAAATTATTGAGATCCGTGCAGCAGCCCGTGATCCAGGCTCACGAGCCAAGATTGCAGTAAAAACCAACGATGGTCGTATCGACCCGGTTGGCGCTTGTGTTGGTATGCGTGGATCACGTGTGCAAGCGGTGTCTGGTGAGCTTGCCGGTGAGCGCATTGATATTGTGCCTTGGGATGACAATCCCGCACAGTTGACGATCAACGCAATGGCACCTGCAGAGGTGGCTTCTATTGTCTTGGATGAAGATACCCACGCAATGGATATTGCGGTTTCTGAAGACAATCTCGCCCAAGCCATTGGTCGTGGTGGCCAGAACGTCCGGTTGGCCAGCGAGCTGACGGGTTGGACGCTCAACATCATGACCCAAGAAGACGCAGCTGCTAAGCAAGAAGCAGAAACCGGCGAGTTCATGCAGGAATTTATCAATGCGCTGAGCGTTGATGAAGACGTGGCTATGGTGCTGGTTGAAGAGGGTTTCACCACCCTAGAAGAAATTGCCTATGTGCCGTTAGAAGAGATGACGGCCATTGAAGGCTTTGACGAAGAAATTGTGAATGAGCTGCGGGAGCGCGCTAAAGATGCGCTGCTAACCAAAGCCATTGCCAACGAAGAGTTGTTAGGCGGCAATCGCCCTGCAGAAGATCTGTTGGGTATGACTGGTATGACCAGTGAGCTTGCGTTCAAGTTGGCAGAGAACGAAGTCTCCACCATGGAAGACTTGGCGGAGCTAGCAACCGCAGACTTGTTAGATATAGTTCCAGATATGCCCGAAGAAGAAGCAGCAGCGCTGATTATGACAGCGCGTGAGCCATGGTTTGCAGAAGCCTCGGAAGATGAGGCCGAGCCAGCAGCGGCTGCCAACGATAAAGAAGAAGAGGACGCCTGATTGAATCAGGGTTTAGCTAAGGGGGCGTCATGTCGGAAGTCACAGTAAAACAACTTGCAGAAACGGTCGGTGTACCGGCTGAGCGTTTGCTTGCGCAAATGAAAGAAGCTGGCCTGCCGCACAAATCCGAAACCGATCCGGTTTCAGAAGAGCAGAAGCAGACGCTGCTAACCTTTCTAAAGAAAGGGCATGGCGGCGGTGAAGCAACTGCCAGCAAGAAAATCACGCTTAAGCGCACCAAACGAGACACCCTGAAGACCGGGGGCGGCCGTGCGGGTCGTGACGTAACCGTTGAGGTTCGGCGCAAGCGTACTTACGTGAAGCGCGGTGATATTGAAGGCGAAGCAGCGGCTCCCGAGCAAGCGCCCGTTGATACAGGACCTAGCCAGACCGAGCTCGAGGTTGCTCGTCAGCGCGAAGAAGATTTGGCGCGCAAGAATGCTGAAGAAGAAACACGTCGCTTAGAGGCAGAGCGCAAAGAAGCCGAAGAGGCGCGCAAAGAAGCGGAGCGGATCAAGGCCGAGCAAGAAGCCGCGGCCAACGAAGCAGAAAAGAAAGCCGCAGAAGCTAAGGCCGCACCAAAGCCTGCGCCTATTGCAACACCTCAAGCGACCGTTGAGGCGCAAGCGCAGTCATCCGAGCGAAGCGGCAAGCGTGGCAAGAGCAAAGACAAAGGCGATTCACGCGACAACAACAAAGGTCGTGGGCGTCGTGAGCTGTCCATGAAGTCAGGCCGCCGTGGCCGTCGTCGCCCTGCACCTGCATTAAAGGTTGAGCAACAGGGCGGTGAGTTTAAGCCCAACGAGTTTATTGCTCGTGATGTTGAGATTGGTACGGTGATTACGGTGGGTGAGCTGTCTCAGCGCATGACCGTAAAAGCTGGTGAGGTGATTAAGACCCTGATGGGCATGGGCGTTATGGCCACCATCAACCAAAGCTTGGACCAAGATACAGCAACCCTGATCGTTGAAGAGATGGGGCACAAAGCGATCCCCATCAACGAAGATGCGATCGAAGAAGCATTGGTTGATTCGTTGAGCATTGAAGGCGATGAAGAGTCTCGCTCGCCAATTGTTACCGTCATGGGTCACGTCGACCACGGTAAAACCTCCCTGTTGGACTACATTCGTAATACGCGTGTGACCAGTGGTGAGGCGGGTGGTATCACCCAGCACATTGGTGCTTACAACGTGCAAACGCCAAAGGGCTTAATCAGCTTTATTGATACACCCGGGCACGCGGCCTTTACCGCCATGCGTCAACGCGGTGCTAAATCAACCGATATCGTGATTTTGGTGGTAGCTGCCGATGATGGCGTGATGCCACAAACCAAAGAAGCCATTCAACACGCCAAAGCGGCCGGTGTGCCTATTGTTGTTGCGATCAACAAGATGGACTTGGAAGGTGCAGACCCTGAGCGCGTTACCAACGAGTTGGCCGCCCAAGATGTTGTGCCAGAAGCTTGGGGTGGTGATACCCAGTTTATGCAGGTGTCTGCTATTACTGGCGATGGTGTGCCTGAGTTGCTAGACGCTGTGTTGTTACAAGCAGAGCTGTTAGAGCTTAAAGCAGTGCCTGATGCCCCTGGTCGCGGTGTTGTTATTGAATCCCGTCTAGATCGTGGTCGTGGCCCGGTGGCAACTTTGCTGGTGCAAAACGGTACCTTGAACCAAGGTGACGTGATTATTGCTGGTGAGTTCTACGGTCGCGTGCGCGCCATGTTGGACGACAACGGCAAGCAAGTAAAAAGTGTAGGCCCTTCAACCCCAATCGAATTGTTGGGCTTGAACGGCACGCCGCTAGCGGGGGATGAGTTCTCCGTAGCAACAGATGAAAAGACCGCGCGTGATCTCGCTGAGTTCCGTCGCGACAAGTCCCAAGAGCAACGGGTTGCGCTGCAACAAGCTAGCAAGCTCGATAATATGTTCGCCAACCTGAAAGATGGCGAGGTTCGGGTGTTGAAGATGGTGCTCAAAGCAGACGTGCGCGGTAGCTTAGAAGCCATCATGCAAGCGCTTGCTGAGATGGGTAACGATGAGGTGATGGTGAATGTGTTGGGTCATGGTGCCGGTGCAATCACCGAAACCGACATCAACATGGCCATGACCTACAACGCGGCGATCTTTGGCTTTAACGTGCGTGCAGATAACGCTGCTAAAGCCTTAGTTGAACGTGAAGGGTTAGACCTGCGTTACTACAGCGTGATTTACGAGCTGCTCGATGACGTGAAGGCTGTGCTTTCCGGCATGTTGGCACCAGAGCTGCGCGAAAAGATTGTGGGCACCGCCGAAGTTCGAGATGTGTTCAACTCGCCACGCTTCGGCCAGATTGCCGGTTGCATGGTGGTAGAAGGCAGCATGCACCGAAACAAGCCCATTCGAGTCCTGCGTGACAACGTGGTGATCTACGAAGGTGAGCTGGAATCTCTACGTCGCTTTAAAGACGACGTGAACGAGGTTCGCTCCGGTACCGAGTGTGGTATTGGCGTTCGTAACTACAACGACGTGCGCGCCGGTGACAAGATCGAAGTCTACGAGTCCACGGAAGTTGCACGGACCCTTTAGTCTATGAGCTGTGTTTCATGAAGGAGTCCAGCCGAGACCTAAGGGTTGCCGACTTCGTGCGTGATGAGCTGTCGAACATAATGCAGCGCGAGATGCGTGACCCGCGCATCGGCATGGTAAGCATCAACGAAGTGAAGGTTAGCAAAGACCTAGCCTTCGCCGATGTTTACATCAGCTCGCTAGAAACCCCAGAGCACGCCGAGCAAGCCTCGCTGGTTAAAGTGCTAAACAAGGCGGCCGGTTTCTTTCGGTCGACCCTAGCGAAGCGGCATAGCATGCGCACCACGCCCAAGCCGCGCTTTCACTATGACGAGGTCGCGGACCGAGCGCCCAGGTTAGATGCGTTGATCTCCAAGGCGGTGGCGGCGGATGCTGCAACGGGGGATCAAGCGTCCCCTGCGGGCCCGATATCAAACCACGAATCAGGGCGGGCTGGTCTAGATGGCTAAGCGTAGACGCGGTCGTCCGGTTAACGGTGTCATCGTTCTGGACAAGCCCCCAGGCATTACATCCAACGATGCGGTGCAGCAGGCGAAACGCTTGTTTGGCGCGCAGAAGGTGGGGCACACCGGGTCTTTAGATCCGCTAGCAACTGGGGTCCTGCCCCTGTGCTTTGGTGAGGCGACCAAGTTTTCGCAATACCTATTGGCGTCAGACAAGCGCTACTGGGCAAGAATCAAGCTAGGTGTTTGTACCGACAGCGGCGATTCGGACGGCAAAGTGATCTCCGAGCAACCAGTGGTTGGTATCGATGCTGAACGCGTTGAAGCAGCGCTTGCCGCCTTTCGTGGGCTGATCACCCAGACACCGTCTATGTTCTCGGCGCTAAAGCACAAGGGCCAGCCGCTGTATAAGCTGGCGCGCCAGGGCATCGAGGTGGAACGCCCAAGTCGCGAGGTAACCGTGTTCAGCAATACGCTAGCGGCCTTTGCCGAAGATGAAATTGAGTTGGAGATCCACTGCAGCAAAGGCACCTACGTGCGTAGCATTGCAGAGGATTTAGGAGCCGCGCTGGGATGTGGGGCGCATGTTACTGCGTTGCGCCGCCGATCGGCAGGCCCCTATGCAGAAGAAGAGGCGCTTTCCTTTGCGCAGCTTGAAGAAGCAAAAGAGCAGGGTGTGTTAGACAGCAACCTGCAGCCGGTAGCCAGCGCTGTTCGGGCGTGGCCGCTAGTAGAGTTGACGGAAAGTACCGCCTACTACTTGCGCCAAGGTCAACCGGTAATGGTCCCAAATGCCCCTGTCAGTGGATGGGTGCGCTTGGTCCAAAACACCGATACCCCAAACGAAGAATTTTTGGGTGTTGGAGAGATCGATGACGATGGACGGGTTGCACCGCGCCGGCTAGTAGTTACCGGCTAACGCAACGCACCATGACCAATTTCCGGCGACTGTAAATATGCACGGCCGTTCGGACTAACCTTTGATGCATATTTGGAGAAAGCAACATGGCACTAACTGCCGAAGAGAAAGCGAGCATTGTTAAGGACTACCAGATGGACCCCAGCGATACCGGGTCACCTGAGGTTCAAGTAGCCTTGCTCACACACAACATCAATACCCTGCAGGAGCATTTCCGTGATCATAAGAAAGATCACCATTCCCGCCGTGGTTTGATCCGCATGGTAAACCAGCGTCGTAAGTTGCTGGATTACTTAATCGATAAAGACTCAGCTCGCTACGCGACGCTGATCAAACGTCTTGGCTTGCGTCGTTAGAAATAGAAGCAAAAAAACAGTCGCAACGTTCTGTATGTAAGAACAAGATATAAGAACAAGACGAATAATGAATTAGTCGTAGTGGCGCAATGGTGCGTCGCTTGGAGGAAAGAAATTGAGTGTAGTGACAAAAGAATTTAAATATGGTGACCAAACAGTATCCCTAGAAACTGGCCGTATTGCGCGCCAGGCGACCGGTGCTGTGATGGTTACTATGGGCAACACGGTCATTTTGGCCACCGTTGTTGGTATGAAAGAAGCGCGCCCTGGGCAAAACTTCTTCCCGCTGACCGTTAACTATCAAGAGAAGACCTACGCAGCCGGTAAGATCCCAGGTGGATTTTTCCGTCGCGAAGGCCGTCCGAACGAAAAAGAGACATTGACCTGTCGTTTGATCGACCGTCCCTTACGACCACTGTTCCCAAAAGGCTTCATGAATGAAGTTCAGGTGGTGCTAACGGTTATGTCTGCGGATAAGAACGAAGATCCAGATATCCCCGCCATGATTGGTGCTTCTGCAGCGCTCGCCATCTCGGGCATCCCATTTGCTGGTCCTATCTCTGGCGCTCGTGTTGGGTACAAAGATGGCACTTACATCTTGAACCCCGGCTACGACAAGCTTGAAGACTCCCTGTTGAACATGGTTGTTGCAGGCACGTCAGATGCGGTTCTTATGGTTGAGTCTGAAGCTAGCGAGCTAACCGAAGACGAGATGTTGGGTGGCGTGCTCTTTGCTCACCAAGAGATGCAAGTAGCGATCACCGCAATCAACGAGCTGGCAGCTGAGGCTGGCAAAGAAAAGTGGAGCTGGGAAGCCGCCGCTATAGATGAAGCGTTGTTCGCTCAGGTCAAAGCGTCCGCTGAAGGCCCGCTGGGTGATGCTTACCGTATTACGGACAAGATGGCTCGTCAGATCGCGGTTAAGGAAGCCAAGAAAGTCACCATGGAGGCTGTTGCCAATGATGATAACGGCGGTGATGTAGCGGACCTGTTCGGCAAGGTTGAGAAAGAAACGGTACGTTCACGAGTATTGAACGGCGAGCCCCGGATTGATGGTCGTGACCTGCGTACTGTTCGCGGCATAAACGTTGAAGTGGGTAGCTTGCCCAAGACTCACGGCTCTGCGGTATTCACCCGTGGTGAGACCCAAGCCATTGTGGTTGCAACCCTCGGCACTCTGCGTGATGCAGCCTTGATTGATGCGCTAGAAGGAAGCTACAAAGACACCTTCATGTTGCATTACAACTTCCCTCCTTTCAGCGTGGGTGAAGCCGGATTTATGGGCGGTCCCAAGCGTCGAGAGGTGGGTCATGGCTGGTTAGCACGTCGTGGTGTAACAGCCGTATTGCCGAAGGAAGAAGATTTCCCTTACACCTTGCGTGTGGTTTCTGAGATCACGGAATCTAACGGTTCTAGCTCCATGGCTTCGGTTTGTGGCACCTCGCTGGCATTGATGGACGCTGGTGTACCTATCTCTGCACCAGTAGCTGGCGTTGCTATGGGTTTGGTGAAAGAAGGCAACAAGTACGCCGTTCTGACCGACATCTTGGGTGATGAAGATCACTTGGGTGACATGGACTTTAAGGTAGCCGGTACCGCTAAAGGTATTACCGCGTTGCAGATGGACATCAAGATCCAAGGCATCACCGACGAGATTATGGAGCAGGCGTTGCAGCAAGCCCATGAAGCACGAGTTCACATCTTGGGTGAGATGAACAAGGTGATCTCTGAGTCTCGTGATCAGCTGAACGAAAATGCACCGGCAATGACCACCGTACAGGTTCATCCTGACAAGATCCGCGACGTCATCGGCAAAGGCGGCGCGACCATCCGCTCTATTGTTGATGAAACCGGTGCTCAGGTTGATATCGACGACGACGGTTGTGTGCGCATTTACGCCGAAACCAACGCAGCAAAAGATGCAGCGGTTAAGCGTATCCAAGAGATCACGGCTGAAGCGGAAGTTGGCAAGATTTACCACGGCAAGGTTGAGCGCATCGTAGATTTTGGTGCGTTCATCAGCATTTTGCCTGGCAAAGACGGCCTGCTCCACATCTCTCAAATTGCAGAAGAGCGCGTTGAGAAGGTGACCGACTTCTTGAAAGAGGGTCAGGACATCAGTGTGGTTTGCTTGGACGTTGACCAACGTGGTCGCATCAAGCTGTCTATGAAAGAAGTGGCTAACTACACCGATAGCCAAGACACCGAAAGCGCCTAGGCGTTTGTACCCCACCAAATCGGTGCTAGCTGCCTAGCTAGTACCCTTTGGTTGCGCTTCTGCTAGGGTAGGCCCATGTTGCCTACCTACCATCAAACCTCTTTAGCCGACCCAACAGACGCTGTGCTCACTGAGCTTTTGGCGTTGATCTATGCTGTTTTTCCCGACATTAACCAAGACGATGTGCGTTGGCGCTTGTTGCATATGCCTCGCTGCCAGGCGTTTTGCGCGCGCGTGGATGACCAGTTGGTTGGGTTTAAAATCGGCTACGCCATCAAATCCCACCATTACTACAGCTGGCTCGGTGGTGTGCATCCTCAATGGCTGCGCCAGGGTATTGCTCAACAGCTCATGGAGCAGCAGCACGCTTGGCTTGCTAGCGAGGGTTTTACGGTGGTTGAAACCGGTGCCCAAGCCAAAAATGAAGCCATGTGTGAACTCAACCTCAAGAGTGGGTTTGAGGTTGTCGGTTCTCGAGAAAAGCGCCGTGGTTTGCAGCTCACCTTTGAAAAGCAGCTCCCCTAGCGCCCTTGTTTCCTTCGCCACTTGCAGGTGTTTTTGGTGGCCTGCAGGGCTATGATTCGCTGATAAATTGAATCTACGGATCCGGAGAAAACCCGTTGAAGCTCATTAGTGACGAAATTCTGATCGATACAGGGCAGCAAACCCCAACCCACAAAGCGATCTATCCAACCTTTGAGGGGTTTGAGTTTTCAAATCCATCAGCCTGGACCAATGGTCACCCCTTTGAGCTCTATAAAAAGATGCGGGAATCGGCGCCCGTGATGTGGACGCCTGACAAGCGTCTCTCCAGCTTTTGGTCGGTAACGCGTTATGACGACATCAAAGCGGCTGAGCTTGCGCACAGCAGTTTTTCGTCCCAGCGGGGCAGCATCAACATGGGGGTACCTGACCGAAAGGAATGGCGCCCAGAAAAGCTTGTGCCTGCAGCGTTCAACTCCTTAATCAACATGGACGAGCCGCTGCATCGTGAGATGCGCATGCAACAGAGTAACTTCTTTTTTCCCGCCTACGTGGACACGCTGCGTGACAAAGTTGGCCTAAAAATCGATTCACTGCTTGATGAGCTAGAGAAGAAAGGGCCGGTGGTTGATTTTGCCAAGTTGTTCTCAGAAGAATTGCCCCTGTTTACTTTGTGCGAGATGCTTGGCATTGATGAGCAGGATCGGCCTCAAGTGAAAGTCTGGATGCACCATTTAGAGTTGGCATCGCAGTTTTTATCCAACCCCTGGCAGACGTTTTTCTCTGAACCTTTGTTTCCGTTGCGTTTTAACAGAGTGGTGTCTGACATGTTTGCCTATGGCGAGCGGGTCATGGCAGACCGGCGCGCAAACCCACGTGATGATTTGTTAAGCGTCATCGCCCAGTCCAAATTGGATGATGAGCTGTTGCCCCAAGAGTTTCTCGATGGCTCTTGGCTGCTCATTATCTTTGCGGGCAACGATACCTCGCGTAACTCCCTGTCCGGCACCATTCGCTTGATGACCGAATTTCAGGATCAAAGAGCGATGGTGTTGGATGACCCTTCGCTGATTCCACGGATGTCGGAAGAGGCGTTGCGCATGGTCTCTCCGGTAATGCATATGCGTAGAACAGCAACGGAAGATGTTGAGCTTAACGGCCAGCTCATTGGTAAAGATGAGAAGGTGGTGCTGTGGTATGGGGCTGCCAATAGGGATGCATCGGTGTTTCCGGATCCTGATGTATTCAATATGCACCGCGACAACGTTGAGAAGCATCTAGCCTTTGGGCACGGTGTACATAAGTGTTTAGGGGCTCGCATTGCCAAGATGCAGCTGCGAATGGCCTTTGAGCGCATCTTTGATCGATTCCCAGACATTGCTTGGACGGGCAAACAAAAAATTTCGCCGAACTCCTTAGTGCATGCCATCTCGAGCTTGCAGGTGAATTTGTATGGAGTTGGAGGCAAGCGGCCGGTGCAGGTTGCGGTTTAAAATGCGGCACGAATCTGAGGCTCTGCTATGAATAAAGGTGTAAAAACACTGCTATCAACGATGTTGCTGATTCTAGTTGCCGGTTGTGATGGTCCCTTTTGGCAGTTTCCTGGCGGTGCGCTTGGTGGTGAAGAGCAGTCGTTGACAGTCGCTACCATCCCTGCAGAAGGTGGGGTGCTGCAGTTAGAAACCGATCCTAATGAACCTTACTCTGTGCATGTAGGCTTTCGCACCATCAACGGTAGTATGTACATCGACCCCGCACCCGAACGAGGTTGGTACAAACGCATTCAAGCAGATCCAGCGGTGCGGGTTCGGCTAGAAGGGGATCCCAAGGTTTACCCAGCGACAGCGGTAGTGGTTACCGCTGCTGAGATACTGGCCGAGTACGAAGACGACCGGATAGTGCTGCGGCTAGCGCCGCGTTAGCACTGGTGCTTGGTTGGGTTCGCGCTTGGCTTTAGCTGCCGGGTCGAACGCGATGTTCAACCAAGTCATCTACCACGCTTGGGTCGGCCAAAGTGCTGGTGTCGCCAAGGCTGTCCAGCTCATCGGCTGCAATCTTGCGCAGGATTCGGCGCATGATTTTGCCCGAGCGAGTCTTGGGCAATCCGGGTGCCCATTGGATGACGTCTGGCTTAGCGATAGGCCCAATTTCTTGGCGTATCAAAGCGATGAGCTCATCTTTTAGGGCCTGCGGGTCGGTGTTGGAGCCGCTCATCAAGGTCACGTAGGCATAGATGCCTTCACCTTTGATGTCGTGGGGGTAACCAACAACCGCCGCTTCTGCTACCTCTTCGTGTAACACCAAAGCGCTCTCTACTTCTGCTGTGCCGATGCGGTGACCGGAAACGTTCATGACATCATCCACACGCCCAGTGATCCAGTAGTAGCCGTCCGCATCTCGACGAGCACCGTCGCCGGTGAAGTAGTAACCAGGGTATGTGCTGTAGTAGGTATCGATCGCCCGTTGATGATCGCCGTAGACGCTGCGCAGTTGCCCCGGCCAACTGCTGGTAATGACCAGGTTGCCGCTCGCTTCAAGGGTTTCAATAAGATTGCCCTCGGCATCCATAAGGGCCGGTTGCACACCAAAAAATGGTTTGCTTGCGGAGCCGGGCTTCAAGTCGGTAGCGCCAGGTAGCGGTGTGATCATGATGCCGCCGGTTTCTGTCTGCCACCAGGTATCAACGATAGGGCTACGACGTTCACCAACAACTCGGTGATACCAATCCCAAGCTTCTGGGTTGATGGGCTCACCCACGCTACCAAGCAAACGTAGGCTGTCTCGAGATGAGCGGGTTACAAATTCATCCCCTTGACCCATAAGCTGACGGATAGCGGTGGGTGCGGTGTAGAAGATGTTCACCTGATGCTTGTCGATGACTTCCCAGCAGCGGCCAGCGTCGGGATAGGTTGGCACACCTTCAAACATCAAGGTGGTAGCGCCGTTAGCAAGCGGGCCGTACACAATATAAGAGTGGCCGGTAATCCAGCCGACGTCGGCCGTACACCAGTAGATGTCACCTTCGTGGTAGTCAAACACGTACTTGTGAGTCATGGCCGCTTGCAGCAAGTAGCCGCCGGTGCCGTGCTGTACCCCTTTGGGTTTGCCCGTGGAGCCTGAGGTGTAGAGGATAAACAACGGGTCCTCCGCCTCCATGGCGGCCGGCTCGCAGTGGCTAGATTGCTCCGCGGTGAGCTCGTGGTACCAAACATCTCGACCGCTTTGCCAAGGTATATCACCCCCGGTACGTTGTACGGTGATCACGGTGTGCAGGTTTGGGCACTTGGCTAGCGCCAACTCTGCATTAGCTTTGAGTGGTATCGGCTTGCCGCCGCGTAACCCTTCGTCGGCGGTGATCAACGCTTGGCAGTCCGAATCTAGAATTCGGTCTTGCAGGGCTTGGGGCGAAAAGCCCCCGAAGACAACGCTATGCACGGCGCCAATACGCGCACAGGCCAGCATCGCGTAGGCGGCTTCGGGAATCATGGGCATGTAGATGCAAACCCGCTCACCGCGTTTCACCCCGCGCGCTAGCAACCCGTTGGCCAGCTTGCACACGGCATCGTGCAGCTCTTGGTAGGTGATGTGCTTGGCTTCTTCTGGGTTATCGCCTTCCCAAATGATCGCGGTTTGATTCGCGCGACTGGGTAGGTGACGGTCGATGCAATTGCTGGTGACATTTAGCGTTGCATCTTTGAACCAGGTGACTTTGCCTCGAGGGATGTCAGCCTCGCTGACTTGGCTCCAAGGGCTCATCCAATCCAAAAACTCGTTGGCTTGTTCAGCCCAAAAAGTGTCTGGGTCGTTGATGGACTGAGCGTACATCGCCTCGTATTGGCTGCTGTTGATCCAAGCGTTTTGCGCTGTGGCCTGGGGTACTGGAAACAGTTCGTTCTTGCCGGCATTCGCCTGGGTTGTCTCACTCATATCGGTAGCTGAGCTCCTCTTGTCAGGTTGGCTGGGGCGTCGTAGTTGATTGATTAGCGCTTGGGTGCCGCTATCTTGCTCGAGCGCGGAGTCCCCTTGCAGCTGTTCGAAAATAGGTGTGGCTAAGGCTTTGCCCAGCTCTACACCCCATTGGTCAAAAGAGTTGATGTCCCAAATCACCCCTTGGCAAAACACCTTGTGTTCATAGGCGGCAAGCAGCGCCCCTAGGTTCCAGGGATTAAGTTGCTCTAATACAAAGGTGCTGCTGGGGTGGTTGCCGCGCACTAGCTTGTGCGGGTCGGTGGTGCGGCGACCGATCGCCATGGCTTGGCTTTGCGCAAGAGCATTAGCTAGCAACCATTCGTGTTGGTTCGGCGCGAACTGATCCGCCAGGGCGTTGGGTTGTTGAATGACCACAAAATCCGCCGCGTAGGCTCGCGTGCCCTGGTGCAACAACTGGTGGTAAGCGTGTTGGCCATTGCTGCCGCGACCGCCCCAGAGTATCGGTGCGGTGTGTTGGCTGACCGGCGTACCATCAAGGCGTACGCTCTTGCCGTTACTTTCCATGTCGAGCTGCTGCAAGTAATCGGGCAACAGCGCTAGGCGCTCATCGTAGGGCAACACCACGTGGTTAGTGGCACCCAAAAAGTTAGTGTTCCACACGCCGCATAGTGCCATTTGCACCGGCAGGTTTTCGGCCAGCGGTGCGGTTGCAAAATGTTCGTCCATGGCGGCGGCGCCATCGAGCAGCGCTTTGAAACCGTCCCACCCCAGGGCTATAGCAATGGGTAGGCCAACAGCGGACCAAAGCGAGTAGCGTCCACCAACCCAAGGCCAAAGGGTAAACAAGTTCTCTTGTGGGATGCCGAACTCGGCGGCAGCATCCACGTTGCTGGACACGGCCACAAAGTGTTGGGCAATGGCTGCAACGGCACCGGTACGTTCTAAAAACCAACTGCGTGCGGCGCTGCCGTTGAGTTGAGTCTCTAGGGTGGTGAAGGATTTGGAGACAATAATAAACAAGGTTGTCTCCGGGTCGAGCTGTGCTAGCGCCGAGGCCATGTTGTTGGGGTCAACGTTGGCAACGAAGCGAATTTTGGGTCCATCTTGGGTCAGCGGTGCCAAGGCTTCTACCAAAAGTTCTGGACCGAGATGCGATCCACCGATACCAACATGCACTATGTCGGTAATGCACTTGCCGGTGTAGCCACGCCAACTGCCGTCGCGAATGGCTTCAACAAAATCTCGTTGCTGCCTTTGGCTAGCGTTAACTTGTTCGGTCACCTCCGCGGGTGTGTGGGGGCCCTGATAACGTAGCGCGCTGTGTAACGCGGCGCGTTGCTCTGTGGTGTTGACGGCTTCGCCGCTGAGCAACGCTTGAATGCGTGCAGGTAACTGTTTTTGCTCCGCTAACGCTAGCAGCCCGGCATGAGCGGCATCTCCAAGCCGTTGTTTGTGCAGGTCTAAGGTCAAGCCGCCAACGGTGAGGCTACGTGGCCAACTGCTGGCCTCCATCATCTCTATGCTGCTTTGCGTGTTGATGCTTGCGGCAATTTGGCTAAGGTTTTGCCAAGCTTTGGCGGATTGCGTTGTGTCGTTCAAGCGTCTGTTCCTTCGCGTGCGACCTTATTGACTGCGGTGCAAAGCCGTTGGCTTAGAGCAAGGTCGGATGTGGGTTGAAATAGTGGCGCATGCCATCAAGATTTAAGATCTGCTCCAACAACTGCTCAAAGTGTTCGTGGTTGTTGGCAAAATCGATCTCAGCGGCATTTACGATGAGTAAAGGCGCGCTGTCGTAAAAATGAAAAAATTCGGTGTAAGCATCGGTTAGCGTTTCGAGGTATTGAGTTTCGATGTTTTGCTCGAAGTTAACGCCGCGCTGTTTGATTCGAGACATCAGGACCGATGTGGGTGCCTGCAGGTAGATGACAAGATCCGGCTCTGGTGCCTGAATTTGCAGCGAGCGGTAGATTTGTTCGTACAAGGTGTATTCGTGTTCATCAAGGTTGAGCTTGGCAAAAAGCCGATCTTTTGCCATCAAGAAGTCGGCTACCAGTCTATTGCCGACTAGGTCGTCGCTCTTGATGTCGTGTACTTGGCGAGAGCGATGTAACAAAAAGAACAGCTGGGTTGCCAGCGCTTGTTGCCGACCGCGATAGAACCCATCCAAAAACGGATTTTCAGCGGCAGGTTCCAATAGGGTTTGGTAACCGAAAACCTGAGCGATGCGCTGGGTTAGGGTTGTCTTGCCAACGCCAATGGGCCCTTCGATTGCGATGTATCGGGGTAGATCGGACCGGCTGATTTTTTGCGCCAAGTCTGCGGTTACCGAATATTGCTCAAGCGCAACACTCATTCGGAGCTGCTCGAGCCTGCTCCCGCCGACTTGCGTCTTCGTCGTCGGCGCTTCTTTGGGGTTCCATTCTGCACCGGAGCTAAGGCGCTGCGCATTTTCTCTTGAATTTCTGGGTTTTGCTCTTGGTAGTTGGTCCACCAGTCTGCGGCTTCTTGTAGCTCGGGTTCACCCGCGCTGGCGCGCAGCACTAAGAAATCATAGGCGGAGCGAAACCGTTGTTGCGACATGAGTCGTGCAATCATGCGTGGTGCTCTAGTAACCATACGATCCTGGAGAGCCCAGGTGTCTTTGGCAAACTGCGAGATGCGCTTTGGTATCGAGGTAATGGGTTGTTGGTTGCGAAAGGTTAGGTCCGCCGCAATGGCGGCTGCCTCGAAGGGTTTGTGCTGGGTTAGTGCCTGTTGCATTAGCGCCTGATAATCGCGCCACAACAACACGGCAAACAAGAATCCAGGGGTTACCCCTTTGCCGTCAGCCAAGCGAGTGTCGGTGTTGCGCATGGCGAGATCAATCAGCTCATCGTCTGCTGGGGTGCAAGGAAACAGGGTGTAGTTCAACTCGTACTCACACAGCAAATGCCAGGCCGCTTGGCCGTAGCCGCTTAAGAACATTTTGCTGACTTCGTCAAATAATCGTGCTGCCGGCATCTCTACCAATAGCCCAGCAACATCAGGAATCTCCCGGGCGATCGTGCGTTCCAGCTCAAAATGTAGTTTGGCTTGAAAACGAATGGCCCGGAGCAAGCGCACCGGGTCTTCGGTTAAGCGAACCTTTGGCTCGCCGATCAAACGCAAGGTGCGGTCTTCGAGGTCTTGCAGGCCATCAACAAAGTCGATGACCTCTTCTGTGCTGGGGTCGAAGTACAACGCGTTAACCGTAAAATCTCGGCGGAATGCATCTTCTTCTAGCGTGCCGAATACGTTGTCGCGCAACAAGATACCGGCGGCGTCGTGCACACGATCTACCTGCTCGCCGGACTCATCAACCGGGGCATCATCCGCCGGTGCGGAACGTCGGAAGGTGGATACCTCAAACACCTCCCGGCCAACACGCACGTGCACAATGCGAAAGCGGCGCCCGATGAGCCGTGCGCGACGAAACAGATCACGAACTTGTTCCGGCGTGGCATCGGTTGCAACATCGAAGTCTTTGGGGTTTTGGCCCACCAGTAAGTCGCGTACGCAACCGCCAACCAACAAGCCTTGATAGCCTGCTTCTTGCAGCGCGTCTGTTACATCAAGCGCAGCGGAATCTATTTGGTGCCGCTTTAGCACCCCTGAATGCTTCAAATGCCTTCTCGCCTAGGACCGCGCTTCTTGGTGCGTTTTCGCGGGATGTTGAGTCGCTGCCGTCGTTCCCACAAGCTTTTACGCGATATGCCCAAACGCTCGGAGAGCTCGGTCTCGGTTAGTTGATCTTGGTTTTCGGTAACAAATTTAACGAAGTAATCCTCAAGGGTGGTGTGGTCCACGGTTGGGGCGGGTTCTTCGGTAGCCATGGGCGTACTGATATCTATGGCCAGTTGGGATTCTTGAATCATGTCGCCCGTGCTAATAATGACGGCCCGCTCGATGATGTTTGCCAGCTCGCGAACATTGCCTGGCCAACGGTAGGCCAATAGCGTCTTGTTGGCGTCTTCACTGAATTGTTGTGCGGGTTTGTTAAGGCGTGTTGCGGTTCGTTGGGCGAAATCGTCAGCCAACAGCAGGATGTCGTTACCCCGATCTCTTAGTGGTGGTGCGGTTAAGTTGAACACGCTGAGCCGGTAGTACAGGTCGGTACGAAATTGACCGGAGTCCGCCAAGGGTTCCAGTGGTCGATGCGTTGCTGCGAGTAACCTCACGTCGATGGATTGGTACTCGGTTGCGCCCACTGGCCGAATGCGCCCCCCCTCCAGCACGTCGAGCAGACGGGTTTGTGCTTCTAGCGGGAGTTCAGCGACTTCATCTAAAAACAGCGTGCCGCCTGCGGCCGCTTGCAGCAAGCCAGGGTGCGTGTGGCCATTCGCATCGCTGGTGCCAAAGAGCTCTGCGTCTAACAGCTTGGCCGGTACCGAGGCGCAATTTAAGGTGATCAAAGGACGCGTGGCGCGCTGGCTGGATTGATGCAGGGCACGAGCGATCAGCTCCTTGCCGGCACCAGGCTCGCCGTCGATGAGGACCGGGCTGTCGGTATGGGCAACCTTTTGGATTTGATCTCTCAGGCGCTCTAGAGCCGGGCACTCGCCAACCAGGTTCACGGTGCCTGCGCTGACCTGGCTTGGCGAGGGTACTTGTAAATGTGTGTGCAATGCCCGTTCGATAGCTGCGGTCAGCTGGTTGGTGTTGGGCTCAACTTCTAGGTAGTCGCTAGCACCCTGCTGTAAGCAATGGACAGCTTCTCGAATGCTACCGTCCAGCGTAGCCACCACCACGGGCTTAGGCAGCACCAGCGGTTGGTAGGGTGAGCTGGCCTCGGATTGCTTAAGAAGCTCCTCAGGCGTGACCAACAGGCAATCTAGGCTCTGCCAACCCGGACTTGCTGGGTTGCTCAAGTCTAATTCACCGCTATCTACGCGCATGCCGTTGGCCTGGAGTGCAGGCGCAATATTCGGCGCCTTAGCGCTTAGCAGCGGTGAAATGAGGATCTGTGTCATGGCGTAGAATGGTAACAAACCAGGGGTTGTTCGTGCGCAAAGAACCGGTGGCGGTGGGGCTGGATTAGGGCTTTTTCTTTTTTTTTGGTGTCTTGTGTGACGCAAACGGGCGTTTTTGGCTAGTTCTCACCCGCTTGCCAAGTTTGTGTCTCTGCCCCGGGTAGTTGCCAATGCTGGGTTGCCCAGCTGAGCAACTCTTGAGGCTTGGCGCCCATCATCTCTGCAGGCGCCACGATGCCCAGCAATCCAAGTACCCGCAGCAAATTTTTTGCGGGTTGGCGGTCGTCAACAGGCTTGGCACCAGTTCGCTTAGACAGTTTAACTTGAGCTGCATCTACCACCACCGGCAGGTGTGCGTAGCTGGCGCGGGTGCCGGCCAGGCGTTCAACCAAGAAGAGCTGCCGGGCGGTATCGGCCAGCAGATCGTTGCCACGAACAATATGGGTAATACCGGTACTGCCGTCGTCTAGAGCAGTGGCCAGCTGATAGCTGGGTTGGTTGTCCCGGCGCCAGACCACAAAATCACCGCCTAAGCTGGCCATGCTGTGCTGTTGCGGGCCGGCAATTTGATCCTCGAACGAGATCTCTGCTGATCTGGTGTGGATGCGCAGGGCGTATCCCGTATCCGAACTTGAGGGCGGCGGCGCAGCCATCCGATGATGGCAGGTGCCTGGATAGGGCTCCGCGGGATTGAGCATGCGGCGACTGCATTGGCAGTAAAAGGTCTGTTTTTGTGCCGTGAGCAGGTCGGCAGCCTCACGATAGAGCGCTAGGCGCGCGCTTTGGTAGATCACCTCGCCGTGCCAACGCAGTTGGTGCCGTTCCAGGCAACGCAAGATGGCGTCGCTGGCCCCGGGCTGATTGCGTGGTGTATCGAGATCGTCTATGCGCAAGCGCCATTGGCCTTGGTGGTGCTGGGCATCTAGGTAGCTGGCGACGGCAGTGGTGAGCGAGCCTAAATGCAGTGGCCCACTGGGTGAGGGGGCGAATCGGCCGATATAGCCGATCGCCTGGGTCATGTCACCGCTCGCGACTCACTGGTTTTGCGAGTCTGAATCAAGGCTAGCCGTGGAGCTGGCGTTCTTTGATCTCTTGCAACGACTTGCAATCAACACATTGCGTTGCCGTAGGGCGAGCTTCAAGGCGACGAATGCCGATCTCGATACCGCAAGTGTCGCAGTAGCCGTAGTCGTCTTGCTCCAGCAGCTCAAGCGTTTGGTCGATTTTGCGGATCAGCTTGCGTTCGCGATCCCGGGTCCGCAGCTCGATGCTGAACTCTTCTTCTTGAGTTGCTCGGTCGGCAGGGTCAGGGAAGTTTGCTGCTTCGTCGCGCATGTGGTGCACGGTGCGATCAACCTCTTCCATCAACTCATGGCGCCATGAGACCAGGATATTGCGGAAGTGCGCTACCTGTTTAGGGTTCATATAGGTTTCGGTCTTTTCGGGCATGTACGGCTCGAAGTTGCGAAACGGTGAATCCGGGCGGTAGGTTGGTGTTTGAACCTCCATGTTCCCCATCATGGCTGGGCGTAGAGGTTTTTTTGGCTTCAGCAGCTCTTTGGCTTTGAGCGCCGCTTGACTGCTCGCTTTAGCGCCGCCAGCGGGCGGTGATAGCTCTTTGGATTTGCTAGCTCGAGTTTTTTTCTTGGTGGTTGCTTTTTTGGTTGCCGCCTTCTTTTTGGCAGTAGTTTTTGTGGCAGCCGCTTTTTTCGGCTTAGTTGTGGAATCCGACGTCGTAGCCTGTGTCACTTCTGGTTTCTTAGCCTGTTTGTTGGCAGAGCTGGCCTTGCTCGACTTAGTTGCTGTCGAGGGTTCCGCTTTGCGATTACTTGGAGTGGCAGCTTTGGCTTTGGCTTTTGGAGTTGCCTTCGCCTTCGCTGGTGCATTAGCTGACGCTTTTTGCGCCTTAGCTTTGGGCTTGGCTTTGGCCTTCACTTTGGTCTGTGCCTTAGCTTCGCTTTTGGCTTTAACCTGGGCCTTTGCTTTGGCTTTAGGTTCTGCCTTAGCTTTTGTTTTTACCTTGGCCTTGGCTTTTGCTGTTGGGGTCTTAGCTTTCGCCTTGGCCTTACTTTTCGCTTTTGCTGCCATGTTGTTCAGTCCATCCTTTGCGTGTCGCCGGTTCTTACCACCGGTCATTGGGCCAAAGCCCGACCTGCCTAAGCTGCGCCTGGTGTGGCTCTAGATGGGGCCAAAACTGGCTAATCCACCCCGCCAACACGCCTTGTAGATCAAAAACTACGAGGCGTTGGGCCTACAGAAAAGAGGGCGCGTAAACTAACAGAAGCATTCATAGTTGACTAGGGGCTTCTTGCGCTATGTAGACCAAGTTTTTGGATAAATAGCTGAAGGTACCATCACTTTGTTAGGCTCCGGCAATTATCGGCCGGGTGACCGGGCCTGTAGCTTCAGAAAAGGACAAAAGTGCCAAATTACGCAGATCGTTTGTCAACCATTGCGCCTTTTCGCGTGGTGGAAATGCTGGAACGCGCTAGAGAGTTGGAGCGTGATGGGCATCAAGTTGTGCATTTGGAGGTAGGGGAGCCAGATTTCTCTACTGCCGAACCCATTGTGGCCGCCGGCCAGGAGGCGCTAGGTGCCGGGGCAACCAAATACACCGAGGCGCTGGGCATTCCGGCCTTGCGTGCGGCCATCAGTGACCACTATGCCAACCAAGGCTTGGAGGTTGATGCATCGCGTATTGTGGTGACCACTGGCGCTAGTGCAGGCCTGCTGCTGCTGGCCGGGCTGTTGCTGAACCCGGGGGACAATTGGCTGCTGCCGGACCCGGGATATCCCTGTAACGAGGTGTTTGTGCAGTTGGTTAATGGGCAGGCACGAGCGCTGCCGGTGACCTTCGCGCAGCAGTTTCAGCCCACCGCCGATTTGGTCGCCGAACATTGGGATGCCAATACTCGTGGCATCTTGCTGGCTTCACCGGCTAATCCTACGGGGGCGTTGTTGGCTGCGGAGGAGTTGGTGGCCATTTCAGACTTTGCGCGTGAGCACGATGGCGTAACGGTGCTTGACGAGATCTATCAAGGGCTAACCTATCCAGCGCCAGGTGATGAGAGCAACTACCCCAGCGGCCTTGCGCTGGTTCCGGACCTCTTCATCGTCAATAGCTTCTCCAAATACTTTGGCATGACCGGCTGGCGTTTGGGTTGGCTGGTCCTACCTCCGGGAGGTGCCGAAGCGCTCACGCCCCTGGTGCAAAACCTATTTATCTCACCGCCGGCAGTGTCTCAACACGCAGCGCTTGCAGCCTTTGAGCCAGCAGCCATGGCCATCCACGAGCAACGGCGCCAACGCTTTGAGCAGCGTCGGGACAAGCTCTATGCCGGGTTACAGACCTTGGGTTTTGGTTTGGGGCCACCGCCCGCCGGGGCATTTTATCTGTACGCAGATCTGGCACCCTTAGGCTTGGAGATGGATGGTCTTACCTTTGCGCGGCGCTTGCTCGAAGAGCAGCATGTTGCCGTCACGCCAGGGATAGATTTTGGTGGCAACGGTACTAGTCAGTATGTGCGGTTTGCGTATACCACCAACAGCGACAATATTGCTTTGGGTTTGGAGCGCATTGGCGAGGCCTTGGCGCGATGGGTTTGAGAGATTTTGATGCGGTTTGATCCACCTTTGATGCAAGGGCGCTTAGTACGCCGATACAAACGTTTTCTGGCAGACATTGTGACCGAGTCTGGCGAAACCATCACGATCCACTGCCCGAATACCGGTGCGATGCACGGCTGCAACGAGCCGGATTCACCAATTTGGTATTCGCGCTCCGATAACGCCAAGCGTAAATATCCGCATACCCTAGAAGCCGTGCATACCAAATTTGGGATTGCCGGGGTGAACACATCCCGAGCCAATCGGTTGGTCGAAGAAGCACTGGCGCTGGATCAGATTGAACCCCTGCGTGGATACGCCAAGGTGAGCGCTGAGGTTAGGGTGCCGGTAGAAGTGGTCAAAGCCACCGATGAGGTTCGTGCTGGTCGATTTGATTTCTGCTTGTCTGGGGTAACCAGCGGGTCAGATGACCTGCCCTGTTACCTAGAGGTGAAGAGTGTGACTTACGCTTTGGGTTCAGGGTTAGGCGTCTTTCCAGATGCGGTAAGCACTCGTGCACTGCGACATTTAGAGGCGTTGTGTGCCTGCCGGGCTATGGGCTGGCGTGCGGTACTGCTGTTTTGTGTACAGCACTCGGGGATCACTCAGGTTGCACCTGCGGCCGAAATTTACCCGGAGTACGCTCAAGCGCTCGCTCGCGCGCAAACGCAAGGGGTAGAGATATTGGCTTACGCGGTGCGGCTTACGGCTGATGAGTTTGTGCTCGATCAGCCGTTGCCGGTTGTGGTTTAGCTGCGGCTGTTAAGCCGAGGGTAAGTTTTTCAACAGCGCTTGGTAGTCTGCTGCGCTAGCAAGCCTCGCTCCATAGTGTTGCACTAAAGTTGCGGCAGCAAAGTTAGCAAGATGCGCGGCGTGTGCAGGTTCCATGTTGTGGCACATGCCATAGAGGCAGGCGCCCGCATAGATATCGCCAGCGCCGTTGGTGTCCACTGCATTAACGCTAAAACCTGGGGTTTCGATGCGTTTGTGGCCGTTAGCGTAAATGCTGCCTTTAGCGCCGAGGGTTACATTCACTTCGCGTGCAACATCACAAAGCTCGGTGACCGCTATGTCGAGTCGGTCGGTGCCGGTAAAGGTCAGGGCTTCTTCTGCGTTGCAAAAAAGTTGATTAACGCCATTGCCCAAGATACTGCGCAAGTTATCGCCAAAAAATTCCACCATCGAGGGGTCAGACAAACTTACCGCAACTTTGGTGTTGTGTTGCTCGGCAATCTCACGGCAGGTCACCGCAGCGGCTAGTGCGGTTGGTGATGAGCTGAGGTAGCCCTCCACGTAGTAGTAGTCTGACTGGCGCAGCGCTTGCTCATTGATGTTGCTCTCAGCGAGTTCGGTTGAGATACCCAAAAAGGTATTCATCGACCGCTCTGCATCATGGGTCACCATGATTAAGCAGCGACCGCTGGTGCCTTGCTCGGCGCTCGCATTGGCGTTGAGGGTGACACCGAGGTTGGTGAGATCTTTGAGGAAAAATTGACCCGTTGCATCATCTGCAACACGGCAAGAGTAGAAGGTGTTGCCGCCCAACGCTTGCACCGCAGTGATGGTGTTTGCTGCTGAGCCGCCGCCTACGCGTTTGGGGGTAGACTCGCTTAAGGCAGCAACCAAGGCATCTAAACGCTCTTCTTCGACCAAGGTCATGTGACCTTTGTCGATGTTGTGGTCGCGCAAAAAGCTGTCGTCCACGCGATATTCTTCATCTACTAGAGCATTACCTAGGCCGTATACGTGATACATCGTTGATCCTTGAATCGTTAGTCTGAAAAGTAGGCGGCTGGTAGCCGCCACCTTGTTGAATGGTGTTTAGTTTAGTTGTGCGAACACTTGGTCTGCCGCATCTAGGGTTTCTTGAATGCTGCTGGCGTCGTGGGCTGACGACACAAAGCCTGCCTCGAAAGCAGAGGGGGCTAGATACACGCCGCGGTCTAACATCGCGTGGAAGAACTGTTTGAAACGTTCCACGTTGGTGGTTGCCACATCGTCAAAGTTATTAATGGGTTGGCCTGGCTCGTTGGTGAAGAACAAACCGAACATGCCGCAGACATGGTTGAGCGTGACAGGAACCTTGTGGCTGGCTGCGCGTTCGGTCAAACCCGCAACCAAGGTTTCGGTGGTGCGTTCTAAGCCTTGATAAACCTCAGGTGTCAGCGCGGTTAGCAATGCTTGGCCGGCGACAACGGCTAATGGGTTGCCCGATAGCGTACCTGCTTGGTAGACAGGTCCAGTGGGTGCAATGTGTTGCATGATGTCGGCGCGTCCGCCAAAGGCGCCAACCGGCAAACCGCCGCCAATGACTTTGCCTAGGGTGGTGAGGTCAGGCGTAATGCCGTATAGCTGTTGTGCGCCAGCGGCGGCTACTCGAAACCCGGTCATCACCTCATCAAAAATTAGCAGGCTGCCATATTCCTTAGTGACGCTGCGCAGATGCTCAAGAAAACCGGGTAGCGGTGGAATGCAACCCATGTTGCCAGCAACCGGCTCGATGATGACGCAAGCAATATCTTGCCCGAACTTAGCAAAGACTTCGCTAACCGCCTCGGGGTTGTTGTATGGCACGGTTAAGGTGAATTCAGCAACGGCTTCTGGGACGCCGGGCGAGTTTGGAATGCCTAGGGTCAATACGCCGGAACCGGCTTTAACAAGCAAGGAGTCCGCGTGGCCGTGGTAGCAACCGGCAAACTTTAGAATTTTGTCGCGCCCGGTAGCCCCGCGAGCCAAACGTATGGCAGACATGGTGGCTTCGGTACCAGAGTTCACCAAGCGCACTTGCTCAATGCTTGGCACGCGAGATACCAGCAGTTCCGCCATATCGATTTCTAGTGCGGTTGGTGCACCAAAGCCAAGGGCGGCTTGTGCTTGGGTGGTCACCGCGTCAACCACTGGAGCAAAGCCATGGCCCATGATCATCGGCCCCCAAGAGCCAACGTAGTCGATGTACCGATTGCCGTCTTCGTCCCACAAGTGCGGGCCAGCCCCACGACTAAAGAATACTGGCGCGCCACCAACGCCGCTGAAGGCACGAACGGGTGAGTTAACGCCGCCGGGAATGCTCTGTTGGGCTCGCGCGTATAGCTCGTTTGATCGAACTCTTGATCCGCTGGTTGACATGCTTGGGTGCTCAGAATGATTCGGCACGCAGTTTACACTAGCCGCCCCGTACTTGGGGCGGGTTGAGATGTGATGAAGTGAGGGGCCAGGCTAGCTTGGGACTAGTTCACTTCTCGATAGCTGTCGATTTGCTCTTTGGTTACAACGCCGAGGATCGGGGCGATCAAGGGGGCAGAGGTGCGACGCACGCAGACGGCTTCGGCGCCAGAACTGTTGAGCGCCGCTTGCGCTTCTAGCAGGGTGACCCGAGCATCCACGTTGGTCACGTCTTTGCGCATGCCGGGCAGGCGCAGCAGACTGATCAAGGGCGCAGGCTCTGGCTCGGGCATCACTTCATCAACCAACTGATCATCCGATTTGCTTGGGTCTTGCATTGCGGTGGCGATGACCTGGGGTAAAAATCTTGCCGGTAGGTCATCTAGAAACGCCTGCAGGTCTGGTGCGTGAAGCACGCAGCGGATGTCGCCGGGTTCGGTCTCGACCAATATCCAACGAGGCTTGCGAGCCAGTGCCTTGTGGGCGCTCTCCACATCGACTTCAGGTGGCAGACGCGCGATAGAGCGTTCCATCACGGAGGTCACCCCAACCCGTTGCATGTGTTGGGTCACCGGACTTGGTGGGTACTGCAAACCTAAGGTGTTGAGGGTGCGCAAGAACACGCCCTTGCTGCCGAACACTTCGCTGGTGATCATGGTTGCCACAACAATGATAAGCATTGCGGGCAAGATCACGTTGGGGTTGGCGGTAAGCTCTAACACAGAAACCAACGCGGCAAGCGGGGCCTGCAGCACTGCAGCCATCATGGCCGACATACCGAGCATGACGTAGAAACCATCGCTCGACATGTCGGCTGGGTTAGTCAGCGAGCCTAGTTGGCCAATCAGTGCACCGACACAGGCGCCAATTAACAGCGAGGGACCGATGAGTCCAACGGGTAAACCTAGGCCGGTGGCAGCCGCGCTGGTCAGCATCTTGCCAAGTACGATAAGCACCAAGGTCATCATGCCCAGCTGCCCCAGCATGGCGGCACCTAAGGTGTCGTAGCCGATCCCCATAACCTGGGGCACACCAATGGATATGCCGCCGGTGATGATTCCTGCGAGTAAACATCGAAGCAAAAAGGGGCGGTCGTTGAGCGTGGCAAAAAGCTGAATCAATTTGATGTATCCAGCGGCCAAACAACCGATGAGCAGCCCAGCAAAGACGATATAAGGAATCTCTAGCAGCGATTGCATATCTAGCGGTGCAACGGTGAAGGCTGGGTCGTCACCAATGAACGTATGGGTTAGCAAGGTTGAGGTCACCGCGCTAACAATGACCGGGATAAAGCTGGTGAGGGTGTACTCCATCATGACCACCTCCATTGCAAAGATGACGCCAGCCATGGGGGTGTTAAAGGAGCAGGCGATTGCGGACGCGGTGCCGCAGGCGATTAAGGTGCGGATGCTGTTGTTCGGCAGCTCGAACTTCTGGCCCAGCAAGCTGGCGCAGGCGGCGCCCAGGTGGATCGCCGGGCCTTCGCGTCCGCCCGATTGCCCGGATATCAGGCCAATGATGCCGCCAAAAAATTGGACCAAAAAGTTTTTTAGCGGCAGATGGCCTTGGTGCCTGGATAGTCGTTCCATGACATGGACCACACCCACGCGCCGCTCGGAAGCGTTGAGCCGGTTCAGTAGCAGGCCAATGATGCCTGCCCCAAGCACGGCGGTGCTGAAGCGAGTGTAGATGTCCAACTGCTCAAAGGCTTCTGCGTCCCCGCCGGGCAGCAACCAGTTACCCAGGCTGTACTCGATGGCCACCCGAAACCCAAGGACCACGGCGCCAGTTAACAGGCCGGTAATTAAGGCCAGTAGTGCCAGCTGTGGCAGTGCGTCGACCCCCGCCAGCTGCCGCCGGAAAAAGTCCATGAATTGCGAGGTAGATTTTTTCCAGGCCAAAACGCCGGTCCGATCTCGAATTTCGATTGGCCCCTAGTATAAGCTCAAGCCATGATCTGGGCGGAATACAATCGAGAGTTAGGGCGAAATCGGATGCGCCGGGTTTTTCGGGTCTGCTCGTGGCTGGCATTGTTTGCGATTTTGGCAGGAGCCGGTTACGCCGTCGGTCGGTATTACGGAGATTTAGACCGTCGCTATCTCGATGCGCTCACGGACATGCGGGGCTCGTTGGAGCGTGAGCTAGAATCGCTGCGGCGCGAGCAGGTGAACCTCAATATCGAAAAATCCGTTGGGGTTCAGTCTGGCAATGCGTTGCGTGACAGCATCAAAGCACTACACGATGAACAAGCGCAATTACGTCAAGAGTTAGTCTTTTATCGCAGCTTGATGGCGCCGGATAAGCTCAGCAGGGGTCTTCAGGTTGCTAGCTTTGAGCTGTTTGCTCAAGACTCTGAGAACTTTACCTACCATCTGCTGTTGACCCAGGTTACAGATCAGCGGGCTAGGATTAGTGGCTCGGTAGAAATTGCGGTGGTGGGAAAGCGCGCGGGTGAGACGCAGGTGCTGCCGCTCACAGATTTGATGGAGACACAGCGCTACCCTCTGACTTATCGATTTCGTTATTTTCAAGATTTGAAAGGTGAGTTGCGTTTACCCAGCAGTTTTGAGCCTTTAGAGGTGCAGGTATCGGTAACCGGCAGGGACGCCAAAAAGCGCGAGCATAGGTTTGCTTGGGCAGATGCGTTGGCCGCTGGCGGTGGTTAGCGAGTTCTTTCGGCGGTTCGCTCATCCTCTTAAAGGTAGGGCGATCAGCACAGCAAGAGGGTGGCAAGATGGCAAAGAGCAAGATCGACAAAGGGGTAACCCTGATAGCAGCGAACACCAAGATCGAGGGCAATTTGCACTTTGAAGATCAGCTTTACCTGAGTGGTCGGGTGGTTGGCAACCTGGTGTCTGAGCAAGAGGCAGCAACCGTCGTGATTAGCGAAGAAGGTGTGCTTGAAGGTGAGGTGCGTGTGGCTAACATTGTCATCAATGGGCGTGTGACCGGTGACGTGTATGCGTCGAACCGGCTCGAGCTTGCCAAGAACGCTCAAATTTCAGGCAATGTGCACTACAAGCTGCTCGAGATGCACTTGGGTGCGAGGGTAGACGGTCAGTTGGTCCATGAGGATTTCGCTGATGCCTACGCGGCAGGTGCGCAAGAGCTAAACCCGCAGCCCAGCTAATGGTGGGGTCAGAGCCAAGTGCCAGAGTCATCGATAGCG
>CALHVX010000077.1 GCA_938036875.1 uncultured Pseudomonadales bacterium
CGGGCTGCCAAAGATGGCCGAGCCCGCCACAAAGGTGTCGGCGCCCGCCGCCGCCGCTGCCGCGATGTTGTTGGTTTTAATACCGCCATCAATTTGTAGCCGTGCGTTTGAGCCCGCGGCATCCAATATGTCGCGCGCTTGGGCGATTTTGGTTAAGGCTGAAGGAATAAAGGATTGCCCGCCAAACCCTGGGTTAACCGACATAATCAACACGAGGTTCACGCAATCGATGACTTCATGCAGTACATCGATTGGCGTTGCAGGGTTAAACACCAAGCCCGCCTTGGCGCCAGCGTCGCGAATCACGGTCAAGCTGCGGTGCAGGTGCTCGGTAGCTTCCGGGTGGATGCTGACCATGTCAGCACCTGCCTCAAGAAAATCGCCCACCAAGCGATCCACCGGCTTGACCATCAGGTGCACGTCCATGCAGTGCTTGATACCCGCTTTGCGCAAAGACTCCAGGACCAAAGGCCCAATGCTCATGTTTGGCACATAGTGGTTGTCCATCACATCAAAGTGGATGAGGTCAGCGCCAGCGTCCATCACGGCATTTACTTCCTCGCCAAGGCGAGAAAAATCGGCGGCTAGGATGGATGGAGCGATCCAGGCTGGCTGAGAACTAGGTTTGGCCACAAAGAAGGTCCTATTAGGGATGCGATGCGCATTCTACAGGGGTTTCTATACTTGCCACTATGGAAGCGAAAAAATTAGCTTGGGTTTTGCTTGGCTGTGCGCTGTGGCCTGCCAGCTCGGCTTGGGCAGCAGAGTCTGAGGTTGAACCCGCCTCTGCGGCAGCCAAACCACTGGTTCGGGCCGCCTTGCTGCCAGATACCGAAAATATGGCTGCGCAGCTTATGCCAGCCGATGGGGCAGCGCGCGGGCTGGATGGTTACCAATGGCTAGATACAGCCAAGCAGCAGGGGATGCTGGTGCATCGAGCAGCCTTTAAGGCGCCTGGCAAAGGGGTTGCCTTGTTGGTCAGCGCTGATGCGGGTGCTTACAGTGGTGGTTCGTTGTTGGGTCAGCTCCGTCAATCGCTGCCCGCGAAAGATTGGCACAGCTATTTGGTTGGTTTGCCGCTAGAGGGTCAATTGCCATCTGAGAAACAAACCCAGGTGTTGGTGCAACGGGTAACCCAAGCGTTGGCTTTACTGCAAACGGCGCATCCAGAAAGCCCCATCGTGGTCTTTGGTGAAGGGTCCGTGTGTGATGCGTTGGCAGCTTTGTTTACAGCGGATGGCCCCTTGGAGGGGGCTGGCTTGGTGTTGTTGAATCAGCCGTTGCCAACGGCAACTGATGGGGCGTTAAGCGTCGTGCAAATTCCAACCCTAGTGCTGCAGGTGCTTCCGCATCGCTACCCCGCCGGATACCCATTGGCTCAGGCGGTTGAGTTGCGGCAATTGCCGAGGGTTTCGCCGCGTCAACCTAAGTCACTAGTTGTGCGCCAGGTGCAAGGTTGGTTACGACAGTTTGAACGACCTTAAATTTTTGGGGAGTAACTGTTGGGCACGCTTCCCGCTTTAGGATAGCGCGGTATCCAATAGGTCTTTGGCTGAATTGATATCCGCCATGGTGGTTTGGGCCTGCTGGCGTTGGCTTGCCGTGGCGTCTTCGGGCAATCGGTCGGGGTGGTGTTTTGATGCGAGACGCCGGTAGGCGGCCTTAACCGCCGCCTTGTTGGCGTTGGCTTCAATGCCTAACAGGCGCCTTGCGTCCGCAATAGAGTTGGGGCTGGAGATAATGAGTTCAGGCTCGTCCAACGGTACCTCTTCCGCTTCCATCTGGGGATTGGGCTGCTCGAGACCAAGCAATGCTTGTAACCCTCGGCGTGCGAGCTGACATTGCTCGTGCACCTTAGCGCTATCGCCTAGGGTGGCTGCGACTTCAAAGCTGTGCAGGGCAAAGGCTTCGAACTCGTAGTGGCCGAAGCGCCGGCAGCGTGCGGCCAATTCTGGCAATGGGCAGCCGTCTTCGCGACCCGCTTGATACCATTTGCGTGCTCGCTCTTTAGCTTCAGGGTCAAAGCGCATTTCTTGCATCAGTCGCAACGCGTGGGAGCGATGAACCGAGTTGTTTTTGCCCGCGATCCGCGCCATCTCCCCAAGTGCGGCAAAGGTGAAGATCATCCAGGGGTTGTGGTGTTTGGTTTGGCGCAGCAATCGCCAGGCGTTGGCAGACTGTTTGAGGGTCAAGTGCTCGTGGCTGGCAAATTGATCAAATTGGTAGCCCAGGCCAAAGCCCACCGCGGTCCAGATTGCGGTGCTGGTTGGGTCCAACGGGGCAATAGCAAAAGCGCCGGTGGTAAAGAGCGCTTTACCAAACCAGTTATTGCGGAGCAGAAAACTAGTAGCCATAGAACAAGCCTAGCGGCCAAGACATGCTGCGCTGGTCTAGCGTTGTCTAGGTGAGAACTGCGTCTCGTGCTTGTTGCAGTTGTTCTTCGCTGCCGATATCAATCCAGTAACCTGACCAAATTTGAGCGCTCAATTGTTGCTTAGCCACGGCATCAAACATGAGGTCACGTAGTGAGAAGGCGCCGCTAACAGCGCCGGCTAGTTCTTTTATAACCAAGGGGTCTAGCAGGCTGATACCGCAATACACAAAAGGTTCGCCGCGTGAGGTTACCCAGCCATTGGCGTAATCGAAGTCCCCATGCTCACGGAAGCTCGGTTTGGGTGTGAGCAGCAAGTGCATCAAGCTGCGTTCGGGAAGCTCATTGGCTAGTTGGTTGAAATCAAAGTCGGTGAAAATGTCGCCATTGAGCAGCCAAAATGGACTATCACCAATTAACGGCAAGGCGTTTACCACTCCACCACCGGTTTCTAGCAATTCTGTCTCTCGGCTGTAGCTGATGCGCAGCCCATAGGCTGAGCCATCACCTAAATGTTCTTCGATCATGTGGCCAAGATGATGCAAATTGATAACAACATGCTCGATACCGGCTTTTGCAAGCTGATCTACTTGGCGTTCGATAAGTGGCTTGCCTTGTACCTCAATTAGCGGTTTTGGCACCTTGTCGGTCAACGGGCGCAAGCGTGTTCCGCGACCGGCCGCCAAGATCATTGCCGTACTTGGGGCGTTGGATGAGGTGTCTCGTTTGCTCATGGGTCGCCCTGGGAGATAGCGGTCAGTGTGGTGGCGGTTATCCCGTGGAGGCTTCGCAGGTATTGGTGCAGCGGTTTCGTGACAGCATACTTGCCGCTCAGCTCGATGGCCTGTGCCAAAGTGGGTTGAATGTGCTGCAAGTGCGTGGATTTGTTATCTCTTAGCTTGAGGCGAGCAAAGATACCGATGGCTTTGAGTTGGCGCTGCAGCGCGGTGAGCTCCAGGGTTTTAAGCAGTTCGGTTCGATCTCCCGCATCGGGACCCAGCTGATCGGCAAATTGGTCCAGTGCCTGTTGGACCAACGGCTCGGGTAGGCGGTAATAACAGTCGCGCAACAAGCTTGCCAAATCGTAGGTTAAGGGCCCTAAGCGCGCATCCTGAAAGTCCACCACACCCAGGTCTCCCGTAGTGGAATAGAGCAAGTTGCGGCAGTGGTAGTCCAAATGCACGCAGACTTGGGGCTGGCCTAAAAAGTTGCTCGTCAGTGCGGTCCAGACCGGTGCTAAGGCTTTGGGGGCCGGTGGCTGCTCCAGCAACTTATCCACAAACCACTCGTGGAAAATGTTGAGCTCAAACTCGACTAACGCTTGATCGTAGAGCACCAAATCGTCGCTGCGAAAAGGCTGTAGCTTGGCTAGCAGGCGCACGGCGCTGGCTATCGCCGCTTGCTGATCTGATCCTGCGTAGGCGTTGTAGAAGTCGCGATCTCCCACGTCACTCAATAGCAGCCAGCCTTGATCTAGATTTTTGGCCAAGACCTTGGGCACTGGGATGCCGGCATCACCCAGCGCTGCGGCTAGGCTAACGAAAGCATCGTTGCGTTCCAACGCTGGGGGCGATTGCATAAAGATGAGGCTGGTGGGCGTTGTGGCGGCTGGCCAGCTTAAGCGGCGGAAGTGGCGGTGGCTGGCCTCTGCGGTTAGCTTTTGCTCGTCAAACGCCCGGGGCAGCCCCAGCGCTTGGAGCTGCTCGGCCAACCATTGGTCTGCGCTCGTTGGATTGCTCGAAGAATAATTCACAACAACATTATAACCGGGGCGGTAAATCTTTTATGATCCCGCGCAATGTTTGTCTCAACGTTCCTATCCATGGTTTTGTCGCCACCGCCCAGCAAGCCCTCACCACTGAACACCACAGGTCGAGTGTTTCTTGGCCAGAGGCTTGGTTTGTCCGTGCTGCTAGCCTTGGGGTTGGTGGTTGCCGCTCCTGTTAGCGGCGAGCAAGACGCCGTTGACGCAGGGTCAGAACTCTTCTCCGAAACCATCAAGCCGACCTTGGCGGAACGCTATTGGGTGCCGCGTACACGGCTTAATCCAGAGCAGTTGCTCGAGATGCCCGACTATTGTGCAGGTGAATATCAGGCCCCGGCAGACCTCGCAGTGCCCGTGGGTGGCGTACCCGATGCGATTTACGCCCAAGCTAACGCCGTGGAGATGGTCATCGACAAACAAGCTGATTTAACGGGTGGTGTGCGCATAGTCCAGGGCAACCGCCGGTTGCTAACCGATTCGGCCTCGATCGATCTGGTGACGCGCCAGGTTCAAATGGACCATCCGGTGGAGGTGCAAGATAGCGATGTGGTCCTAACCGGGCGCTCAGCGGTGGCTGACCTCAAAACCAAAGCGGCCACTTTGCAAGACGCAGAGTACCTGCTGCTAGCCCCCGCTATGCGTGGAACCGCGGCCAGTATTGAGCAATCACCGGCTGGTGATAAGACGATGTTGGACGGTCGCTTTACGCGCTGTGAGCCTGGCAATCGCAATTGGTCCTTCAGCTCATCCAGCCTGCATGTAGAGGAAGGCTCACCCTTTGCCGTTGCGCAAGGTGCGGTGTTGCGCATACGTGATGTTCCCGTCATGTACTTGCCCTACGTGAGTTTTCCCGTGAACGATGAGCGCTTATCCGGCTGGCTTTTTCCCACGGTGGGGTACAGCGATGACGACGGCTTTGAGTTGTCAGCGCCTTACTACCTGAATCTAGCGCCGAACTACGATGCAACCATTACCCCGCGATTTTTGAGCGAGCGCGGTGTGGGGTTGGAGGCGGAGTTTCGTCATCTTGCCAGTTGGGGGTCATCCACAATAGGTGGTGCGTTGCTCCCCAAAGATGATGATTTTGATGGCACCTTTGATCGTGAGGATTTTGATGAGCTGTTTCCTGGACAGAAATTCAAGCCTGCGGATCGTTGGTTGCTTAACTTGGGTCATCAAGGATCCGTCGGTCGTCTGCGAACCTTGGTTGATTACACCGCCGTCAGCGATCGGGATTACTTTCGAGACTTAGGTTCGGATTTGAGCGTATCCAGCCAAGTTGAGTTGGAGCGTCGCGCTCAGGTTAGCTTTGACGAAGGCCCTTTTAACGCCCGACTTATGGTGCAGCGCTTTCAGGGTATTGACCAACAATTCACCCTAGAAACCTATCAACGCATGCCGGCCCTGGACCTGGGATATCAACCGGATACCATCTCGGTGCTGGGGTTACCCTTCGATTTGTCTGTGGTCAGCCAGTTTACTCGGTTTGACCGTGACACCAGTCGGCTAAGCGGTCTTAACGCTGTTGTAGGCCGCCGTGCGCATGTTGAGCCGCGATTAGAAATGCCGTTGGAGTGGAGCTTTGGTTTCGTCAAGCTAACCTCTGGGTACCGTTTTACGCGTTATGATCTGGATGCCGATGATGCAGGGCTAGCCAACTATGACGAGTCACGGACCCGTCGCATCGGCTATGGCAGCTTGGATGCTGGTTTATTCTTCGACCGCAACGTGCGCTTGTTTGGGCGCGATTTGGTGCAGAGCCTAGAGCCACGGGCTTACTACTTGCGCCAAGGGTATGAGGCGCAGTCGAGTATTCCGCTGTTTGATACAACCCCGCTGACCTTTTCCTATAGCCAATTGTATCGCGACAACAGATTTGCCGGGTTGGATCGCTTTGGCGATGCAAACCAGCTTTCTACTGGCGTCACGACCCGCTTCGTGGACCGGGAATCGGGTCAGGAGTACTTCCGCGCCAGCATTGGCGAGATTTGGTACTTCAAAGATCGACGGGTAGGTATTGGCGCTGGTGTGCCCCCAGGGCAGCGGCAAAGCACCTCCGCGCTAGCCGCCGAGATTGCCGCCAACTTTGGTGGGGGTTGGAGCGCAACCGGTAGCATGATTTGGGATCCCCATGACGGCCAGGTAGACGAGGGGAGCCTAGGGCTTCAATTTCGCCCAGATGCCCGTCACATCGTCAATTTAGGGTATCGTAACCAGCTTTTAGCGGAAGTAGAGCAGACAGATTTGTCCTTCTACTGGCCGGTTAGCAAGCATTACGGGGTCATCGGCAAATGGAACTATGACCTGGTGAGCGGTCGAACCATTGAAGCCTTTGGTGGCGTTGAATATAACGACTGTTGTGTTCAGCTGCGGTTGCTTGCACGGCGCTTTGTGGACAGCCCTAGCGCCGCGTTGATAGACAGCGTCGAGGGTGACAACGGTATTTTTGTGCAGATTGTTTTGAAGGGCCTCGCAGGCTTTGGAAACCGGGTTGAAAATGTATTGACCCGTGGCATCCCAGGCTACAGCGCGCCCCAGTACAGCGGCTTATCGCGCCGCTGATCGATTAACGAATAGTTTTAGAACAGGTTGTGGTTATGTTGAGATTGTTTTCTAAGTTGGCTGGTGTTGCGGCGTTAGGTTTGGTGTTGAGCACCCAATCGGTATTTGCCTACCAGCAGCTAGATACCATTGTTGCCGTGGTCGAAGAAGACGTGGTGTTAGCCAGCGAACTGCTGAGCCGTATGGATTCGGTAAAGAAGCAGATGGCTGCCGCAGATGTGACGCCGCCACCTAATGATGTGTTGATCAACCAGCTAATGGAGCGGTTGATTGTTGAAAGCATCCAGCTGCAAGACGCGGCGCGCCGTGGTGTTGAGATTGACGACGAAACGCTTACCAGCGCGGTGCGAACTTTTGCTGGGCAAAACAATATGACCATCGATCAGTTCCGTCAGGCGTTGGTGCAAGATGGCCTAAGCTACCGAGAGTTTCGCGAAGAAATTCGGCGTGAAATGATCATCGGTCGTTTGCAACGCAATATGGTCAATCGGCGTATCACCATTAGTGATGCAGAGATTGATGCGGTGCTAGATAGCCCTTACTACCAACAGCTGCTGTCCGATGAATTTCGCGTTGGCCACATTTTGTTGGCGATAGACGAGTCAGCAACGGATCAAGCCATCTCTGAGGCCCAAGGTCAGGCGTTGCAGATTGTGGCCGACTTACGCGCCGGAGCTGACTTTGCGCAGACGGCGATTACCAAGTCTGCTGGTGCTCGCGCTTTAGAAGGTGGTGATCTAGGTTGGAAGCGCGCGGGTGCATTGCCAAGCCTGTTTGCGGAGCAGGTGGTGTTGTTGAAGGTTGGTGAAACGGCTGAGCCAATTCGCAGCGGTAGTGGTTTCCATATTGTGCAGCTATTGGAGCAGCGTGGTGCTGGGATGCAGACGGAGCAGAAGACGCTAGCACGCCATGTCTTGGTGCGACCATCAGAAATTCGAACGGAAGACGAAGCGGAAGCTCTCATTCGCAAGCTGCATAAGCGCGTGATCGCTGGCGAAGACTTTGCTGAGATTGCCAAAGAATTTTCTGAGGATCCTGGCTCAGCGCTAAACGGTGGTGACCTAGGTTGGTCAACTGGCGAGCAGTTTGTTGAGAAGTTTCGTGAGGCGTTGCTGTCTACCGAGGTCGGCAAAATATCCGACCCGTTCCGCTCGCGTTTCGGGTGGCACATTATGGAAGTGCAGGACCGTAAGGTGGATGACATGGGTGACGAAGCCCGACGCAACATGGTTCTGCAGTTGCTCCACAAGCGACGTTTCAGCGAAGAGCTGGAAGAGTGGCTGAAAGAAATTCGCGATGAGGCCTTTGTTGAGGTGCGCGCTGGCAAGAGCTAGCGCATGCTGATCATTACGCCCGGCGAACCGGCGGGTATCGGTCCAGATTTATTGGTTCAACTTGCTCAGCGGCCACGTGCCGAAGGCTGGGTGGCGGTGGCTGACCCGGTGTTGCTGCAAGAGCGGGCGGACCAACTAGGTTTGTCCTTGGTCGTACGCACAGCGGTGGATTCTCCCACGCAAGCCGCCGGTGAACTCACGGTGGATGCAGTGCCTTTGCTTAACAGTGTCGTTGCAGGGCAACTGAATCTCGCCAATGCCCCTTATGTATTGTCGACCCTAGAGCGCGCCATTGATCGTTGCCTTAGCGATGCCCATTGCGCTTTGGTCACTGGACCGGTTCAAAAGTCGGTGATCAACGAAGCGGGCGTGCCCTTTAGCGGCCATACCGAGCTGTTGGCCCAGCGTTCGCAGGTTGACGATGTGGTGATGTTGCTTGTGGCAGATAGCCTCCGAGTTGCCTTGGCAACCACCCATCTTGCTTTGCGTGATGTGCCGAGCGCTATCACCAAACCTTTGTTAAAGCGCCGCTTGATGATTTTGCACCGTGAATTGCAGCAGCAGTTTGGGATTGCACAACCGCGCATACTGGTGGCTGGGTTGAATCCTCATGCCGGTGAGGGCGGTCACTTAGGGCAAGAGGAGATCGAGACAATCACGCCCGTTTGTGATGAGCTGCGGGCACAAGGTGTGCAACTGCAGGGGCCGTTACCGGCAGATACCTTGTTTACGCCAGCCTTGTTAGCCCAGGCAGATGCGGTGCTCGCGATGTATCACGATCAAGGATTGCCAGTGTTAAAGCATGTGGGTTTTGGACAAGCCGTGAACGTCACCTTGGGGTTGCCGTTTGTTCGGACCTCGGTGGATCACGGCACAGCGCTGGATTTGGCCGGTGTGGGTGGTGCGGACACAGGTAGCATGGTGGCTGCTTTGGGTTTGGCCAGTACGCTGCTAAGTCAGCGCAGGGTGGCTTAGCGATGGTGCGACCACGTAAACGTTTTGGGCAAAACTTTCTGCACGATGAGGTGGTGTTACAGCAGATACAAACAGCGGTGTCCCCCAAAGTTGATGACTGGATATTCGAGATTGGTCCTGGCCAAGGTGCGCTGACCCAACAGCTCTATGGTTTTTGCGAGCGTCTGCAAGCAGTTGAGATTGACCGTGATCTGATCCCGGGATTGCGGGCCAGGTATCCCAAGTTGGAGCTGGTGAGCGGAGATATTTTGCGGGTGGATATGGCGCAGTTGCTGGCAAGCGATGCGCAGCATCCTCAGCCTGCTTGGCGGGTGGTTGGCAATCTGCCCTACAACCTTTCCACGCCTTTGCTTGGCCGTTTGTTAGCGCAACACGGCATGGTGAAAGACATGCACTTTATGTTGCAAAAAGAAGTGGCAGAACGGCTCGCCGCTGTCCCTAGCACCAAAGCCTGGGGCCGGTTGTCGGTCATGATTCAGTACCACTGCTCGGTAGAGTTGTTGTTTGATGTGGCTCCAGAGTCTTTTACCCCAGCACCAGCCGTGCAATCCAGCGTGGTGCGATTAACGCCCCATGCCAGCTTGGCGGGAGGGCCAGAATTGACCCAAACGTTGGAGCGTTGTGTTGCTTTGGCTTTTCAGCAGCGTCGGAAGCGTTTGAGCAACTCGCTGAAGGCGTTGGCGTTAGACTTTGACCAGCTGCCGGTAGATCCTGGTGCACGCCCAGACCAGCTTGGCACCCAAGAGTATTTAGCCATCGCCCAGCACTTGCTCGATCGCCCAACCTCGCAGGATTAGCGAGTGCTCCGTCCACTTAGATTTGTGTAGGTTTGTTTAGGATTACCCATGAGCAGTATCGAAGTTAGTACCCAAACCCAGTATTTAGAAGGCGACTCGGCGCCAGACGAAGACAAGTATGTATTCGCCTACACAATCACCATTACCAATGGTGGTGAGGTACCAGCAAAGTTAATCACTCGTCATTGGTGGATTACGGATGGTCAGGGTGAGGTGCGTGAGGTCCATGGTACCGGTGTGGTTGGTGAGCAGCCACATTTGCAGCCGGCGCAATCCTTTAAATATACCTCGGGCGCAATCTTAACAACCCCAGTTGGCGCAATGCACGGCTACTACGAGTTTGAGGCAGATGACGGTAGTCGGTTTGATGCGGCGATCCCTGCATTTTCATTGTCGCTGCCCAACATAGTTCACTAGCGTGGCCACTTATGCCGTTGGCGATGTGCAGGGCTGCTATGCAGAGCTCTGTCAGCTGCTTGAAGCCGTGGCGTTCTCCAGCACAGATACGCTTTGGCTAGCCGGTGATCTTGTGAATCGAGGGCCGGGCTCGCTAGAGGTGCTGCGGTTGGTTCGGTCTCTAGGTTCGCGCGCTATCTCTGTCCTTGGGAATCATGATCTTCACCTGTTGGCGATCTACTACGGTGGCCACAAGACGCACCGAGGAGATACGTTTGACGCCCTGTTAAGTGCACCCGACATGCCAGAGATTGCGCAATGGTACCTGCAGCAGCCTTTGCTGGTTGTCGAGCCGGGGCTGGGTTACGCCATGGCCCATGCGGGAATTCCACCCATTTGGACGCTGGGTAAAGCGCAGAGGTTGGCCCAAGAGGTGCAGGACTATCTTCAGCACGACGATTACGAAACCTATTTTCGCGAGTTGTATGGCAACGAGCCGAACTGCTGGCGAGACGATTTAGAGGGCATGGACCGCTTGCGTCTAATCACCAACTACTTTACCCGCATGCGCTTGATCCGCCCGGATGGACAGCTAGATTTCAAGCACAAGGGAACTCTCCAAGACCTGCCTGTTGGTTATAAGCCGTGGTTTGATTATGCGGGTTTGGGTATAGGTGCCACACAATCTGACCGAATGTCGGGTAAGCAAAGCGTGCGAATTTTGTTTGGGCATTGGGCAGCGCTTGAAGGATTAACTAACAATCCAACAGTTGTTGCTTTGGATACTGGTTGTGTGTGGGGGCGAACGCTCACAGCTATCTGTTTGGATACAGGCCAGTTGTCTTCCGTATCTGCGGGCGTTTGATAACTTGTTAACGACAGCTTCTGAAAATTGAATGGGTAGTAGCTTGGCGAAATAACAGCGATTTAGGTGCCTAAATACGCCGTCCATCGAAAATAAATGAAAAAATCGCGTTGCTTGCGAAACCGTGACCTGTGTCTAAGATCAAATAAGGTGACGAGGCGTAGTTTAATTACACGCCAACTGCAGCAAAGGAGCGCGCGATGGGTGTTTTAGAACAAGTTCAAAAACGGTTTGATGCAGCACAAGAAGAAGAGTTAAGTCTTTCCCAATACTTAGATTTATGTAGGTCAGATCCGTCGGTCTACGCAACAGCGGCGGAACGTTTGCTAATTTCAATCGGCGAACCCGAATTTATCGACACGTCCAAAGATCCCCGATTGTCCCGAGTCTTTTCCAACAAAATCATTAAACGTTATCCAGCCTTTGATGAGTTTTATGGCATGGAGGAGGCGATAGAACAAATCGTTTCATACTTTCGCCATTCCGCCCAAGGGTTAGAAGAGCGTAAGCAAATTCTTTATCTATTGGGGCCTGTAGGTGGCGGCAAGTCATCTTTAGCTGAGAAGCTAAAGTCGCTAGTAGAGCGCGCGCCTTTCTATGCTCTTAAAGGTTCGCCGGTCAATGAAAGCCCTTTAGGTTTATTTAGTCCGGCGGAAGATGCCAAAATCTTGGAAGAAGATTACGGCATTCCTCGTCGATACCTTAGTGGTTTGATGTCACCCTGGGCTGCCAAACGCCTCCGCGAGTTTGGTGGCGATGTCACTAAATTTAAAATCGTTAAGCTGATGCCATCTGTGCTGGATCAAGTGGCTGTTGCTAAAACTGAGCCAGGTGATGAAAACAATCAGGACATCTCCGCGCTCGTCGGTAAGGTTGATATTCGTAAGCTAGATTCCTACGAGCAAAGCGATACAGATGCCTATAGCTATTCCGGCGGGTTGTGCAAAGCCAACCAAGGCTTGTTGGAGTTTGTCGAGATGTTTAAAGCGCCCATTAAGGTGCTGCACCCTCTGCTAACGGCAACCCAAGAAAGCAATTACAACGGCACTGAAGCCATTGGTTCGATACCTTTTGATGGCTTAGTGTTGGCCCACTCTAACGAGGCAGAGTGGCAAACCTTTCGTAACAACAAAAACAACGAGGCCTTCATCGACCGGGTGTGCATCGTTAAAATTCCGTACTGCCTGCGTGTTTCCGAAGAAACCAAAATTTACGATAAGCTGTTGGCGCACAGCTCGCTGCATGCAGCGCCGTGCGCGCCGGACACCTTGCGAATGTTGGCGCAGTTTTCGGTGTTATCGCGTTTGAAGGAGCCGGAAAACTCCAACTTGCTTTCGAAAATGCGTGTTTACGATGGCGAGAACCTGAAGGACACGGACCCTAAAGCCAAAACTATCCAAGAGTATCGAGACGCGGCGGGCGTCGATGAAGGTATGTCTGGATTGTCCACACGCTTTGCCTTCAAGATTTTGTCCAAAGTCTTTAACTTCGATGCAACCGAGGTGGCCGCCAACCCGGTACATTTGATGTATGTGCTGGAGCAGCAAATTGAGCAAGAGCAGTATGGGGATGAAGTGTCTGCTCGCTATATCGGTTTTATAAAGGAGCACTTGGCGCCGAAGTACGTTGAGTTCATTGGTAAAGAAATCCAAACCGCCTATTTGGAGTCCTACAGTGAGTATGGTCAAAATGTCTTTGATCGTTACGTCACCTATGCTGATTTTTGGATTCAAGATCAGGAGTTTCGCGATCCCCAGACCGGCGATATCTTAGATCGGGCCATGCTCAACGATGAGCTGGAGAAAATCGAGAAGCCAGCCGGTATCAGCAATCCGAAAGACTTCCGTAATGAGATTGTGAATTTTGTCCTGCGTGCCAGAGCAAACAACAATGGTAGCAATCCCAGCTGGATGAGCTACGAGAAGCTGCGCTCGGTGATCGAGAAGAAAATGTTCTCGAACACCGAAGATTTGCTGCCGGTTATTTCGTTCAATACTAAATCCTCAAGCGAAGATCAGCGTAAGCATGATGATTTTGTTGCGCGCATGGTGGAGCGTGGGTATACGGAAAAACAAGTTCGGCTGCTAGCCGAGTGGTATTTGCGAGTACGTAAATCTCAATAAGCGGTGGATTAGTTATGTCCTACATTGTTGATCGCCGGCTCAACTCGAAAAACAAAAGTGCGGTGAATCGCCAGCGTTTTTTACATCGCTATCGTAAGCACATCAAAAAAGCGGTAGCTGATGCAGTTGACGGTCGCAGCATTACTGATATGGATCGTGGCGAAGAGGTGGTCATTCCCGGCGATGATATCTCTGAACCAACATTTCAGCATGGCAGCGGTGGTGAGCGTAGCCATGTACACCCTGGTAACAAGGAGTTTGTTGCAGGCGATCAAATCAAGCGACCTGGCGGTGGTGGTGGATCTGGCACTGGTCAAGCCTCAAATCAAGGTGAGGGGATGGATGAGTTTGTGTTCCAACTGTCATCAGAAGAGTTTTTGGAATTTTTGTTTAATGATCTAGAGCTACCGAACTTAACCAAGCGTCAGCTAAAAGGTAACGCAAGTTTTAAGTACGAACGTGCGGGTTTCAGTAGTGATGGAGTCCCAGCCAAGTTGTCTGTCTCTAGGTCGGTGATCCAAGCAAAAGCTCGCAGAATTGCGTTAACCGCTGAACCCAAGCGCTTGTTGGAGGCGGTACAAGAAAAAATTTTGGAAGCTCAGCGACTTGGCGACGAAGTGGGTTATGCACGGTACCTGCAGGAAGCGTTGCAGCTCGAGCGGCGTATCAAGCGTATTCCCTTCATCGATACCAATGATCTGAGATACAAATTGCATCAGAAACGTCCGCTGCCAACATCGCAAGCAGTGATGTTTTGTTTGATGGATGTCTCAGGGTCAATGGATCAACCCATCAAAGATATGGCCAAGCGGTTTTACCTGTTGCTCTACATGTTTTTGCAGCGCCACTATGAGCGTACCGAAGTGGTGTTTATTCGCCACCATACGGTTGCCAAAGAGGTCGATGAGCAAGAGTTTTTCTATTCTCGCGAAACTGGGGGTACGGTTGTGTCGTCTGCGCTGGAGTTGATGGCAGATGTGGTGGATGAGCGTTACTCACCCGATGAATGGAATATCTACGCCGCACAAGCCTCGGATGGCGACAACTGGAACGATGATTCACCGCGCTGTACCAAGCTGCTAACCGAGCGTTTGCTGCCGTTGGTTCAGTATTTTGCTTATGTTGAGATCACCCAGCGTGATCACCAAGCGCTGTGGCGGGAGTATCAAGGTCTGGCAAATCAATATCCTGACGTTTTTGCTCAGCGTCATATCCGTCAATTGGCCGATATCTTTCCGGTGTTTCACGACCTATTCCACCGTAGGAGTGCTGCCTAATGGCTGCGTCAGCGAGGTCTGTTGAATCCTCTTCGTTCTTATCTCAGGGCAGCGACTGGAATTTTGATCTGATCGAGCGCTACGATCTGGCGCTGGGTCGGTTAGCAGCGAGCTACGGCTTGGATACTTACCCTAACCAAATCGAGATCATCCGGTCAGATCAGATGATGGATGCTTATTCATCGGTGGGCATGCCAATTGGCTACAGCCATTGGTCCTTTGGCAAACACTTTGTTGATGTTGAACGTAGCTATCAGCGGGGTCAAATGGGCCTTGCTTATGAAATTGTCATTAACTCCGACCCCTGTATTGCGTATTTGATGGAAGAGAACTCCATCACCATGCAAGCACTGGTTATTGCGCACGCCTGCTATGGGCATAATTCCTTTTTTAAAGGCAACTACCTCTTTCGAACTTGGACCGATGCTAGCGCTATCGTGGACTATTTGGTTTTTGCTAAAGGTTACATAGCACAATGTGAAGAGCGTCATGGCGTGCTTGAGGTAGAGCAGCTGTTAGATGGCTGTCATGCGTTGATGAATTATGGGGTCGACCGTTACAAGCGACCGCATCCTATTTCGCCAGAAGCCGAACGGTTGCGGCAAGCGGAACGCGCGGACTACGTGCAACGTAATCTGAATACGCTCTGGCGGACGTTGCCAGACAGCAAAAAAGTGGTGGATACCCAAAACAAAGTGGTGTTTCCATCCGAACCACAAGAAAATTTGCTCTATTTCATCGAAAAAAATGCGCCGTTGTTAGAGCCTTGGCAGCGCGAGGTGGTGCGCATTGTGCGCAAGATGGCGCAATATTTTTACCCTCAGCGCCAAACCCAGGTGATGAACGAAGGCTGGGCAACCTTTTGGCACTACACCCTGCTTAACGGGCTGTACGACCAAAAGTTGGTTGATGATGCTTTCATGATCGAGTTTTTAACCTCCCATACAGCGGTACTATTCCAACCAAGCTTTGATCATCCGGGTTACTCGGGTATCAACCCTTATGCATTAGGTTTTGCCATGTTTAGCGATATTCGGCGTATGTGCGAGAGACCTACGGATGAGGATCGTGAGTGGTTTCCCCAGTTGGTTGACACGGATTGGCGCGAGGCGCTGGATACGGCGATGCGGAACTTCAAAGATGAAAGTTTTATTTTGCAATACCTTTCGCCCAAGGTTATGCGTGATCTAAAGCTGTTTGGGATTGTTGATGATGATGCGCAGGAGCACCTTGAGGTTGCTGCGATTCATGATGCCGGGGGCTATCGCAGGGTGCGTGAGCTGTTGGCGTCCCAGTACAACCTGGGAGATCGTGAGCCTAACATTCAGATTGTGGAGGTGGATACTCAAGGTGACCGCAGTCTGTTGCTACGCCATACACGCCACGCCCGCCGACCGATGGGGTCCACCACCGACGCGGTGTTGGAGCATCTACAAAGGCTCTGGGGTTTTCCCGTCCGATTGGATTCGGTTTAACCACCCTAACGCTAGCGTTGCCGCTTGCGGCATACTGCGTGGATGACGCAATCATCTAACCCTAGCCCAGATTCCTCAACCAGCAACGCCGACCCGTTGACCCATGGTATGGAAGTGTATTTGGTGGGTGGTGCGGTACGTGATGAATTGCTGGGTTTGACCACCCAAGACCGGGACTGGGTGGTGGTTGGGCAATCGCCTGAGGCCATGCTCGAGTTGGGATACACCCAGGTGGGTCGAGATTTTCCCGTGTTCTTGCATCCCGTTACCCATGAGGAATATGCGTTAGCACGAACCGAACGCAAGACGGGCGTTGGGCATCAAGGCTTTGTGTGTCATGCCGGACCTGAGGTGACTTTAGAGCAAGACTTAGAGCGTCGTGATCTCACCATTAACGCCATTGCGAAAACTCCAGATGGTCAGTATGTGGACCCTTTTGGTGGCCGCGATGATCTTGCCGCGCAACGTTTGCATCAGGTAAGCCCTGCGTTTGCCGAAGACCCCTTGCGGGTGTATCGCGTGGCGCGTTTTGCGGCGCGGTTGCCTGGCTTTGAGGTTACACCAACCACGGCTGCCACCATTCGCCAGCTAGCGGCCACGGATGAGTTGGCGGGTTTGTCAGCGGAGCGTGTGTGGCAAGAGTTGAGCAAAGCGTTGTTAGCGCCGGCACCGCATCGTTTTGTTCAGGTCTTAGCAGCAAACGGTGCGTTGGCACCCTGGCTTTCCGAGTTGGACAGCACGGCGCAACAGCCCGAGTTGCAGCGTTTAGATCAAGCGCCCTTAGATCTTCCGAGCCGTTTTGCGGCGCTCGGCCACTTGCTCACCCCGCTACAAACCGCTGCGTTAGGCCAACGTTTGAAGGCGCCCTTGCAGTGTCAGCGATTGGCAGCGCAACTGCATGAAGGGTCAGATTTGTTGTTGCGCTGGGTCACACAGCCCAAAGCCGTCGAAGCACAAGCGCTCTACCAACAGCTTGCTAGCTTAGGTGCGTTTAAGCCCGGTGGTTGGCCCGCGGCCGTGGTGCCTGTGCTGGCCCATGTAGGCCAAGTGCCATTAGCGGCGTTTGCGCCCCTGGCGGATCTTGTGGGTGAAGTGGTGCATGAGATTCAACCTCGGCGCTTGCTGGCTGAAGGCTTTGCCGGTGCACAGTTGGGTGAGGAGTTAGCGCGCCGTCGTATCAAAACCGTGGCGCGTTGGTTGCAGGCAAGGGGTTAGGCGCTAGCGCTGTACCTAACCGCCGTGTTGCCAGCGCCAGGTACGGCTTCAGGTTTGTCGACTTGCACCTCGATAGAGGTGATTGGATAGCGCGCTAGCAATGCATCTGCAATGCGTTTGGCGAGGTGCTCAATGAGTTTGGCCTCGCAGCTTGCAACCAGCGCCTGCACCTCGGTGGCTACAGCCCCGTAGTCAATGGTGAGTGCAACATCGTCTGCTGCCGCTGCCGCATCTAGGTCCGCATGCATGGTGAGGCTGACGTATAAGGTTTGCGTTTGTTTGCGCTCCCAGGCATAGACCCCAATGATGCCGCTAGTGGCTAGCCGCTCCAGTTTAATTTGCCAGCTCAATTGTGACTTGCCGTTTGCTGACTGGCTGCCGGTGGTTGCAGTTCGGTCATGGGCCAGCGGGCTTTGGTGGTAATGGCTAAGGGTTCGCGTTCGCCAGCAATCAGGCGTTGGCAGCCTGCGTAGGCAACCATCGCGCCGTTGTCTGTGCACAGCGCTGGTGGAGCGTAGTGACACTCGGCACCAAGCTTGTCCCCCAACTCTTGTTGCAGCCTGGCACGTAATCGTTGGTTGGCACTGACGCCGCCGGCAAGAACCAAGTGTTGGCAATCGGCTGCTTCTAGTGCCCGTCGACATTTGATGCTGAGCGTATCCACCACGGCCTCTTCGAAGGCACGTGCCACATCTGCTTGGCCTGGCGCTTGCCATGCCTCGTCACCGAGCTTGTTGATTAAGGTTAATGCCGCTGTCTTGAGACCGCTGAAGCTGAAGTCTAAGCCTGGCCTGTCGGTCATCGGCCGGGGCAGCCGGTATTTGTTGGGATCGCCTTGCTCAGCCAGCTTGGCTAGCGCTGGGCCGCCGGGGTAACCCAGCTTCAGCAATTTGGCGACCTTATCAAAGGCCTCGCCCGCCGCATCGTCGATGGACTCCCCTAGAATTTGGTACTCCCCCAGCCCGCTGACTTTGACCAGTTGGGTGTGTCCGCCAGATACCAGCAGCGCAACAAAAGGTAGCGGGGGTGGATCACCGGCCATCAGGGGTGCCAGCAGGTGTGCCTCCATGTGGTGGACGCCAAGAGCCGGTATGCCAAGCCCCCAAGCAAGGCTGCGACCGAAGGTGGCACCCACTAGCACGGCGCCGAGCAAGCCTGGGCCTGCGGTGTAGGCAATGCCGCCCAGATCGGCCAGGTTTTTTTGGTTGCTGGCCAGTAGCTCGTTGCACAGTGGCAGCAGCTTGCGGATGTGATCTCGGGAGGCCAGTTCCGGTACCACACCCCCATACTGGGCGTGCAATTCGACTTGGCTGTGCAATAAATTGCCTATTAGGCCTTGCTCGCTGTGATACAGGGCAACGCCTGTTTCGTCGCAAGAAGTCTCGATACCGAGGACAAGCATGACTATTTCGTCTCAAAAGCGCTTAGATTGGGGTTAATTATGCTCGATTTGCGACAGGATTTTGCAACTGTGCGCAATTCCCATTAGAATCCCGCCCCCATTTTACTTATCGGCGGATTGCACAAGGCCCATGCCAAGCGTAAGAGTCAAAGAAAACGAGCCCTTCGACGTTGCCCTACGGCGCTTCAAGCGTTCCTGTGAGAAGGCGGGAGTACTGTCTGAAGTACGTCGTCGTGAGTTCTACGAAAAGCCTACCTCAGTGCGCAAGCGCAAAGCGGCTGCGGCGGTTAAGCGCCACCTAAAGAAGCTTCAGCGCGAGTCGCGTAAGTTCGATAAGGCGTTTTAAACCCGCTGTTACTATCTACTAACTACTGACCCTCAGCGTACGCAGACGGACACAAGTCCGTTGCCTACCAACTAGGGGCAGGCCGTTGGAGTGTTCGATGTCCCAGCTCCAAGCCCAAATCAGCGAAGCCACCAAAACTGCAATGAAAGCCCGCGATAAAGCGCGGGTGTCTGTATTGCGGATGGTCAATGCCGAGTTTAAGCGCATTGAGGTGGACGAACGCCGAGAGCTTAGCGATGACGATGTTATTGCCGTACTCACCCGCATGCAGAAGCAGCGGCTAGACTCCCATACCCAGTTTGTGGATGCCGGTCGCGATGATCTGGCGACCCAAGAAGCCTATGAGCTTGAGCTCATACGCGAATTCTTGCCTGAACCCCTGTCAGCCGAAGAGCTCAGTGCACTGATTGATAAAGCCATCAGTAGTACCGGGGCCAGCGCCATGGGTGATATGGGCAAGGTGATGGGCGTGCTTAAGGCCCAGGTTACCGGTCGAGCTGACATGGGTGCAGTATCTAAGACCGTAAGAGACAAGCTCAGTGGTTGAAGCCCATGATTGATCCCGATGGCCGCTAACCAACTTGTTCCGGTCATATTGGCTGGGGGCATAGGCAGCCGGTTGTGGCCACTTTCTCGAGAACTGTTTCCTAAACAATTTCACCGGTTGCTCGGCGAGCATTCCTTGCTCCAAGCGACGGTATTGCGTGCGCGTGCCGCCAGTGATGCTGCCCCCATTATTTTATGTAACGAGCAACATCGCTTCTTGGTCGCCGAGCAGTGCCGCCAGGTAGGCGTTGCCTGGGAACACATTGTGCTTGAGCCCGAGGCTCGCAGCACCGCGCCTGCTATTGCATTGGCTGCCGAGTTGGTGGCGCAGCGAGATCCCGCTGCGCAATTGTTGGTGCTCAGCTCTGACCATCTGATTGAGCCGTTGGAACAGTTTGTTGCCGCGGTGTCGGTTGCGCAAGACTCAGCAGCCCAAGGCTCGCTGGTGACCTTCGGTGTGGTACCTACCAGCGCTGAAACTGGCTATGGCTATATTCAAGCTGGGGCCGAGAACGAAGCTTTGGCCATTGAGACCGCCTATCCGGTACGCGCTTTTGTGGAAAAGCCCGATGAGGCATCCGCGCAGCAGTATGTTGCTTCAGGCCAGCACCTATGGAACAGCGGCATGTTTGTCATGGGTGCAAAAGATTATCTGCGTGAGCTTAGCGAATATGCGCCCGATATCGCATCCGCCGTGGCAGAGTCGATAGCGCATGGTGCGCATGATCTAGATTTCTATCGCCCCAGTGCGGCATTTGCGACGGCTCCGGCGTTATCGATTGACTATGCGGTGATGGAGCCCACCAAGCGCGCGATGGTGGTGCCAACAAAGTTCTCCTGGGCTGATATCGGGTCTTGGGATGCGTTGCGTGAAGCGTCTGGCCAGGACGCTCAAGGCAACAGTTTGCATGGCGACGTCATAGCGGTTGGCACAGAAAACACTTACGTGAATGCCCAGGATCGATTGGTCACGACTTTGGGTGTCAGTGATTTGGTGGTGGTAGAAACCAGCGACGCGGTGCTGGTTGCGGATCGGAGCCAGTCTCACAAAGTCAAAGACATTGTGGAGCGCCTACAAAAAGCCGGTCGTTCAGAATTTCATAGCCACAAGCTCATCTATCGCCCTTGGGGTAGCTTTGAGTCGGTAGGTGTGGGCGAGCGCTACCAGGTGAAGCGCATTACCGTGGATCCGGGTGCCAGTTTGTCCATGCAAAAACACTTTCACCGAGCGGAACACTGGATTGTGGTGAACGGCACCGCTGAGGTGACCTGCGATGATCGGGTTTTCATGTTGAATGAAAACGAAAGCACGTACATCCCCGTCGGTAGCCGCCACCGGCTAGTAAATCCTGGCAAGTTGCCTTTGGAGCTCATTGAGGTGCAGGTTGGAAGCTACCTCGGCGAAGACGATATCGTGCGCTTCGATGACGTGTACGGACGTGCCCCAGATAGCCCTTCGGACTAGCCGGGTAACGCAGGCTGCCAAGCGCGCCTGTGCTACTCTGCTCGCCATATGGCTGGTTTAATTCCTCAAAGTTTCATCAACGATCTACTCGACCGAGTGGACATTGTGGACATCATCGATACGCGCTTGCAGCTTAAAAAAGCGGGCAAGAATTACCAAGCCCTGTGCCCGTTTCACAGCGAAAAATCCCCCTCGTTTTCGGTCTCTCCCGACAAGCAGTTCTATCACTGCTTTGGTTGCGGCATGAGCGGTACCGCGTTGACCTTCTTGATGGAGCACGACCGGTTGGAGTTTGTGGAGGCGGTTGAGACCCTAGCAGCCAGCGTTGGTTTAGAGGTCCCGCGCGAAGCCGGGCGCCGTGTAGTGGGTGATGGCAACGCTGAGATATACCAATTGCTCGATGCCGCATCCAGCTACTACCAACAGCAGCTGCGCCAAGCGCCGGTAGCTATTGAATATCTCAAGGGTCGAGGCGTGACCGGTGTGGTGGCCAAAGAGTTTGCCATCGGCTACGCACCCCCTGGCTGGGATGCCATGCTCAAGCAGTATGCGGGCAAGAAAAAGCAGCTGCTGGCAGCCGGTTTGGTGATCGAAAATGATAAAGGTCGAACCTACGATCGCTTTCGCGAGCGTGTGCTCTTTCCGATTCGAGACACGCGCGGCCGCACCATCGGCTTTGGTGGGCGGGTGATGCGCAAAGAAGACACGCCCAAATACTTAAATTCTCCTGAAACACCGGTCTTTCAAAAGGGCAAAGAGCTCTATGGTTTGTACGAGGCACGACGTGCGGTACGCCAGCTTGAACGGTTGTTGGTGGTTGAAGGCTATATGGACGTGGTGGCGTTGGCGCAACACGGCATCCCTTACGCGGTGGCGTCTCTAGGCACGGCCACCAGCACAACCCATTTTCAAAAGATGTACCGCAACGTCAGTGAAGTGGTCTGTTGTTTTGATGGCGACAATGCAGGGCGGCAAGCAGCCTGGCGAGCGTTGGAGAATGCATTGCCAGCCCTGGAAGATGGGCGTCAGCTGAAATTTATGTTCTTGCCTGATGGCGAGGACCCGGACACCTTGGTGCGTAGCCGGGGCAAGGAACATATCGAGACCTTGGTTAGTAACGCCATCTCCGGGCTTGAGTACTTGTTCAACCAGCTCACCAGCGGTCTGGATATGGAATCTATGGATGGTCGTGCGCGTTTGGCAAGCTTGGCCGAGCCGCATATCAACAAAGTGCCGGATGGGGTTTTAAAGCAACTGATGCGTCAGCGTCTTGGCGAGCTGACCGGCTTGCGCTCAACGGCCGGGCAAGATTCCAGTAACGCACAACAAAGCTCCAAAGCTGCGCCTGCGGTTCAAACGTCATCTTCAGGGGCCGCGCGGCCACCGCGGCGTAGCGCCAGCCGCCTGCAGGCTCGGATGCTGGTGACCCTGCTCAAAGCGCCGGATGTGATCCATAAAATCGATGCGGATCTGCAGCAGCGTCTGGCCGGCCTGCCGGCGGATGACTTATTGGGCGATGTCGTTAGGTACGTTGTCAGTCATCCCAAAGCGGACGGTGCCCAAATATTAGCCAGTTGGGTTGGGGAACCAGATCACGCCTTGCTACTCCAATACAGCAAGCGCCCTCTAGAGGTTGGCTTTGCTGCCGCTCAAGAGGAGTTTTCAGCAGGTGCCTTGCGCTATATCGAGGCAGAAGAGCGTCATCAGGTGAAGGCGGTATTGGCACGGCTTCAAGCGGACCCTACGCCAGACAATCTTCGGCGTTATTGGCAGCTTATGGAGGCAAATCGTAAGGGTTTGGGCTCTGGCGGTACCCTCGATGGCGTTCAAGATCCGGCTGAAGCTCAGTAGCAGGCCGGTTGGCACTTGGCTCTAGCGGTCTAAAGTCCTGATTTCGCAAGATTTAATGGCCAGTTAAGCAGTAAAGTAGCTGAGCTTGGTCTTAAGTAAGCATCTTACGTAAGCGGAGATTGGCGCATAGCCACAGGACCGGCGCAGGAGTATAATTTTTCGGTTGAGTTGCTCCATCAGGGTCTACGCTATAAGAGCACGACCAAAATAACGCGAGCGATCTGATCGACGAAACGGCTATAGACCGTTACCTAAACATGCCAACTTGCGGGTTGGTTGGATACAACAGGCACGGCACCTTACCGGTGCGAGCCTATCAGTACTACGAGGTACTATGAGTACACAAGCTCAACAACAGTCTCGTTTGAAAGAGCTGATTGCCAAGGGGAAGGAACAGGGCTATCTCACATACGCTGAGGTAAACGATCACCTGCCCGATGATATTTCGGACCCGGATCAGATCGAAGACATTATCCGCATGATCAACGACATGGGCGTTAAGGTGTACGAAGTTGCACCAGATGCTGATGAGTTGCTCAGCTCGGAAGAAAACACCGCTGATGAATTGGCTGCAGAAGAAGCAGCTGCGGCACTTGCCGCGGTAGAAACCGAAGCTGGTCGCACCACAGACCCTGTACGCATGTATATGCGCGAGATGGGTACTGTAGAGCTGCTAACCCGCGAAGGTGAGATTGCGATCGCCAAGCGCATCGAAGAAGGGATTCGCGATGTGCTGACCGCGCTGTGTGAATATCCCGGCCCGGTGGACTACATTTTGGATACCTACGCAGCGGTTGTGGCAGAAGAGAAGCTACCCGACCTGTTGGTTGGTTACCTTGATCCACAAGACGAAGTGCCGGTAGCTGCGCAAGTGGTGCCCAACGCTGAGAAAAAAGAAGAGGAAGAAGACGATACGCCTAAGGGGCCAGATCCCGAAGAAGCCAAGCGTCGTTTTACCGGCCTTAAGCGCCAGCACAACAAGACCTTAAAAGTTCTGGCGGAGCACAAGCGCTCAACCAAAGAAGGTCGCGCTGCACTGGACAAGCTGGGCGAAGCCTTCTGCTCCTTTAAGTTGGTACCCAAGCACTACGACGCCATTGTGACTATGGCGCGAACAGCCCTGTACCGTGTGCGTCGTCAAGAGCGCGCCATTTTGCAGGCTGCGGTACGTAACTCAAAGGTGCCCCGCGATATCTTCCGTAAAGAGTTCATTGGTCATGAAGCCTCATCCACTTGGGTGAACAAGCTGATCAAAGATAAGAAGGAATATTCCAAAGGCATCGAACTACACCGCCACGACATCGAGCGTGCGCAGAAGAAGCTAAAAGCGGTGATGAAGGATACCGGCCTGACGGTAACCGAGATCAAAGAGATCAACCGTCGCATGTCGCTAGGTGAGGCAAAAGCTCGTCGGGCGAAGAAAGACATGGTTGAAGCCAACCTGCGTTTGGTTATCTCGATTGCGAAGAAGTACACCAACCGTGGTTTGCAGTTCTTGGATCTGATCCAAGAAGGCAACATCGGTTTGATGAAAGCGGTAGACAAGTTTGAGTACCGTCGTGGTTACAAGTTCTCAACTTACGCCACCTGGTGGATTCGCCAAGCCATTACCCGGTCGATTGCTGACCAAGCGCGTACCATTCGTATTCCGGTGCACATGATCGAGACCATCAACAAGCTCAACCGTGTTTCACGGCAGATGCTGCAAGAGATGGGTCGTGAGCCAACGCCTGAAGAGTTAGGCGAGCGCATGGAGATGCCAGAAGACAAGGTACGTCGTGTCTTGAAGATCGCCAAAGAGCCAATCTCCATGGAGACGCCCATTGGCGACGATGAAGATTCACACTTGGGTGACTTCATTGAAGACGTCACCATCGGTTCTCCTATAGAGCTGGCTACCGGTGAAGGCTTGCGTGAAGCGACCCGTGAAGTGTTGGGTGGCTTAACCGCTCGCGAAGCTAAGGTGCTACGTATGCGCTTTGGTATCGATATGAACACGGACCACACCCTAGAAGAAGTGGGTAAGCAGTTTGATGTGACGCGTGAGCGTATTCGTCAGATTGAAGCCAAGGCGCTCCGCAAGTTACGGCATCCTAGCCGTTCCGAGCATCTACGTAGCTTCTTGGACGAGTGGACCGAAAGTGGTGGTGGTCGCAGCTAAAGCTGGCGGTGATTTCCATCGAGAGAAAGGGCGCTTCGGCGCCCTTTTTTGTTGAGCGATTTCTTACTTTTTTTAGTTACATTACCCTGACACCAATAGAAGCAAAACTAGCATAGGTTGTAGTTCTGTACTTCGACTGGACTAGGATGTTGTTAAAAGTCGCCAAAGAGTCTCGCCTTTTACTAATCGTTGTTTTCTGTTTTTTGTTAGCCGGCTGCGGTGGCGGGGGTGGTGGACGTTCTGCTGCGCCGGTTGATCCACCAGCTGCGCCACCAGCCACCACCGTTGATGTCACCGGGCAGGTCATGTTGGGCGTAGTAAGAAATGTCGAGGTCCGTATCACTGGGGATGCGAGTTTCGATCCTGTTTCTGGCATGACCGATGAGTTTGGGGCTTTTGGTCCGCTAGCTATTGCAGAAAACTATTCTGGGCCGTTGCTGATAGAGGCGGTGCCTACTTCAGACACTACCTTTGTTTGTGATTCTTATGCTGGGTGTCCGGGAGCCGATGGCAGCCTTATGCCGTTTGGCGCTGCACTTCCTCTGAATGCAACCATGAGGTTGTATCTAGCTGATGGGTCCCAAGCGCACAGCGGTGTTGCCATTTCCCCCTTTTCTACAGCGGCTGCATCTAGGGCCGACGTTTTGGGCGGTCAAACGGCTGGTGCTATCCAGCAGGCCAATAATGAGATGGATGCGTTTCTTAACGAGTTGTTTGCAGTGATGCTTGAGAACGGTGAGCTAGAAATGCCGTTGCCCTTTTATCGATACCAGCTGTTTGACTTGCGCGACCCTGACATTGAAGAATCGCTGGTTGGCAGTGACCGGGTTGCGATGTTGCTCACGCTTTTGGGAGCTTCGTTGTTTGCTGCAGATGAATACGCACTTCGAAATCCTGAACTCTCAGCTGAAACTTTTCTGGCACAGTTTTCTGCGGGATTTAATCTGCAAGGCGCTTTGCCGCTAGCCAGTTTTGATTCTGAGCGAATGTCTTTAGAAAAACTGGCCTTTGGGGTGTTTCAGAACATCCAAGCTTTGAGTGGAGCTAGCGCCGCTAGAGAGGTTATTGTCGGTGCACTGAGGCCGCTTAGTCTTTTTGCAATGCCGCGGTCTGTTCTTGCGACTATTATTGAAACAGATCAGATTGAGACGAGTGTGTCTGCATCATTTCGCGTAACGGACGCGGAGGTTGGCACAGAACCTACCCTGAGCATTCCACTGTTTCTCAACAGTGGCGCGCAGCTAGATGCACAGACGTTGTCTGTTCGTTCTGATGATCCTCGTATGACGGTGCAGTTGCAGCCTAACGGTCAATCGGTTGCAATCGAGATGACATTAGATGCTGATGCATTTGAAACGCCGCTTAATCAGTTCTTCCTGTTTCAAGTTGTTGTGACCTCAAGTGATCCCAACGTACGCTCTTTGTTCCTTGAGGTAGATACACTGTTGGGCGTTTTTGGTTTGCAGGCAATTCCCGGGCGCGACTACCGCGGCTATGAGCGTCAACGCATTAGGCTTGAGGGCAGCTCGAACAGACCGCAGTTGCCTGTTAGTTTCTCTTGGAGCCAGGTGTCAGGACCCCAGGTAACCATAGAAGGTGCGGATCAAGCGGCGCCGACGATCATACTGCCAGAGCTAGAGGCACATACGGATATAGTTCTTGAGCTGACGGTGACAGATGATCGGGGTGGAGTAGATACACAGCAAACAACAATCAGGGCTTTGCGCTATGTCGATTTTTCGAACGTTAATCTCACCGACGCAGACTTAGATGCCTGCATTGATGATCTAGCTAGTGGCTCGTCGCTAACGGATGCAGGGTCGATAACGTCTCTTGATTGCGCAGGCAGGGAGATTAAGTCCTTGGCCGGCATCTCGGTATTGCGAGAGCTACGTGTCTTGGACCTATCCGATGTAGATTTTCTAGGCGGCTTGGAGCCATTGCTGGAGTTGCAGAATTTAGAAACCTTAGACGTCAGCGGTCAACGCTTTCTGCAGTGTGACCAAGTTGCGCAACTAGTTGCAGCGAACCCCAGCCTCACCATAGTGGGTGGCGACAGTTGCAGTCGAGCGTTTTCCTTAAATCTGTTTGGTAAAGGCCACGATACCGAGGTAGATAGCGTTAACCAAAGGTTATTTGTGTCTATTCCGGAACGCCAGGAGATTGCAGTTATCGATCTTGGCAGTCTTGAACTTGTGCAGCGAATTTCCACGCCGGGTAAGCCAAGAGGTATGTCGGTCAGCTTAGACGGGACGCGTTTGTTTGTAGCGCTGTATGAGGCCAATAGCGTGTTGGTGATGCAGCTTGATGACCTGAGTATGCAAACGATTGCCTTGGGCACCGCAACTGGGGCCCCCTATACCAATGATGTAGTAGAGGCTCAGGAGGGGCGTTTGATCGTGACCACGGGGAGTAGCAGTCGGTCCCGTGCGGTGCAGGTCATGTTAGGTACACCGAATACGGTGAGTCGAATTGCTAGTGACCGAGCTATCCAAACTTCGCCTACCGTGGTTGCAGGACCCAATGGAGATTTTGCCTATATTTTTGATTTTGGGATTTACAAATTAGATCTCAGCGATCCGGATGCGCCGATCATAGCGTTCAGCCCCGCCGCTGGTTCAGGCGCTGACATGTTGCTTAATGCGGATGGCACCCTGCTTGCGTTGGGTGATGGTGAAGTGCTTCAAACGGGGCCTATGACTGAAGATTCGAAAAGGCGGAATAAGGGCGGCCTGGGGGCGAGTCAAAACCCGGCCCTATACTATGTGATCCAGAACGAGTTCGATTCGGATAATGGTGATTTGTTTGTTCATCGATTTGATAGCAGTGCTCCTATAGCAATCATCCCAACGGCTTGTGCTAGTGAGCGTTTTGCAACACAAGGCCTTTCCGTATTTGGGCAGGATGACACTGGATTTGGTTGGGTTTCTGGGGATCGGTTCTGTGGTATCGCACCCGTTGCCTCAGTCGTCGTTGACCCCGCCGCTGACCTGCAGGTGCTGGACCCTGAGCTTGAAGCCTGTATTCGCAGCTCCGCATTGGTGGCAGGCGTCACCAAGGCAGCCGATTTAACCGCATTGACCTGCTCAGCAGCGGGCGGTAGTACGGTGCAATCACTGGTGGGGCTTGAACGATTCACTAACTTGCTCTCCCTCAATCTTGATGGTGCACAGGTAAACGATTTACGGGCGCTCCGATTTCTTTGGAGACTAGATTCGCTCTCGATTCGAGATAATCAGCAATTGAGTCAGCTGTCGCCCTTGTTGGATCTAACCTTGGAGCAAGCAGATTTTTCTGGGTCTGGCGAGGTCTCTTGTGCACAACTTCAGGTATTGCGAGACAATGGCGTTAGCCTGACGTCGGATGGCTGTGCTGACATTCAGCGGTTTGAGTTAAACGGCGCAGGGCATGCAGTGATAGAAAACTCTGCCGGCACCTCGCTTTATGTGTCAGTACCGACCACAAACACCATCTATCAGCTCGATAGCGCAACCTTAGCTGAGCAGCGACAGATTATGCTGTCCGATTCGCCTACTGGCATCAGTTTGTCGCCTGATCAAGCCACTCTGGCGGTGGCCTTGAGTGGCGCTGGTGCTGTTGCCCTCATTGATCTTGCTACCGAAGCTATCGAAGTCATTAGTGTGCAGCCCGAGATGGATAGCCTGTTTACTTGGGATGTTGCTTTTTTAACCGATCAACGCTTAGTGGTTACGGGAAATCCGCCTCCCGGTGATGATTCTTATGTGGTTGAGTTGCGACTCGATCTAGGCAATAGGTTGGCTCGAGTTGCTGGTGGGAGGGCGGTCAGAGCAGGACCAGAGTTGCGGGTGTCGCTAGATAGGTCGAGCGTCTACGTTGGAACCGACTCTAGTCTAAATGTGCTTTACAAACTGGACGCCTCGCAAGACCTGCTACCGATATTGGTTGAGAGGGACTATCGCTCCGTTTCTGATACTCAGTTTTTAGCGGTCTCCGCCAATGGCGATCAGTTGTTTGCTGGGAACGGCGCAAGGCTTGATGCAGCGGATTTTTCGCAGACGGGGCGGTTCGGATCAGTCGGGGTACCTCTTTATATCGATGCCAATACGGTGGGTTTCATCGAAAAAGCAGAGGTTTCCTCCATCCGTCCGCAGGCCCTAGTTACTACCTTCGATGCCATGACTTTGGAGCCTCGTGCTCGTAGGTTTAGCGGCTGTCCTATTGAATGGTTCTCAAACGAACGGCTGGAGGGTGTGGTTATGGGGTCGGGAAGCTTAGCCATATTGAGCGCTGATTTGGTTTGCTTGATTCCTGACATAGGTCGTTAGCTGGCGTCGAAGTGCAGTCGAGCTGTAAAGCTATTAAAACGAATACAAGCCAGAAATTAGATGCTAAAGTTCGCGTCTAGGGCCTATAGCTCAGTTGGTTAGAGCAGTGGACTCATCAATATAACGGTGCGCCAGCGCAGTAATGTGTTGGATGAACGGGGTGAATTCAAGGAAACCGTAGCGGCTTTGCCGCCGGCAACCCTGAGCCAAGCAGGTGGTACACCACCTGAAGGTGCAGAGACTACCTGAGAACTGGCGGGCAAATTTTGCTGCAGCTGAGAGTTCTTAATAACAGGCTAGAGCTCCCCGCACCCTATCGAGAGCTATTGTTGGTAGTAGCTTGCGAGGGTGGTGAGATAGTCCGCGTCTTATAGAAATGTAAGGTTACGTGAATCCATTGGTCCCAGGTTCGAGTCCTGGTGGGCCCACCAATCTGAATACCCAGTACTTGTTCGGCGAGTTACCCGCTAGCCCGTCCTTGGACTAGCCGGTAAAGTTGAGCCCCCAATGGCGGGGTTATAGGTGAGAGCGGCGGCGACGCACCATTAGGAAGCAAGCGCCCAGAGCCATAAGACCCAGAGTTTCTGGTTCTGGCACTGAACTTGTGATTGTCACACCAAATTGTGCTGCGGCTCCGGTGATTTCGTAGAGTGAATCCTGGTTGCGTTCGTTTAGGAATAGCGTATCAGTCAGGTGATCGTAGACGGTGTTTCCCCAATAGCTGTTAGGGCCCAGCACGCCATCCAAAGTAAAATCCACAGTCGAAAGTGTGCCTGTACCAAGATCAACCTGTGCGACCACGTTGTTGGAATTGAAGCTTTCACCTAAAAAAAGTTGGTCTGCAATAATAAAGCCAAAACCCCAACCAAAATTTAGTGGTGAGCCATTTTTGTTAGGAATAGAGATTGGCGCACCTGTTGTTAAGTTGTCATCAATGCTGGCAATGAGGCCTGAGCCAGTGTTTCCTGCATCCCCGCCTAACACGTACATGCCGGTAGCAGTTTGCATGAAGTTCATTGAAGACCAGCCAGCCCAATTGAAGGTGTCGCGGGAATTTATGCCACCCATTCCGGCAACGTTAGAAGAGGCCTCAACCGCTCCAGAGACAATATCGACGCGCTGTACCGCGTTGGTGTTGTTATCTACGCGACCAAAATGTTTGCCGTCTTTAACCGCAAAATAGGTACCGTAGTTCTGTACGTTGTGGGTTTGCGACACCGTACCTGCACGAAAGGCGTCTACATCGGCGAATTCCAGCAGATCAGCGCTTTGGTAGCCTGGATTTTGCCGGCCGTAGTATTTCCCTGTTACC
>CALHVX010000078.1 GCA_938036875.1 uncultured Pseudomonadales bacterium
TATTGACGAAGAGGGGATTACGGTGTTCGGCACCAGCGCTAAGTATATCGCTGGCTTAGAGAAGCAAGGTTACAAACCTGCGCAGACCCACGATTTAAGCTCGGTCAAAACTGTGCTATCGACTGGCTCACCGTTGAGTGAAGCCAGCTACGCGTACGTCTATCGTGATTTTAAATCAGACGTTTGTTTGTCTTCGATCTCTGGTGGTACGGACATCGTGTCCTGCTTTATGTTGGGTAATCCCAATTTGCCCGTCTACGCCGGTGAAATTCAGTGTCTGGGGCTTGGTATGGCGGTGGAGTTTTGGGATCAAGACAACACAGCGGTGGTGGGTACAACCGGTGAGTTGGTTTGCACCAAACCATTCCCTGCAACCCCCATTGGTTTTTGGCGTGACCCGCAGCAGGAACGCTTTGTTGATGCCTACTTTGCAGAGCATCCGGGGGTCTGGACCCATGGTGACTACGGTGAGTTAACCCAGCGCGGTGGTGTTGTGGTGCAAGGGCGCAGCGATGCTGTGTTGAACCCGGCGGGAGTACGCATAGGCACGGCAGAGATTTATCGTCAGGTAGAAACGCTTGCTGAGGTTCTCGAGAGCATCGCGGTAGGTCAAGAGTGGCAAGACGATGAGCGAGTGGTTCTTTTTGTTGTGCTAGCGGCGGGCTTTAGCCTGGATGATGAGCTTGTCGGCAAGATAAAGCAGACCATACGGCAGAACACCACACCAAGGCACGTGCCGGCCAAAATACTTCAGGTGAGTGATATTCCTAGAACCATTAGCGGGAAGATTGTGGAGCTTGCGGTCAGAAAGACGATTCACGGTGAGCGGGTTGAAAACACCGATGCGCTGGCTAACCCCGAAGCCTTAGCCGAGTTTAAGAATAGACCAGAGCTTGATGTTTAGCTCACCCTAGCCCGCTTGGGTATTGCCTAGGCGCTTGTGAATCTGCCTTCTCGTCACCTTGATGCCTTGCACACTTTTACGCAAGGTGAAGTTCCTATCGTGGCGTTTAGTAGACCGATTTGCCGGGTTGGTAGCGTGCCTGTTGCGCCACATCAAACGCTATGTCTAGCTTGCCCAGGCCTCGCAGAAAGCTGTGTGGTAGGTGGCTAAACGGCTCTTGAGGGTTAGCTACCCGAATATTTTTTAGTCGTTTTAGCAGAATCACAAAGGTTGAATACAGTTCCTGGCGGGCCAAGGCAGCACCGGGGCAATGATGCGGACCAGAGCCGAAGGCTAAGTGCGCGCCAGGCTTCTCCCTTTCCAGATCAAATGCATCGGCGTTGTCAAAGACCTCTTCATCTCGATTGGCTGATGCGTAACCCAGCAATATTGTGCTTCCTTTTGGAATGGCTACCCCGTTGATCTCGGTATCTTGGGTAGCCACCCGAAAAAGGTGGATCACTGGGGTTTCTACCCTTAGGGCTTCTTCGACAAAGTTGCGAATCAGCTCTGGTTGGGCCTGCAGCTTTTCCATGCTGCCAGGATTTTTTAACAGCAACATCAACGCAGAACCCAACGCGTTGGTGGTGGTTTCGTTGCCGCCGGTTAGCAGTTGGTCCAGCATGTCTAACAGTTCAAACATCGTTAGGGCGCGTGGCTGCCCGTCGGGAGTATCGCTAACCCTGGCATTGGCAAGGTCCGTGATGATGTCATCTTGGGGCTGCTGCTGGCGTTCTTGAATGATGCTAGCAAAAAAGTGTTGTGCCTCCACTACCTGCTTGCCGCACTCCAAAGCCTCCGCTTCATCCACAAACCCTCCGCCTGGCGCCAACATGGCATCTGACCAACGCTTAAGGTCCCAGATTCGGTCTCTTGGTACACCCAATTGGTCGGCAATAACGATGCAGGGCAAAGGCACCGTAAACTCTTGGACAAAATCGCAGCGGCCTTGGTCGATAAAGCCGTCAATCAAGTCGTTTACCACGGTTTCGATATAGCCGGTCATTTCGCGTATGCGTGCAACGGTAAAGGCATGGTTGATGAGTTGACGGTACTTGGTATGCACCGGTGGATCGGTGCGTTGTAGGGTAGAGGTTCTGGCCCAGCCGTTGTCAGAACGGTAGGTATCGGCCACGCTGCGAGTTGGACCCCGGTCCGGTTTGTGTTTGTAGATATCGTTGGAGAAAAGCTCTGGGTGTTTCTTGACGTAGCGTAGGTCAGCGTACCGAGACACGTAGTAGCCCTGTAGCTCCGGCATGAAGTACACGGGGCTCTGCTCGCGGATGGCTTTTAAGTAGGGAAACGGGCACTCGCGGGTTTGATCATCCAGTAGGTTGAATTCGCCTAAGGACGGCATATTTTCTGTGCTCATTGAATCGCTCTGTTATGTCCCAAGAGCAAACAGTAGCGGGGGCTCGACCTTTATTCAAACTTGGTTGTGTCGGGTAGGTTGGTCAGTTAATAGATATCATTAGGTTTGTGCTCTGGCGCGCTTGAATAGCAGGTAGATTCAACGCCCTGGTGCCCAGCTAGCGATAGTTGAAGTTAAGGCAGGCGCAGCTGCCAGCTTTTTTCTTATGCTGCAGCGGCTGGTTCGTCGTGAATCTTGACCGCTAAGACATCACAGATGGCCCCATGTAGTACACCGCTGGCGGTTGAGCCCAAAAGTAAGCCCAACCCGTGGCGGCTGTGGGTACCAAGAATGATCATCTCAGCTTTCATTTCAGCGGCTAAACGGCGAATTTCTTGTGCCGGTGACCCCAGTAGCGTCTTGCAGTGTTCTGGATCTATATCGTACTGATCTGCAAGCTGAACAAGTTTGGTCTTAGCGAGCTTCAAGGCTTCTGCTTCTAGATCAAAAGTGCTGCTATTGAAGCTGCCGAAGCCGATATTGCCGTAAGCTGCCAACATAGGTCGCACTACGGTGATCGCGGTCAGTTGAGCTTCGCGTTCTACGGCAAGCTGGTGTGCTGCGGTTAGTACCTCGTCTGCTTCCTCGGTGAGATCAACTGCTACCAAAAAGTTTTTTAGGGTCATGATCTAGCTCCTTCTTTCCCTTACAGCCTATGTCCCGGCTAAAATCGTGAGTATTCCAAGGCCAATGGCGATAATGGAAAAGCCCACTGCAATAGCCAGCAAGGCAACGCTTAGCAATTTTTGGGGTGATTCTAACCAAGTCATCGTTGTGCTCCTTCTTTGCTATCAGTAGTGAATTGAGGATCAAGCTACAATGTTCGCCTTGGTACCCATATACGGGATTCCCGTAATGGCGAGCATGAGGTCTATAGGCTTTACTGGCCTTTTTGAGGTCACACTATGACTAGCTCAACGCCTGAGATAAAAACTCCTGTTGCCGGCCCTCGCAAAAGCAAACATGCATTGGCGAAGCTAATGCTGCAAACCCTAGAAACCGAGTGTGCCGCTGAGACGGTGGATCGAGATGAGGGGGTCGAAGCACTGCTAACGGCCTGTATCCTGGATATGCAGAGCCACCGTGGCAGCAGCTTCGCTCGCGACTACTTGCAGTATGAGCTGAGTTCCTTGGGCTCTGGTGACATGTACGATGTGCAAAAGCGTTAGGTCGAAAGCCCCAGCGGCCGCAGCTTAATCAGCTTTGCTGTCTCGGTTATACTCAAGGCTCACAATGGAGCCTTGTTATGTCAGCAGAACCCCAAATTGAGCTTGAAGTATTTACCGACTACGTTTGACCTTGGTGCTACCTCAGTACCGGGCGTATTGAACAGCTAAAGCGAGAATACTCGGTTCATGTCACTTTGGTGCACTTTCCTTTGCATCCGGAGACGCCCCCCGAGGGCATCACTATCGAAGCCTTGTTTGCGGGTCGCGATATAGATCTCGAAGCCATGTATAGCCGTATGAAAGGCCTTATGGATGCCGAGGGACTGCCGTATGCGCAGCGCAGCCATACCTACAATAGCCGGTTGGCCCAAGAGCTGGGCAAATGGGCGGACACACAACCGGGTGGGGCAGCACTCCACGATGCTTTGTACAAGGCGTACTTCGTAGATGGTTTGAACATTGGTGACATTCCTACCTTAGTGAGCGTGGCTCAGGCCGTGGGCCTAGATGCGGACGCAGCCCTAGAGGTGCTAGAGCAGCGAACCTTTGAGGCGGATGTAGACCACGATTGGTCTCGCTCCCGGGCTATTGGCGTGACTGGTGTCCCCACCTTTGTTGCGGGAGGTTATGGGGTGGTAGGAGCTCAACCCTATGAAGCCCTAGCTGGATTGATCACAAAGGTACGTTCGCAAAACCCTCCCTAGCTTTGGACGAGACTTGATGCCACAACAGCGGCGCGGCTTGGAGCTACACGGCATGCTAAAATGGGCGGTGTCCGCCGGTGGCTCCATTTGTCTGCAGTGACCACCCGCAATAACTACGAGCATGAGCTATGAATTCCTTGCCCCGCGAAGAGCCTCCCGTACTAGATGACCCAGTGGCTGAAAAGCCTGGGCGCTCTCGCTTGGTTGGTTTTATTCAGGTTGCCGCCATTGTGGGTTTTATGGTGGTGGCCCTTCTTTTTGCACAAGAGCGAACGGAGCCAGGGGCAACCGCGGTTGCCCCGGCAGTAACTAGCGTTGGCGGTGGATCGGTCGCGCCGGCGCTGGCGGTGAAGGTGCTCCTACCGCAAGTCCAGACCTCCAGCGAAACGCTGGTGACCACTGGGAACGTCGTAGTGCGTAACCCGGTGGCATTGGTCTCTCAGGTGTCAGGCCGAATTCAATACATTGCACCAGCACTAAAAGTTGGTGGTGCATTTGCAGCGAACGATTTGCTGCTGCGTATCGATTCACAAGATTTTCAGCTAGCGGTTGCACAAGCTCAGGCCGAGATTGATGCCGCCCTAGCCAATTTGGCTTTGCAGCAAGCACAGAGCGAGGCCGCCATCGCGAACTATGCGCTGCTCAACGGCAATAAAGCGGTGCCCCCTTTGGTAGCCAAGCTGCCACAGATCCAACAGGGCCAAGCGCAATTGGCCGGCGCCAGGGCTCGAGCGCAAATTGCCCGCCTCAACCTTGCACGTACGGAGCTGCGCATGCCGTTTGCGGGTAAGGTGACGCAAACGAGCGCCGAGGTAGGCCAGCTGTTAACCCAAGGTGTGGCCTTTGGCCAAGTGTTTGCTGTAGATGCGGTAGAAGCCAGTGTGCCCATTGCTCCCACGGCGTTGCAGCGCCTCCAGCCCATTGTTGGCCGGTCCGCTCAAGTGAGCGATGGCGTTGCTGAGGTGACAGCAACCGTTGAGCGGGTATCCGCCGAGCTGGACGCGCAAACCCGCTTTGCTCGCTTGTACCTACGACTACCGCCAGACAGCATGCCGCCAGGCACTTTTGTGCAGGTTAGCTTTGCAGGTCCAACTTTAGAGAACACCCTGCTGCTACCCATTGCCGCCGAGCAAGCCAACGGACGTGTCTGGACAGTTAGTGCTGGGCGTCTAGTGGCGGCTGAACCTACCATTCACTATCGCACCCCAACCCATCTGGTCGCGGAGGCATTTTCCATCGGAGAAGGCGTTGTGGTTGGGGCGGTCCCGGGTGGTCGCGAGGGTCTTGAGGTAGAGGTGAGCTTAAGTGAGTGAGACCCTGAGGCGGCTCCAAAGCGAAACCGCAGCAAAAAACCACCACGGCATGGTCGGGGCTTTTGCCAACAACCCGGTTGCTGCGAACTTGCTCATGGTTATCTTGCTTTTTGGTGGTTTGATCAGTGCCTTGGGGTTGAACTCAGAAGTGTTTCCTGTGGTGGACCCGGGCATTGTGACTGTTTCGGTTGCCTACCCTGGGGCCACACCCGCAGAAGTTGAGGAATCCATCACGCGTCGGGTAGAAGAAGCGGTCTTTGGAATCGACGGGATCGATCGTGTTCGATCAAAAGCCTCAGAAAACATGGGGGTTGTCACGGTTGAGCTGAAGGACTTTGTTGATGCAGCCAAAGCGCGTAACGATGTCGAGACGGCCGTTGATCGCTTGGCGGACTTTCCGCCTGAAGATGCTGAAGAGCCAGACATTGTCATGGCCGAGTTGGTCTCGGACGTCATTAGTTTGGTGGTGTCCTCGGACCAAGGTGAACTTGTATTGCGTCAAGGTGTAGAGGCGCTAGAAGAAGGGTTGCTACGGGTACCTGCGGTATCTTTGGTAAGCCTGCAAGGTGCGCGCGACTATGAAATAGCGATCGAAATTAGCGAGGACAGTTTACGCCGTTACAATTTGTCGATAAACGATATTGCTAATGCAGTAAAACGTTCCTCGATCAACCTGGCGTCCGGCGAGCTGAAAACGCGTGCTGGTGATCTGTTGTTACGCACGGATGCGAAAGGGGAGCGCGGTAGCGAGTTTGCTGAGATTGTACTGCGCTCCAATCCTGATGGTTCGCTTTTACGGCTCGCAGATGTCGCCGTTATTCGTGATGGGTTTGCGGACGTGGATCTGATCAGCGAGTTCAACGGCCGCCCCAGCTTGTTCCTGCAGGTGAAGAAGTCTGAATCTGAAGATTCACTGGAGATAGCTGGAGCGGTTAAAGATTTCTTGGCAGGCTATACGCCCGGGCCAGGTTTGGATGTGCAGGTCTGGAACGACCAAACAGAGATTTTAGAAAGCCGATTGAGCCTGTTGGTTCGTAACGGCGTTCTCGGGTTCGCTTTGGTCTTTCTGTTTCTTGTCATCATGCTGGATTTGAAGCTAGCGCTTTGGGTGGCCATGGGCGTACCGATTTCTTTTCTTGGCGCTATGCTATTTTTCGGTCAGCTAGAGGTTACGCTCAACATGGTGTCCCTGTTTGCGCTGATTGTGGTGCTGGGTATCGTGGTAGATGACGCCGTGGTGGTGGGTGAGAACATAGTTGCGGAGCAAGAGGCCGGTAAACCAGGGGTTGCGGGTGCGATTGCTGGGGTTCGTGGTGTGCAAGCCCCGGTCTTTGTTGGAGTACTAACCACCATTGCGGCTTTTGCGCCCTTGCTGCTGGCAACCGGTTCTTTTGGGTCCATTCTAAAGCTGGTACCAGTGGTCGTGATTGCAGTGCTAACCATCTCTTTGGTTGAGGTGTTTTACATCTTGCCCGCACACTTAAGTCATACCGGCACCTGGAGTCGTGGTTTGCTTGCAACCTTGCAGGCCAAGGTGGCCAACTGGGTGGCCCACTTTCGTGACCGTTGGTTGCTGCCCACCATTGTTCGTGCGGTTCGTCTTAAGTTTGTGACCTTAGCCTTAGCCACTTTGGTGTTAGTGGGGTCCTTTGCACTGGTCAAAACGGGCTTGGTGCGTTTTATTTTCATTCCCAGTTTATCCGCAGATATGATATCCGCCTCTCTTGAAATGCCGATTGGTACGCCATTTGAGGTGACCAACAGTACCGCAGAAGAGCTGCTAGCTGCGGCAAACCGAGTTAATGACCGGCTGGATGGGGCAGTGTTTGAATCCATCAGCAGTACTATTGGCGGTCGCCTCGCTAGTACCTCGGGTCCGGGCGGGCGCTCGGGTATGTCGGTGTCTAGCCATAGTGCTTCTATCCGCATACAGCTGACACCTGAAACCTCGCGCAGCCTGGATGCGGTTGCACTAGAAAAGCTGTGGCGGGATGAAGTTGGCGTGGTACCCGGGGTGGAAAGCTTGAGTTACTCGGCGCAGTTCGGCAATCGAGGTTTCGACATTGAGTACGAGCTGACGCATCCCGATAGCGCAGTGCTGGAGCAAGCGGCAGAGTGGTTGAAAACCCAAGTGGCGAACATCCCTGCGGCTACGGAGGTGCGGGATACCTTTGCCTTAGGCAAGCGCCAGTTTGACATTACGCTCACAGGAGCGGGCGAAGCAGCGGGTTTACGGCCTATAGATGTTGCTCGCCAGCTACGCCAGAATTTTTTTGGTGCTGAGGTTCAACGCATTCAGCGCGGACGCAACGAGCTAAAAGTCATGGTTCGGTATCCGAGGGAAAACCGGCGTAGCAGCCAAGACATTACCGATGCGCGTATTCGGTTGCCCGATGGTTCTCAGGCACCGTTGTCGGTGGTGGCGGTGTTAACCGAGTCACGGGGTTATTCTGAGATAGACCGTATCGACGGCCTGCGCGTGGTGTCTGTCACTGGCAAGGTAGATACCACCATCGCCACGCCAGATGAGGTAAACGGCAAGATATCCAACGAGTTTGTGCCCGCACTTTACGAGCGGTTCCCTGGCATAGGTGTGGCCTTGGGTGGTCAGGCACGTGAGCAGTCAGAAGACCTAGGCTCTTTAGCAAAAACCATGCTGATTGCCATGATGGTGATCTATACCTTGCTTGCCGCACAACTGCGCAGCTACCTGCAACCGCTTATAGTGTTGAGCGGTGTTCCCTTTGGCGCAGGAGGTGCGTTGCTGGGGCATTTCTTGCTGGGTTTTGATCTGTCCTTTGTCTCCATCTTTGGCATGATTGCGCTCAGTGGCGTTGTTGTGAACTCCTCCTTGGTATTAGTCGATCGCTACAACTACCTGCGCAGAACAACCGATATGGAACCGCTAGAGGCGGTGGCAGCAGCAACCCAGCGGCGCTTTCGAGCCATCTTTTTGACCACCACCACCACCGCTTTGGGGCTCTCGCCCATGTTGCTGGAAACCAGTATTCAGGCGCAGTTCTTGATCCCGATGGCGGTGAGCTTGGCTACCGGGGTGGTGTTTGCCAGTGTGGTGGTGTTGTTTGTTGTACCTTGTTTGGTGGTATTGCTTGAAGATGTGCGCGGCGCTTTTGCTCCCAAGCCGGTAGGCGTAACATCGTAAAACCAACCACGGAGAAGCCCTATGTCTAGCCTTGCGGAAGTTGCCCCTAAATTTGTCACCATGGCCCACCAAATTGTTTGGTGCAACGTGGCCACGGTAGATTCCAAGATGCGGCCCCGGTCTCGGGTTTTGCACCCTATCTGGGAGTGGGACGGTACCAACTTAGTGGGTTGGATCGCCACGGCTAAAACACCGTTAAAAGCCAACAACATAGCAGCTAGTGCGAATGCATCTTGCAACTATTGGACCCCGGCTCAAGACACCTGCGTCGCGGAATGTGCTGCAACTTGGGTTGAAGATAAAGAAACCAAGCATAGGGTGTGGAACTTGTTAGCCAATGGGCCGGCACCGGTAGGCTACGATCCGTCCATGATTCCTGGCTGGGAAAATGCAGATTCTCCGGGCTTTGATCCTCTGCGATTAGACCCTTGGCGATTACGCGTGATGCCTGGCTCATCGTTGATGGATGGCAGCTACGCGGCTGACGTTTGGCAAGGCTAGGCTGCTAATGGGTCGGGTGCTCTACAGTTTTCGTCGTTGTCCCTATGCGATTCGCACGCGCATGACCTTGGCCTATGCGGGTATTGAATATGAGCATCGAGAGGTAGAACTCAAGCGTAAGCCAGCAGAGATGTTGTTGGTGTCACCCAAAGGTACGGTTCCAGTAATGGTGCAACCGGATGCATCGGTGCTGGATGAAAGTATCGGCATCATGCGCTGGGCACTCAGCCAATCCGACCCTGATGGCTGGCTGGCATACCCACAAGACATCCAAGACGATTTTTGGATGCAGCTTGAGCGCCTGGAGCAAGACTTTAAGTCGAATCTTGATGCGTTTAAGTATCGGTCACATTTAGAGGCTGAACAGTGGCGGCCGCCGCGAGAGCGCTGTGTCGCCATGTTAGAACAGCTGAATGACCGGCTATCGCAACAGGCGCAATTGGCCTCAGGCAAGGTGAGCTTGCTAGACATTGGTTGGCTGCCCTTCGTGCGCCAATTTGCCAATGTGGATGCGGCTTGGTTCGCTTCGCTGCCATTGAGCCACTTGCAGGCCTGGCTAGAATCGCATCTCACCGGTGAACTGTTTCTTTCGGTGATGCACAAACATCCGCGTTGGGAAGCCGGCTAGATCTTTAGATTTTTGGCAAAGTCGCGTATCAACTCCACGAATAGCGCAGGCCGGTAAAACAGCGAGGCATGGCCCGTCATCTCCATGATGTGAAAGGTACTACCCTCAATAGCGCCGGCAATGCGTTGCGCTTCCGCTAGGTTCATATCCTGACGACCACAAACGACCAGGGCGGGTGCCGGTATGTTGCCTAACAACTCCGACGTGTCGGGTTCGCTTTGGTGCGCTGTGTGTGCCAAAAAGGCGGCGTCGCGGTTTTCGTAGAAGCGCCATGACTTACGCTGCTCCACGGCGGGCTCTCCCGCGGCGGCTAGCAGCTCGCGTGCGTGAGCACCAAGCTCGCGTTGCCCGGTTTGTTCTACCGGCGGGGTTAATGCCACATCAAACATCCCAAAGGCGGTTAACTTGTCCGCGTGGTTCAGCGCAAACTGAGCGACGGTGCGTGCGCCGTAGGCAACCCCTAAAACAAAGGCCTTGGGGATATTCAGTGCATCCATAATGGCGGCTAGGTCAGCCGCGTATTGGGTAAAGGTAAATTCAGATTCAGCACCCCAGCCGCTTTTGCCGGTGCCACGAATATCGAAACGTAGAACCTGGAAGCTGTTTTCCAAACCAGCCAGCACTGGCTCCCAGCAGGTGAGGTTGTGGCTCGCGGGGTTGACCAACGCTAAGGTCGGCTTGCTGCTATCGCCGGTGAGGGCGTAGTGAAACTTGATGCCGTTGGCGGTTAGGGTATCGTTGGAGGATTCGTAAGTTTCGGTCATGGTGTGTGGCTCTGTGATTGGTGAACACAAGAGGTGTGGGCCTGCGTCTGACGCACCAGTATAACCTGTTCTGCAGAAGCTTAAGCACGTTCGCCCGGATAGGCGAACGTGTTTGGGTCTTGGTCAGGGCTTAGAGTTTAGCTGGGCGCTAATCGTTGTCCTGAATCGTAATGACGCTGGTACCATCCACCACCGTGGCTGAGCCGCCATCAAGGATCTCGAGCCGGAAGGTTTCAGGGCCTTCAACCAACGCATCGTCCGGTAGCGGTATCCACAGCACTAGCTCTGTATTGCCTGCGGGTATGATCCTTGTGCCACCTTTGGTTTGGTAGTCCACGTTGCCACCGGTGGCGCTTTCGTCCTGGGTAGCAATGGTGATGATGATATCGCTGGTTGCGGCTTGAGACAGGTTCACTGTTAGTCTAGCAGCCGCACCCTCGAGCGCTGTGGCGTCGGTTACCGTTAGCGAAGGCGACACTTGGCCTTCGTTATCGTTGATGGTGCCGGTCGCTACAGCGTTACCCATTTCCGCATTGCTTGGATTGCTTAGGGTAACCGTAAAGGTTTCAACCCCTTCACTGTCAACGTCATCAACCGTAGGTACCCATAGCGTGAAGTCCGTATCCCCAGCAGCGATAGTTCGACCGCCGTTTTTACTCTGGTAATCGTCGGGGCTGGTTGCGCTGATGTCGCTGGTCGCAACCGTAAAGCTAACCGGAACCAAAGAAGGTGCCGAAAGGCTGATTTGGAAGCGCACGAAGTCACCTTCGGTGGCCAACGCATTTGCAATGCTTAGGGTTGGCAGCGAGGTGCCACCGTCGTTATCCAAAATTGTCGCCTGACCCACATTGTCGCTGATGGTGGCACCGCTCACGGACTCGAGTGCTAGGGTGAAGGTTTCGATACCTTCTGGAGCACTGTCATCGATAGTGGTAACCCAGATCGTAATCTCGGTTGCACCTGGGGCAATGGTTCTGCCGCCTGACTTCGGCGTGAAGTCAGTGCTTAAGGTGGCCGTTTGACCTTGTGAGTTCAACACAAAGTTCACCGGTTGTGTTGTGGGTGCTGACAGGCTGATGACAAAGCGAGCGAAGCCACCTTCAACCGTGGTTGGGTCTGAAATGCTCAACACCGGCAAGTTACCGCTGGCGTCGTTGTCTTCAACCAGCCCTTGGCCGCTTATGGTGCCCGGCAGGGCGCCGTTGATATTGGACAAGGTTAAGGTCACCGTTTCTGTGCTCTCAACATCGGTGTCGTCGAGCGTCTGAACCCAGATGGTCTTCTCGGTTGCGCCAGCCAAGATAGTGCGCAAGCCGTTCTTCTCTAAGAAGTCGCTACCGGACGTGGCATCGTTGCTGGTGGTGCTTAGATCAAACGCCACATCTTGGGTTGCCGGTTCGGACAAGGTCAGGACAAAGCGCAGGAACCCACCTTCGGTTGTGCTGGTATCCGCAATGCTGATGGTTGGCGTTGTGGAGATGGTTGGGCGTAACAAGCTGAAGTCCTGCTCTAGGGTGCCGCCCGCGTATAGGTTTGGCGCACCAAAGGTAGAGGATTTACCGTCGTCGTAGTCAGAGCCGGCGGTGATGAAGCTGTTCGGGTCTTGCTCCAGCTTACCAACCTCTTCTGAACTAACCCCACCTACGCCACCGATTCCTTCACCGGCGGCACCGAATTGGGTATTGCCCAAGTCGTCGAGAATGGTGAGCTGCCAGTTATCGTTGCTGACCTTGATATCCGATGCCGTGATGTAGGTAGCAGAACCCAGATCGTTAGCAACCACGTTGATCCACCAGTCTCCGGTTGCCGGAGAGTAGGACACATCTTCGGCGTAAACCGTAGCGTTAGCGGCGGTAATCTCGTTTTCCGCAATGGTAATGATGGTGCCGGCGCGCAGGTCAGACCATATCGCATTGTTGCTGAAGGTTAGCAGTGGTTGAGCCACACCGTCGTCACTAATGGCTAGTTGCCATCCGCGTAGATCCAGGTGGTCTTCGATCACAACCAACTCGAACCAATCGCCACCATTGCCTTGAATTCTACCCAAGGTGGTATCTGCAGGCGTGGTGGTGGTGTTGTCGCCACCACCCAAGAACTTGCTGCCGCTAACCGCGTTGTACTCGTTCAAAATGATGGGTGCGGGTGGAACAATATTCCAGCTCAAGTTGAGATCTACCGTCACATCACCATCGTCGACGGTGATCACCGCGCTAGAGCTGCCTACACTTGTTGGTGATCCAGAGATCAAGCCGGTGTTGGCATTGATACTTAGCCCGTTAGGCAAACCGATTTGTGACCAGGTTAATGGATCGTCATCGGAAGCGGTGAGTTGCAACGCAACCGTGTCACCAACCGCGGTGAATTGCTCATCTTGTGCATCGATCACGGGGATTGCGTTGGTACTGTAGGTTGCGGTAGAGATTGGACCCCAATTAGCACCACTGCGTGAACGCAATACCAGGGTTGTGTCATTGTTGATGATAATACTCTCACCCGCGATCAAGCTGAGTGCGCCAGCAGCAATGCCGCCACCCGCAGCTCTTGGATCGGTGCCGTTGAGCGTGTAGTAAATTTGGGTACCGGCGGTTGCAGAGATCGTTATTGCCGTTCCTGGAGGAACAATAGTGCCGCTAGCAACAGAGACTTGCGGTGTGGGCAAGTTCGAAGCCAGTCCTAGCGCCACCATCTGTGCATAAACCGTGGCAGATCGTCCCGGAAAGAAGTTGCTTTCAACATAGTTCACTTCTGCCTGCCAATCCGCTACGCCGCGAGGTGTAGCCCGCTTGGAGTCACCCCAACGCGCAGCGTGCGCTAAAATCGCGTTGGTTACTTGAGCTTTACGAGCATTCCATCGAGCTAGTGCTGCGCTATCGGTAAGTGCACCAGCATCCCGAAAACGGCGGCCAGCTTGATCGATAAAGCGCTGCATATATTCGGGGTTGGTCGTCAATGCGGCGTGCAGCCAGTATGGATGAAAGTAGTCGCTGGAGAAGAACTCGTTCGTTTGGCCGTTAAACGGTGCATAGGGCCCAAGCAGGTTGTTCTCCAAGCTGGCATTGCGGCGAGCGCCCATGGCATGCTCACCATCGTGTTGGAAGAAACGCCATTTGGTAGTTGAGTTAACCGCATCTTGTATCGCGTACCAGTTGTTGCCCCGTTTAAAACCACTTAGGAACGAACTCGGAGAACCATCGGTATCACCTTCGTAAGCGTTGGTCATGATGTAGTCAGCTAAATTTTCGAGGTCTACTAGTTGATCTATAGCAGCATATTCGGTGGCACTAACCGTTTGATCTGAGATGTAGTCGAACAGCTGGTTCCAACCGGCGTTGGTTCCATCGGTTGCTTCGTTGCGATAGCCGTTGGACCTGTTGTGCTTAACAACATCGTAGTCCTTCTCTTCTCCACCAAAGTAGCTGGCAGCGAACTCTTTGGAGACACGCTCTTGGGTCATGAAGACACCCCAATAGACACCGTTGATGTACAAGTGATAGTAACGACTGCGAGTGTGGGGCAGTCCCATGTCTCGTTGGGTGTCACGTGACCAAACTTCGCGTAGCAAGGTGTTTCTTGCGTTGCCGCTGAACGCCCAGGAGTAGTTGTTAGAAGAACGGAAATCTACCTTTTCGAAAGTATCAACTCCGGCGCTTTCGAACAGTGGGTACTCTAGATTGCCATCGTAATCGCTACGGAAAAATGCGCGGAACGAGTGCTTTGGATTGTTCGGGCTGCGGCTAAACCCACCGCGCACACGGATGCCTGCATCTTGAGTAAACCCTGGCTGCGCACCGGTGCTATCAATTAGCTCGATGGAGGCAGGGCGCTCCCAATAGCGACCCTTGTTATAGGCGTTGGTATAAATACCAATGCCGGGGTGTAGCAGGTTGTCGATATCGGTAGAGATGACAATACTAGGCAGGCTTGCCAAGGATGCCTTTACAGCAGCCGGATCCGGGTCAACGATGTCAGGGTCCATACCGTAGTCTAGGTCCTGGCTGTTAACCGGGCCTGCGGGCCAGCCTGCAGGCGGCTCCTCCGAGCGAGACTGCAGAACCACGTCATCCAGGAACAGATAGGTGGCGGTGGCAGGGCGAGAGGGAAGATAGCCGCTGCGCACTGCGGTTGCGCGTAGAGTGGTTGTGCTGTTGATCGGCAAAGGGCTGGTGTAAGTAAACCAACGTTCTGCGTCGATGGGTTCTGCCGAGACGCCGGCTGCAACGAAGTTGCCGCGGTAGTTGCCGGCTTCTGCTTCGAGCAAAATGTTCTCGCAGGACCCGTCGCAATTGCTGCCAATCACGGTAACGGATGCTAGGCGCGTGCCGTCTTCCCTTGGGAATACGCGCAGAACATGATCACCAGCGGCTAGGGGGGCGGTTATGACCGCGCCGTTATCGCTAATCAGCTGATTACCAAAGCCACCAGCGTTGCCCGTTGAAAATAGCCACAGTGGACCATTGTCCAGTTGCACCCAAAATGAGTCGGAGCTGCCGCTTGGACCTTGCACTCGTGTTTGAAACTGAAAGTTACCGCTCGTGGGCTGGCTGAAGGGTAGCTCGATAACATTGCCTGAATTGGCATCAGCGGCGTAGAACTGGTTGTTATCCTCGGTTGTTAGATAACCATTGCTGCGTGCGGGAGAAATCCAGCTAGCGGATAGAGACTGACCGCCGCCACCTTGAAACATAGTGGTGGTGATGCTGTGCAGGCCTGCTTCCAAGAAAATAGTTTCAGAAACTGAAATCGTGCCATGCAATCCGTCATTGTTGACGACCAGGTTGCCATCAACAAACACTTGGCTACCGTCATCGGAGCTTGCTTCAAAGGTGTATAACCCAGGAACTTCGGCTTCCACACAACCGGTGAACCTTAGACCGTAGTTGCTATCGCGTAATCTTGGGTTGATCGAGATGTCAGCTGCGGTGCCAGTAGCAACCGGAGTTAGCGCATTAAAGTTGGGTAGGCTGGTCCAAGTGCCTTCATAGTACTCCCAGCTCCAGGCGTCACCATTGCTTGGTGGGGTACAGCCGGTGGCACTGCTTGGCGCGCTGCCATCTAGTGTGTAGCGAATAGTGGTGTTTGCCGTTGGTGTTGTTAAAGCAACGTTCTGTTGAGTGTTGTAAAAACCGTGATCAACACTAAAAGCGACAGGTTCAACTAGACCAGAAACACCGGCGCTGTTTGGTGCACCTGGCGTTGGATTGGGAAAGTACAAGCCACCACCGTAAGAAATGTCCGTGAATTGCTGTGGATAGGTGGGCGCTATTTCGTCTTCGACGGTAGTGCCGTTCGCTCGAATCAGACCTACGTATTCGCCACCAGCGGACAGCTTGAAGTTGCTGTGCAGCTCGCCGGTGGTAGGCGCGCGGTCT
>CALHVX010000079.1 GCA_938036875.1 uncultured Pseudomonadales bacterium
ACCCGCATCATCGAGCTAGATAGAGGCAACCTAAACTCTTACGAAGGCAGCTACGCGAGCTACAAAACACGAAAAGCAGCAGAGCTAGCCGCAGAAGAAGAGGCAGCACGAAAGTTCGATAAGAACCTAGCGCAAGAAGAGGTTTGGATACGCCAAGGGATCAAGGCCCGCCGCACTCGCAACGAAGGTCGGGTGAGACGCTTAGAGTCTCTGCGCAAAGAACGTTCTGAACGTCGCAGCCGCCAGGGCCAGGTGTCCATGGCGCTGGATAAAGGCGAAGCGTCTGGCAAACGTGTGATAGAGCTCGACGGCGTGTCCTTTGCTTACACGCCGGACAGTGCACCTATCGTTAAAAATTTCTCAACGCTAATTCAACGCGGCGACCGCATCGGTATCATCGGTGCCAACGGTACGGGTAAAACCACCCTACTGCGCTTGTTGCTCAAAACCTTAGAGCCGACTAGCGGTGAGGTAGAACACGGCACCAGTCTAAAAATTGCTTACTTTGACCAAGAGCGAGCGGTGCTCAATCTAGAGCAAACCGTAAGAGACAACTTAAGCGAAGGTTCCGACACCATCACTATTGGCGACAAATCTCGCCATGTGGTCAGCTACCTAAGTGATTTTCTATTTTCGCCAGCACGCATCCACTCGCCGGTGAAAACCTTATCCGGCGGCGAGCGCAACCGGCTGCTGTTGGCCAAACTGTTTGCCAAGCCCGCTAACCTATTGGTACTGGACGAACCGACCAACGATCTCGATGTAGAAACGCTGGAACTGCTTGAAGAGCTGCTGCTAGATTTCCCCGGCACTTTGTTGCTGGTTAGCCACGATCGTAGCTTCCTCGATAGCACCGTAACGCAAACGTTCATTCTAGAGCCCGGCGGGCATGTACAAGAGTTTGTGGGCGGTTACACCGATTGGCACAACTACAAGCTGGGGCTCGAGGAGAAAAGCAGCGCACAAAAGAGCAACGCAAAAGCCAACGCTAAACATAGGGTTAGCAAAACCAAACCAACGCCTGCGCAAGACAGCGCAGCGAAAAATACCCCGGCAAAGAAAAAGCTCAGCAACAAAGAGCAAATGGAGCTGAATAAGCTCCCCCAGCGCATAGAAAAGCTGGAGCAACAACAGCAGACGCTCACCGAGAAGATCAGCGAGCCAGACTTCTATCAACAAGAGCAACCCAAGATTCAGGCTAGCCTGGATGAGCTGACCAAAATTGAGGCAGAGTTACAGCTGGTGTATCAACGTTGGGAAGAGCTAGAGACTTAACCATGTCTGTTTCTACTCCACTTAACCAGCCATGGGTCACCGGCTAATTGCTCGCCTCCGCAACCAGTAGATTTCATCACGGTTGGCGTATGGTTGCCGTTGCCTTCTTTGTCGACTTTGTCGCGGTTGGTTTTTTCTTCTACTCCTATGGTGTGTTCTTCAAAGCCATCGCCGCAGAGTTTGGCGGCTCTCGTCTTGGGGTTTCTCTGGGCATCACCATTACCAGTGCGGTTGGCGCACTGGCTGCACCGCTCATTGGCCACGCCTTAGATCGATACCCGTTGAAACGGGTCATTGGCGCTGGCACCCTCTTTATGAGCATCGGTTTCTTTGCGCTATCTCAGGTGCGCACGCAGCTGGAGTTTTACTTAGCCCTTGGCGCCTTTATCGGCATTGGTGCGAGCGCCATGGGCGGCCTGGCAACCGCCAAACTAGTGGCCAACTGGTTCACCCGCAAACGCGGGTTTGCCCTCGGCATTGCCGCAACCGGTATTTCTGCATCCGGTGTTGTCATGCCATTAATCAGTGCAGAGCTCATTGAGGCTTATGGTTGGCGCCAAGGGTTTTTGCTCTTCGGTGGGTTCACCACCTTGATCGTGTTGCCGCTCGTAAGCGCATTGGTCATCTCGGCGCCGGAAGATATTGGCTTACTCCCTGATGGTGGTCGATCAACCCCACCGCCGCCTAACCCTGCTGAAAAAGTAGAGGTAACTCCGGCTCCTATCGACGCCCCTCGCCCGCTGTTAAGAGAGCGCAATTTTTGGGTGTTGGTCAGCGTGGTCGGCTTGCTGTTCTGCTGTCAGAGCGCAACCCTGACCCACATGGTGCCTAGGGTGACGGACTCAGGGTTATCTCTACAAACGGCATCGCTCGTGATGTCGTTGTGCGCCGGTATGGGCATTCTAGGCAAACTGTCCTTTGGGTGGCTGGCGGATCATTGGCGGGCCCGCAACGCGGTCTGGTTCACCATCTTGTGCCAGATCTGTGGGCAACTGCTGATGTTTAACACCGAAACCCTCTGGATGTTTGCCATAGGTGCCGGTCTCTTCGGTTACGGCATGGGTGGCGTGGTGCCACTGCAAGGGGCCTTGGTCGGGCAGATGTTTGGTCGAGAGCGTTTTGGCAAAGCCCTAGGCGGCATGCGACAAGCCATGTTCCCGCTGCAGATTGCCGGTGTGCCCTTAGCGGGTTGGGTATTTGATAAAACCGGCAGCTACGACCCAGCGTTCAGCTTCTTTTTGGTGCTGTATGTCATTGCTGGTCTGGCGGCCTTTGGCTTTGACGAAAGTCGACGCGAGCGCGGCTAGGCCTAACACGCCACAACCCTAACTGGGCTATAGTATCTAGCAACACGGCGGCCCAACGTCCGCTGGCCAACTTAGAGGGCGGCATGAGCACAACTCCTAACTCAACGTCCGCACCCACGCCTGTTCTCAACAACCCGCAATTTCGCGCCTACCTCGGCACCACCGCATTCACAGGCATGGCCTTTGCCATGCAGCAACTGCTCATTAGCTGGCTGCTGATTGGTGTCCTGCTGCTACCTGCAAACCAAGTGGGTCCACTCCAAGCGTTGATGGGGATACCGGGTATATTCTTGATGCTCTGGGGTGGCGCTAGCGCAGACCGTCGCGATCCTCGCGTGATGTTGGCGCTCGTCTATATCACTGCAACCTTGTGCCCGCTAGGCTTAATCGCGGCGGTACAGATGGGCTATCTGAACTTGGTCAGCGTGACCTTGTGGGGACTGGGCATGAGCGTGGTCATGTCGTTCTCTATGCCCGCCCAGCAAGCCATCCTCAATCGAGTTGCCGGCAGCTCTATCCAACAAGGGGTATCTGCGGCCACGGCCATGGGTTTTGTGGTGCAGATGGTGGGGTTAAGCATTGCTGGTCAACTCGACAAAGTGGGTTTATCAACCGTGCTCGGCGTGCAAGCCGTATGTTTGGCCTTGGGGGCCATGTTGATTCACCGTATTAGCGCCCAACCCGTAAACACCCCACCCAGGCAAGAGTCTGCGCTGCGAAGCACCTGGGAAGGTTTGCTTGCCACGCGCCGCAACAAGGTGGTGTTTGAGCTGCTGACCATTAACTTTGTTTCTAGCATTTTCAATGCCGGCGCTTTTATGACCGCCTTCCCTTTTATTATCAAGCGAGTGTATGACGGCGACGCCGCACTACTCGCACTGATGATGATTGTGTTTTACGCCGGTGCCACGGTTTCCAACCTAGTCATGTTTAAAATTATGCCGCTGCGTCAACCCGGGCGTTTGTTCTTGCTCATGCAACTGTCGCGTATGGTGATCTTGTATCTGCTGTGGATCGAACCAAGTTGGTGGTTGCTGGTTGTCGCCATTGTCGGTTGGGGCGTGAACATGGGGTTCACTACCACTCTAGCGCGCACCATAGTGCAAGAGTCCGCGGAGCCCGAGTATCGCGGGCGTATGCTTAGCGTCTTCACCTTGGGCATGATGGGTAGTGCCCCCATTGGCGCCATTGTCTTAGGTGGCATCATCGAAGCCTACGGTACGCTCAACGCCCTGCTGCCGGCCATCATTGTCTCTTTGCTACTGTGCACTTACGGGGTCTTGGCAACCAGCCTGTGGAGTTACCGTTCACCTAGCGCTACCTAACCCAACAGGTTACATTCAGGTGGCACAGCTTACTTATTCAACAGGGTGGACAGTCGATGGAACCATTAACCAAAAACAGCAGCGCTGTGGATGTGATCAAACGTTTTTGGCATATCCAAGATGCCGGTGACTACACCAAAGTGGTTCCGCTATTTGCCGAGGATGCGGTCTTGGTTGATCCGTTTTTTGGCACCTTCACCGGGCGCGAAGCCATTGCTGGCTTCATGGCAAAAATGGTGCAAGAGATGGGCGATCAAAAAACCAGCTTCACGCTACGCGAGGTAGACGGGGGCGGCGAGGTTGCTTGGGCTCAGTGGACGGCACACACGGCCGCCGGTGACATAGAAGGTTGCGGCCTTTACCGGGTGCGCAACGGCGAGATGACCTACTACAAAGACTACATGAATGCTGCTGGCGTCAGCGCCGACAACGTTAAGAACTAGCCCAGCGTGACGTCTCACCAATCACGCTGGCGTGATACCCGCTACCTCGACGCCTTGGGTTTAAACAGCCCCATATTGCAAGCACCGATGGCCGGATCCAACGATGCGGCTCTAGCCATTGCGGTCAGTTCTGCCGGTGGTCTAGGTAGCATTCCCGCAGGCATGCTCAATGCAGATCAAGTACGCCAAGGTATCAACGATATTCGAGCGCAAACCGGCGCCCCTTTTGGGGTTAACTTTTTTTGCCATCAAACGCCAACACCTGATGCCGCAACCAATGCACAGTGGTTGCAGCACCTTACTCCCTACTTCAACGAATTTGATCTAGCGGATGCGTTGCCAGAAATCGTCGCCACTCGATTTCCATTTGACGAAGCCCTTTGCGAGTTAATGGTGGAACTGCACCCGGCAGTGGTGAGTTTCCACTACGGTTTGCCAAAACCCCAGTTCGTGGAAGCACTCAAAGCGGCTGGCTGTTTTATTCAAAGCACGGCAACTACCGTAGAAGAAGCGGTTTGGCTGGAGCAACAAGGCGCCCAGGCCATCATCGCCCAAGGTGCAGAAGCCGGTGGCCATCGAGGTGTGTTTCTACACACCGAAACCAACAACCAAGTACAGAGCCAAATTGGCACCATGGCGTTGATCCCCCAGGTGGTGGATGCGGTGAGCGTACCCGTGATTGCAACCGGCGGGATTGCCGATGCCCGGGGCATTGCGGCCGCATTGTTGCTTGGCGCCAGCGCGGTGCAACTGGGCACAAGATTTTTGTTTTGCGAGCAAGCAACCATCAGCGCCGGCTATCGAGCCGCGCTAGAACAAGCCAGCGCTCAAGATACCCGGGTCACCAACGTGCTTAGCGGTAGGCCAGCTCGTGGGCTACACAACCGGTTGATTGATGAGCTTGGCCCCATCAGCAGCCAAGCGCCCGCCTTTCCGCTGGCCACCTCAGCAAGCGCCCCGCTGCGCAAAGCCGCAGAGGCGAAAGGAGATATGGGTTTCTCCCCCATGTGGTCTGGCCAAGCGGTGACGGTAGGTCGAAACGCGCAGACCACCACAGATGCACAGGTGCTGACGCTTGAGCTAGGTGAAGCAACTTTGGAGTTATTGGGCTGGTAGCACGCTAGATCTTAGGGTCTGAAACAGGGAAGAAATTGGTGGAGCCAGGCGGGATCGAACCGCCGACCTCCTGCGTGCCACGCAGGCGCTCTCCCAGCTGAGCTATGGCCCCTTCTTCGCGGGCGCAGTCTACAAGGTTAGTTGCGCTGCGCCAACAACCAACCCGAGTCTTCTTCAAAAAAGACTCGGGTACTGACAATGATGGGGCCAGCAATGATGGGGTCAGAGCCAAGTGCCAGAGTCAAACATGTGGAGGTCCGGGTGATGTTTCCTATTTCTGACTCTGGCACTTGGCTCTGACCCCATCATTGCCCCCATTGTCCCCCGGCCAGGCAAAAAAATGCCCCGCCGAGGCGGGGCTAAAAAGACAAGCAATCAACACAGGTGCTAGGAACCTGCGTCAAAGCAGCTCATTTATCATGGCCCTGTGGCCGGCCGATAGCAGTGGGGATTCTGTTAAATAATGTGCTCAGGTTGCTTACAGATTCGAGCAAGTTGCTCAAATTCAGTCTTTATTCAGCAATATCAATGACTTAGCGCTGTAAAATAAATGTTTTTGCCTAGACAAAGAAGGTTTGGCACGGTAAGGTCAGGCCTGAATCGAACTTGGGAGGGCCAAGTCGACATCAACAAAGACGCTCACTCGTCTTCAATAGTGCTCACAGCAGTTCGCCAGACGCACCAAATCAATAGGCTAGACCCAAAGAAAGCAATAGAAAACTAACCGCGCGATAGCCGGCTCCCAGCCACTACCGCATTGGACTTGATCCGCCATGAGAGGACAGGTACCGAGAAAGTAAAATGGCAGCACCGCCTACTCTTTCCGATGTTCTGTCATGGCCTGCCCATAGGAGTGGCATGCCATGAACACCAACAAAAAAGCTCGCAAACTAACCGCGCCAGAGTTCATCCGTCGCAAAGCCAGTGGCGAGAAGCTTTCCATGCTGACCTGTTACGACTTTTGGTCAGCCCAGATCCTTAACGATTCCCCCGTTGACTGCCTATTGGTGGGCGACAGCCTATCCATGGTGATGCACGGGCACGACTCCACCGTCTACGCCGACGTTGAGCTGATGGCCTTGCACGTCAAAGCGGTGAGTCGCGGTGCACCGAACAAATTCATCATTGGCGACATGCCCTTTCTTGCCGCTCGCAAAGGCTTGGCACCCACCATGGATGCGGTTGGTGAGCTCATGCAAGCGGGCGCCAACTGCGTGAAGCTGGAAGGCGAGCTAGGCCAGCTAGACCTCATCCAGCACATCGTTGAATCCGGTGTCCCCGTGATGGGCCATTTAGGTCTAACCCCACAGTCTGTGGAAGCCTTTGGTGGTCACAAAGTCCAAGGCAAAAGCGAAGCCGCTGCAAAGGCCATTATTGAATCCGCCAAGCGCTTAGAAGACGCCGGCGCCTTTGCCGTGGTCTTAGAATGTGTACCCGCAGAGTTAGGCAAAGCGGTCACCGCACAGCTTTCGATCCCCACCATTGGGATCGGCGCCGGAGCTGATGTAGATGGCCAGGTGCTAGTGCTCCAAGACATGCTCGGTATGACGCCGAACTTTAAGCCGAAGTTCTTGCGCCACTACGCTAACGGTCACCAAACGGTAGGTGACGCGGTTGCCAACTTTCATAGTGATGTCCAAGCGGGCACCTTCCCTAACGAAGCGGAGTCATACGCATGAAGGTCATAAAAAGCGCTCGCACTTATCAAATGCTGCGCAAAAGCCTGTATGGGCGCGTTGGCTTTGTTGCAACTATGGGTGCACTGCACGATGGTCACGCCTCGCTGATGCGACGTAGCATTGCCGAAAACGCTCACACCGTGCTGAGCATCTATGTCAACCCAACCCAGTTCAACAACGCCAGCGATCTCGATAGCTACCCCGACACTCTAGATGCGGACTTAGCGCTGGCAGAAAGCCTAGGCGTTGATGTGGTGCTGTTGCCCCAATACGACGAGCTGTATGCGGATGACTACAGATACAGCGTGGTGGAATCCGAATTTTCCAATGATCTGTGTGGTGCGCACCGCCCTGGGCACTTTACCGGCGTGCTAACCGTGGTCATGAAGCTACTAAACTTGGTGCGCGCTGAACGTGCGTACTTTGGTGAAAAGGACTACCAACAGTTCCGTTTGATTCGCGATATGTGTGATGCGTTTTTTATGGATGTAACCATCGTGCCCTGCCCCACCATCCGCGAGGACGACGGCTTAGCCATGAGCTCGCGCAACTTACGCTTGACCGCTGAGGACCGAGCCTTAGCACCTACCTTTAGCAAGCTGCTCCGAACACCAGGGTCGGATGCGCACATTGCTGATCTGTTAGCCGCAGAAGGGTTTGACGTAGACTACGTTAAGAGCATTGGACGCCGTCGCTACGGTGCGGCAAGCTTAGGCAGCGAGCAAAATGAGGTACGCCTGATCGACAACGTACCCAAACCCAAAGCACAAGAAACCCAATCTCAACCCGACTCCATCGCGGAAGCCAGCTAATGATTTTATGTCTCGATGTAGGTAACTCACAAATGTACTGCGGTGTGTTCAAAGACAAGGACCTGATCTCCTCGTTCCGCCGAACCTCAACCACCCGTAGCTCATCTGATGAGCTAGGTGTCTTTCTACGCGGCGCATTGCGTGAGAACGACATCAACTATCGAGACATTAACCAGATCGCCCTGTGTTCTGTTGTGCCTGACCTGATCTACTCACTACGGGCCTGCTGCCAGAAATACCTAGGCGTTGATCCGCTGATTTTACGCCCAGGCATAAAAACCGGACTCAAAATCCTCTACAAAGATCCTAAAGAAGTGGGGGCGGACCGCATTGCGGATGCCATGGGCGCTATCAAGCTCTACCCTGACCGCAACCTAATTGTGGTCGACTTTGGTACCGCAACCACGGTTTGTGCCATTACCAAAGATCGTGAATTTTTAGGCGGCAACATTATTCCAGGCGTACGTCTAGCAATGGATGCACTGGAATCAAAAACCGCCCAGCTACCCACCGTAGAGATTGCCACCATGACCACCGCGGTGGGTCGCACGACGGTTGAGAGCATTCAAAGCGGTTTGTACTGGAGCAACGTAGGCACCGTTCGCGAGCTGGCTACACGGATAACCAGCGAGGTCTTCTCTGGGGAAGAGCCCTTGGTGATCGGTACCGGCGGTTTCGCCAGCCTATTTTCTGAAGAGGGTTTGTTTGACGCTATTGTGCCCGACCTAATCCTAACGGGTTTGCTTGAGGCGCTACGTCTTAACCGTTAGCCGGTAGACTGCACATAGGCAAGGTATGCCTTGTCTAGCTTCTTGGTTTGCTTCTTAGACAAGCCCAACAGCTGCAGACCATCACGTAGCCGCACCCGTGTTAAATCTGAGCCAAGAAAAACCATGGAGTCAAACACGGGCAACGCCACAGAACGCCCTGCTAACGCAATAAAGATTGGAAACAAAAACTCGCTTAGCTTCAGCTCTTGGTGCTTGGCCAACCCTTCCGCTAGCTCCACCAAGACTTCCCGATCCCAAATCCGCAACTCGTCCAACGCGCTGCTGTAGTGATGTAAAGCGGCCACACACTGCTCGGGCGTCATCTTCTTGTGAGCAAACGCCTCTGCGGTTAGCGCTACCCGATCTCCCAGCAAGTAATCGACCTGGGGGGCTAGATCTGCCAAGCGTTCGGTACGCTGCTGAATCAAGGGCACCAGCGGCGCTAAATGATCGGTATTGATCGCCCAATCAGCAACGCGCTGCATAAACGCCTCAGGGCTTAGGCTGCGCAGATATTGACCGTTCAACCAACCCAGCTTAACCGGATCAAAGATGGGGCCACCCAAAGTCACCCGCTCTAGATCGAAGTGCTCACTCATTTCTTGGATGCTGAAAATTTCGCGTTCATCCGGCATGGACCAACCCATGGTACCCAAATAGTTAAGCAAGGCTTCAGGCAGATACCCCGCCCGCTCGTAGTAGGTCACGCTCGTTGGGTTCTTACGCTTGGACAGTTTGGAGCTATCCGGATTACGCAGCAGCGGCATATGCACGAGCGTTGGCATCGGCCAGCCAAAGTAATCGTAGAGCAGCTTGTGTTTGGGTACCGAGTTGATCCACTCCTCACCTCGAATGACATGGGTAATCCCCATCAAATGGTCATCCACAACCACTGCCAAGTGGTAGGTTGGGAATCCATCCGCCTTCAGCAGCACCTGCATATCAATTTGCGTGAAGGGGATCGATATCTCACCCCGCAGCTCATCGCGAAACTCGCAATCGCCTTCGGTTGGTACCCGCATGCGAATAACGTGAGATTCACCCGCCGCTATGCGCTGCTCCACTTCTGCTGCCCCAAGCCCTAGACAGGCACCATCATAACCGCTGGTTTCGCCCCGCTCTCGTTGTTGGCTGCGCATCTCGTCCAGGCGCTGGCTGGTGCAAAAACAAGGAAACGCTTGCTCTGCAGCAATAAGCTGATCCACATGCTCACGATAGATGGGCAGCCGCTCGCTTTGCCGGTAAGGGCCGGCCGGGCCGCCAACGATGGGGCCTTCGTCCCAAGATAATCCTAGCCAGCGCAGCGCATCAAAAATTTTGGTTTCCGATGCTGAGGAACTGCGCGCGGCATCCGTATCTTCAATACGGACCACAAACTGGCCACCATGGTGCTTAGCAAACGCCCAGTTAAATAGGGCCATATATGCCGTGCCCACATGCGGGTCACCGGTGGGAGACGGCGCAATACGCGTACGTACAGCTGTTGGAGGCGCTGTTTGGGGTGAGGCTGAATCGGTTGGGTTGGTCATGATGGGCATTGGCTGTGGCAATCGGCGCGATTATACGCTGATTCTGGCTTGCGCTAATACCACTTCGAAACCCCGGCGAGAAAGTCTCGCCGGTCTTAAGATAAACCGGCGTTTGGGCCCATAACTAGTACCAGAAAGAGACGAACAGTCGGAGCACAGAAGAGTCAAAACCAAATAAAGACTCGGTGCCTGGTGCCACGCCCACTTCGGATGCGTCACGAAAATCTTGGTAGTCAAAGCGAATGTAATCGTAGTACAAGTTCGCCTCGCCCTTTTTAAAGAACGGAAGCCAAGTGGGGGTAAACTCGTAGCTTGCGCCAACACCAACCGTATGGGTGGTGAAGGTGCTCAGCTCTTTGTCTCGCGCCAGAAAGTTCTGTTCATCTGGACGCGAATACAGGTCGCTGTAAAAATCAGCACCGGTTTGGCTGTAATAGCGGTATTTTAAGTCAATGGTTAAGTTATCGGTAACCGGGTGAACGTAACCCACCTCAGCATTCCAGGCGTCTATACCCCAGGTATCGGTGTAAAGACGGTACTCGCCTTTCAAGCTAGCTCGATACGGCAAGTAGTACATGGCTCGAACGGCCATCGCAGCACTGGTCCGAGTCTTCGGGTACAACTCCGACTGATAGCTATAGCCACGAGCTGCATTGGTATCTAAATAGCGCACCTGGCGATAGGGGTTGTTGAGGAAACCTTCGTCCGTCACCCCTTCATAGTTGATATTGACCAACATATTTTTCGTTAAGATTTGGGTTAGGTCAACCCGATAGACTTGGCGCTTGGTCTCTTCTTCAAAGGTGTCATCGCCATTGCGACGTACGGTGTCCCAGCCGCGGGCATAACTAATACCCAAGGTGGTGAGATCGCCAAAAAAGTCCTGACTAATGCCAAAGCGTACGGAGTTAGCCGAGTAGTCGCTCTCTTCACTGTTGGTGTAGGAAAGACCCATGGAGGTTTTGCCGGTCAAGTAGTCAATACCAACACTCTTCTCTTTACGCTCTTCGGTGTACTTACTGGCGGTTGTGATTACATCGATCGAGGCGCTGGTAATCATGTCTACGTAGTAATTGCCCCAAACGGAGACTTTATCTTTGTACGATTTACGCACCAAGACGGAAGGTCCTGAGACCTCCAAGCCATCCCCTTCATAAGCGTGATACATCACGTCTGCTCGATCTTCGGGCAGAACCGCTGCATGTATAGCGGTCAATGGCGCTACGCCAACCGTCATCACCAGGCTCATATAGAGAGCGCAGCGTAGGTTTTTCAAATTGAAAACCATGGTAAAACTCATCCTTTAGTTACAGCCACAGCCGCCGCCGTTGCCACCCTCAGCTCCACGCGCGCCCTCTCGAGCCTGATAAACGTGGTGTAGGTAAGCAGACGCGATGGGCGCCCGGCTAAAACTCATAATAGGGTCAGCCAAGTTGTTGCGCTCGTAAGGGCTAACCCAAGGTTTAATACCCTTGCTTGAGCAACCACCAGCAGTCAAGGTGCCCATAATCACCAGCAGCAACAAGCCGAGACGTCCCAGCAATTTAAGCGCTTTTGCATTCATGATTTGCTTCTCTGTTGTAACATCCAATAGCATCTTGTGATCTCTGTGCTCACCCTAGAAAAATAGGGTGACGCCTCCGCTAAACTCGATATTGTGGAGCTGCTCTTCTTCGCCCAACAGATCACTCTTGAAAAAGTGATCTCGCACATCGACATGAAACGCGAGCCAATCTGTCGCAATCAGGCGATAGCCCATACCCGCATTAATGGTGAAGCGATTGTCGCCACCAAAGTCTGTGCTACCCACACCACCGATCACATACAGACCACCTTTGTACGCCCAGCGCCGTCCTAAGAAAGATTCGCCAGGAAACAAGTTCCAGCCAAGGGATATGTTGTAGTACGACATATCACGCTGCTCGGAGGTAAGCAGTTGTGCACCACCGCTCAATCGTTCGAAGCTGGTTTGACCTAAGGTCGTTTGACCGTAAGCTGCCTCAACAAAGAAGTCCTCGGTGATATGGTAAGCCGCACGAACACCCACCACTGAATTGGTGCCAAAATCTTCGACACTCATCAGCCCACCAAACACCCCAATCTCGAGGTTTTCATCATCGAGGTCGTCTACCTCAACTTGGCGGCGTTCGGGCTCACGAACCAGCAAGGGTTCGAGCTCAAGTTGATCTGGGTCTACCGCCGCATTGACGTTACCCATAGTAAGCAGCAGCACCGAAGTGCATGCTGCTAGAAAAATACGCTGAAGCCTGCTTTCCATTGATTGACCTCTTCGTTGTCATCGCGAGATGTGAAAACCGTATGGCGCTTATATTCCATGCGCAATATGAACCGGTCGGTTAAGTAAAAGTTGGCGCCAACACCGGCGTGCGCAATTTCATCGCTCCGGTCTTCAGCTTCAACTATTCGGGAATGGGGTTGCGTCCTGATAATGCCGGTACCAATCATGAAGTACGGCGACAAACGCTTTCTGGGAAAGGGATACATTAGGATATTCGCCGAGGCCATCAAGCCATCGGAAAAATTACCCAGGATCTGCGTTCCTTCCACCTGCAATGTAATGTTTGGCGTCATAACGAAGCCGAGATAACCCGTGATCGAAGCGGCACCACCAAACTCGCCACCGTTAACGCCCATCTCCCAGCGGCGCTTACCAAAATCGCCGAGACCTAGCTCGCCAAAATCAATGGGCTCACCATCAAGGTTTAAGGTGTGGCGGATTTGGTCCACATGGACCCAACCTTCTTTCCCGCGCGGGCCACGAATCTTGTACCAATCCGTTCGTCGCTTGAGCATGGTGACCTGATCACCTTGCCCAGCCACATAAAAAATAGGGTAGCCGCGACCTGGGCCTGTGCGCAGCTCGATGTAGGGATCAGAAACCACAACTTCAGGCTCATAGCGTTCGAACAACGCCTGGGCAGGCATTGCCGTGACGGCGAGCCCCAATACGGTTAAGGCGGCCGACAACAGTCGGGTGGCTCTTAGCCAAGAGCCTATCGATGTGGCAAGTATCATGCTTGCGCGTTTCATGCCGGATATCCTTGTCGACAAGTTAAAGACGGCGATTTAAATCTACTGGGGTACATCAAACGGATTGTTGTAATACTGACCGCCTGAATCGATCCATTCAGAGACCAACTTCAACTCTGCAGCAGATAATCGGCCCTCATGGGTCCCACCCGCAGCAAATATGGAAAAGAAGTTGTCACTTTGGTTCGCACCCGCTACTCGTAGCGGTGGCGCAACCCCAACGGTCTCGGTCAGTGGAATCGGATCGCCAGCAGCATCGAGCACCAAGGCGCCATTTTCATCAACCTGGAACACAGGGTTACCTTGGTTATCGGTGACCGGGATCAATCGATCAATCAGCGCACCGTTGACCACCTCTTGCTCGTCATCGGGGAACAACAGCTCTCGATAGCTATTAAAGTGGTCTGCTTCATCCGGTGAAGGACCGTCCGCTAAATCCAACTGCCCGTTGGGTATCATCGCCGCGTTCGCCGCGTCGATCGGTGAATGACAGCTGGTGCAGGTGTTATCAACAACCAAAGCGCCGCCGGCATCCAGGACCTGCCGGTCAGCCGCCCACAACGGATGAATATGGGTTTCGTAGTTGATGGTGATTCGACACAGCGAGCTCCAAGCGCCCACACAGCTTGGGTCGGTTGGCGCCGGTGTGGTCAAGTCTGCATAGTTGTAGGCTAGATCTAGATCCTTAGCGCGCACGTTCGGGTCGGTCCACAGATCAGTATAAGCAATGTCAACATTCGGATTGGCGGTACCGTTAATTCTGGCAAGAACTTCCGCCATGGTTTCGCCACTATTGGCAAAGAGCGCAGGCTCGGTATTGGGGAATGGTGAACCATCCGTTGGCGCGCCGCTATTGACGCTTGGGGCTTGCGCCGCGATGCGACCGTGAGGCGCTTGGCTGTCAGCATCATGACAACCAACACACTGCATCTCTTCACCCGGGCGCAGCTGCAGCCAGTTTTGATGTCGCGCACTGATACGTCGACCGTTGCTGTCCAACACTTCGACTTGAAAGGCAATGTTGGCTGGTACCTTGAGCTTGACCGAACCATCGGGCTGAATCGGCGCATAGCCAATCGTTTCTCGCATTAGTTGAGCCGCCGAGCGCCCAAAGGCCGTGCCATTTAGATCAACGAGATCATCGTCTGGTATAGATACCGCCTTAATCACTCGTAAAAAACGGGCTGGGCGATCATCAGCAGTACTTTGTGCAGGGTCGCTTAAGGCGGCGATATCCGCGGTTGCCACACCATCAAGGTCGTACACGCTGCGTATATGCAGAACACCAACGTTTTGTGCAACCAGGTCAGCATCTAAATCAATGCCTGCCGCTTTGTCCAAAATCACCGGCGGACTAAGACGATCTTCCATCACCACCACGTCTGAATACACTTCACCCGCCTCGGCAACAACAATCGGTTGCTGGGTTTCGTCGTCTAAGTTGTGCATCCACACACCATACAGCGGGTCGGCTTCTACATTGTTTGGATCTGCAAGGTAGTCGGCTGTGCAAGGCAGGATAATGGGCTCTTGAGGATCGCTGGTGGTATCTCGCAAACGGCATTGGCTCCAAGCCACAACCAGTCGGTTGGTACCATCGTTGAGCGCGTTGATCTTGGCGTAGCGACCTTGCAAAGGTGGCCGCGATTCATCCAAGGTCAGATCCCCTTCAACCAATATCTCTTGGGCATCTGATAACAGCCCAGAGTTCTCAAAGGTGGGCACGTCGTGCTCTACGTAGCTAGCGGTATCAATAGCCACAGGCAACGCACCCATCCGGGTTTGGGTACCAGCGGCGCGCATCATGACCAGCAAACGACCATCAGGCAACTCGCTGGCTTCTACAAATTCGATGTTTTCACCGTTAGGACCGGTGTCATGGCTATGTATGCCATACAACACCTGGGATTCGGTGCCGTCTGGGTTCGTGACATATAGGCTAATGCGATCGATACCGGCCACATTGTCCCAACGGCTATAGACCACTCGGCCGTCGCTCATCACCGCAGGATCAAAGTCGCTACTTTGGTTAAAAGTAATTTGCTTTAGGTCTGAACCGTCTGAATCAACTACATGCAACGCCAACGCCGGGTTGTTGCGATCTTCATCTAACGCCGAAAACTGAGGCTTTCCCTCGTCAAGTAACACCGCCTTGGCGGTACGTTGTCGCGTAGAAGCAAACACAATCCGCCCATCGGGTAAAAATGCAGGGGCAATGTCATCACCAGCCTCCGCCACGGTGTCGGACTCAATAATTCGGGTTACCGAGCTGGTCTCAAGGTCGTACAACCACAAATTCCAGGTCGGTTGCTCGTCATCGTCGAGGTCAGGGTCGCGCGGAGCGCGCAAGGCAAATGCTAATTGTGATCCATCAAAAGCAACCGCTAAGTCTTTAACATCGTATTGCGCAGGGTTGCCGTCTGCATCGTCCGGAAAAATGCCGCTAGTCAGTGAGGTTTCTGGCGCACTAGGTGATGCGCGGTCGCGAATCAACAGTTCAGCACCAGGGAAAAACTGGGTTGCCATCCTTACGCTTGAGGTAAGCAGGTCACCGTTGTCGTCGAGCAAGAGGTCGCGTTTGACGTAGGCCAAAGGAAAGTCGACCAGCACTGGGTCTGGGTCCTGGCTACCCCCCAAACCTTCGCTACTGTCACTGGAGCCGGAGCCACCACTGCACGCAGAAAGAGAGAAGATCAGAATAGATAGACAGATCGACCCAAAAATCGAGTCCATAAACGTGCGCCAGTTAACATTTTTTCTAGGGCGTAGGCGTAGTACCACAGGTTACCTCTGCGCTGGGCCATTACAACAGGCATACATTCTTTCACAGAGTTGTTACGCGTCGATGTGATTGAACGCACAGCAACAGGTAACAACATTTATCCCATGTTTAGGCGCGATCGAGACATTCATCACAGCCTTACATACCGTTTTCAACGACCCTAGTCGCATCGATAGTCACATTAACGTCTAGCCATCATTTTTGGCGCGGGGTTGATATGTCGAATTGGCAATGAAATTTGCCAAGAGTACGGTCTAGGGACAGACCGAGATTTGTAACTACACCGTTGCCCGACGGCAACATGATGTAGATCGGAAGAGAGATCAGTAATGATGCGTTGGACTCGAAGTGTATCGGCTTTGCTGCCGAAAGCTCTAGTTACGCCTGCTATCGCCACACTATTTTGTGTAAGCACCGCGCTTTACGCCGGCAGTGCTGTGGCCGACAGCCGCGACCAAGCCAAGCGAATGCACGATCGTATCGCTGGGGTACCGCCTAGCGCGGCAACCTTGAATGCAATGCAAGCGGCCATTGATGGCAACGATCCGTTAGCAGCTGCATTGTTAGCAACGCAAGAGCCTGAATTCTACAGCGTGACACTTCGAAACTTTGCAGCGCCTTGGACCAACAGAGACAGCAGCGTCTTCGTTCCTCTAGACGACTACATTGCGACCATTATTGGCATGGTCCGAGATGACGTGGACTTTCGCGGCATATTGCACGAAGACATTGTGTACACCGCAAGCTCTGGTCCTGCCTACTCTTCTAGCAACAATGCCCACTACGAAGCATTAGAAAACGCCGACCTACAGGCGGTGCTACAACGCAACACGCAATCCGCTGTGACCAGCCTACCCAGCAACGCAACCGCTGGGGTGATGACTACCCGGTCCGCCGCTAAAGCCTTTTTTATCGACGGCACCAACCGAGCCATGTTTCGATTCACCCTGGTTAATCACCTGTGCAACGACATGGAGCAAGTACATGACGTTACTCGATCTCCCGATCGAATCCGTCAAGATGTGTCACGCAGTCCTGGTGGTGATAGCCGAGTGTTTTTGAACAACTGCATCGGCTGCCATTCCGGCATGGACCCAATGGCCCAAGCCTTTGCCTACTACGACTACAGCTACGATGACGAAAACGATCCGACCGGTGAAAACGGCAGCATCACCTACACCGATGGCCAGGTTGCATCCAAATACTTTAACAATGCAGCAAACTTTGAGTACGGCTATCAGACCCCGAACGATAGTTGGTCTAACTACTGGCGCAACGGCCCAAACAAGCTACTTGGTTGGGATAGCGCGCTAAGTGGTAGTGGCTCTGGTGCCAAGTCTATGGGCCAAGAACTGGCCAACAGCGCTGCTTTTGCCTCCTGCCAAGTTAAAAAGGTCTTTAAGAATGTCTGCTTACGTGACCCTAGCGATGCAGCGGACCGCGCGCAAATCAGCACCATGGAATCTTCCTTCAGCTCCGGTTATAGCCTTCGCCAAACCTTCGCTGAAGCCGCCGTTTATTGCCGAGGAAGCTAAGCTATGAACAACAAAGCATCCAACCTTAGCTTAGTACGCGGCCTTATCGGCGCCTGCTTGCTCGTCCTGTTACAAGCTTGTGGCGGCGGTAGCGGCGCGGCTACAGAAAGCAACCCCGTGACCGTGACGCCAGAGGTAAGCAACTACAGCGGACCAGCACCGGCAACCAACGACGTGCAGAGCTACAAGCTCAACGTTTGGGACAACTTAATTCCAAACAACCGCTGCGGTAGCTGCCACAACGAATCACAATCGCCCCGCTTTGTTCGGGCTGACGATATCAATCTGGCCTACGACGAGGCAAACGCCCTGGTTGATCTGCAAGATCCAGGCTTATCCTTGATGGTGTCTAAGGTTCGAGGTGGTCACAACTGCTGGCTCACCGACAACGACGCGTGCGCCGATATCTTGGTTTCTTACATCGAAAGATGGGCTGGCGAATCGCTGGGCGGTGCAGGCAAAACCGTCAACTTGATACCGCCACCCATAGCGGACCCGGGCTCGAGCAAAAACTTTCCGGCGGACCCTGCATCTTTTGGTAGCACCGTCTACCCGCTGCTAACCCAGTACTGCTCTGGCTGCCATACAGACAGCGCTGCTATCCCTCAATCCCCCTTCTTCGCGAGCAGTAACGTTGCCGCCGCTTATGATGCCGCACGCGCTCGAATCGACCTAGAAACGCCGGCCAACTCTCGCTTTGTTGCCCGCATTGGTGAGGAGTTCCACAACTGCTGGGACAACGATTGCCAGTCAAGCGCAGCGCAAATGCAGGCTGCAATCACCGCTTTCGCCGACGGCATCACGCCGGTATCGGTTGACCCAGCGTTGGTGACCAGCAAGGCCCTTAGGCTCACCGACGGCATTATCTCTTCGGCCGGTGGACGTTTTGAGTCCAACGTCATCGCACTGTACGAATTCAAAACCGGTTCCGGCAGTACGGTTTTTGACACCTCCGGTGTAGAGCCTGCACTGAACCTAAATCTGTCCGGCGACTACGACTGGGTGGGCGGCTGGGGTGTTGCCTTCGTCGATGGCAAAGCTCAAGGGTCAACAACGGCCAGTGCAAAGCTACACGATCTGATCACGGCAACCAACGAGTACTCGGTGGAAGCCTGGGTTGTGCCGGCTAACGTGACCCAAGATGGTCCAGCAAGAATTGTGAGCTACGCAGGCAGCTCCACTACTCGCAATATGATGCTCGGCCAAACGCTCTACAGCTACGACAGCTTCAACCGTTCTACCGAAACCGGTGAAGACGGTCAGCCGCAACTATCCACCGATGCGGATGAAGAAGATCTACAAGCATCGTTGCAGCACGTGGTCGTGACCTACTCGCCTACCGAAGGACGCCGTATCTACGTGAACGGCGTTTACACCGACGATCTAGATACGGTGCCTGGTGGCTTGCTGAACGACTGGAACAATACCTACGCACTCGCCGTTGGCAGTGAGGTGGACAACGAAGATCGCTGGGCTGGCACGGTACGGTTGCTTGCAATTCACAATCGCGCGTTAACCCCGGAACAGATCTTCCAAAACTTCGAGGTTGGTGTAGGTGAGCGTTACTTCTTAATGTTCAACGTCACCGAGCACGTCGGGCTATCTGATGCTTATGTGGTCTTTGAAGTGAGCCAATACGATTCTTACAGCTATCTCTTTGATGATCCCTTCTTCATCGTGCTGGACAGCAGTATCGAACCCGAGGGTATCCCCCTGCGCGGGTTGCGTATCGGTGTCAATGGCCGTCAGCTCGGCATCGGCCAAGCGTACAGCAACCTGAATGCGACCATCAGCAATAGTGTCTACGCAACGGAATCGCTGCAGCGACTCTCCACCCTAGGCACCGTTGTTCCGCTGGAGAAGGGTCCCGAAGAAGACGAGTTCTTCTTAACCTTTGAAACCTTGGGCAGCGCTAGCAACGTATTTGTTGAGGCTGATCCAGTGCAACCAGCAACACCTGCGGATACGCCTCGTGGCCCAGAGATTGGAGTACGCGACTTTGCTGAGGTGAACGCCACCATGGCCAAGCTAACAGGTATAGACGCCTCCACGCCCGCAGTGCTGCAAACCTACAACTTGGTCCAGCAAGCGATGCCAGTAAACGCCAATTTGGGTGGATTCGTTTCCTCTCAGCAGATGGGTATCACGCAGTTGGCCATCCAGTACTGTAGCGCTTTGGTTGACGATACGACCGCGCGATCCAACTACTTCCCGGGGTTCAACTTCTCTGCAACTCCGGCTGCAGCCTTCGGGGATCGCAGCTTGCTGTTGAACCCGCTTAGTGAACGCATGCTGGGCGTCAGCATCAATACACAACTGTCTAATGCAGACCTTGCCACAGACATCAACAACTTGGTTGATGACCTGATGACTTGTAATGGCGGTGCCTGCGAACCCGATCGCACGGAACGCATCGTTAAAGCCGCTTGCGCCACTGTTTTAGGCAGTGCCGCTATGTTGGTTCAGTAAGGAGCAACACCCATGATTCGACGTAGACAACGTAAGTACGATGATCCGCTGTGCCATCCAATGCACCCGCGCCCACGAACCCGTCGCGAGTTTTTGGCCCAGGGCTTCATCTCTGGTGGGGCGGCTCTGTTGGGCGCTGCTAGCGTCAGCTTTGGCGGCAAGAGCTTTGCTCTGTCACCCCAGCTCAATGTGCTGCTCGACGGCTGCGGCATCGAGCAAAATGGTGCGGGTAAGATCCCTTTCATTGCTTTTGATATGGCAGGCGGCTGTAGCCAAGCCGGCTCCAACGTTTTGGTTGGCCAACAAGGTGGGCAAGAAGACTTCTTGAGCACCGCGGGCTACGAACGCCAAGGGCTACCGGGTGATCAAGTGCCCTCTATCTTGAACCCCAATACTCAGACCAACGATTTCATTGATCGCAGCTTGGGTTTGGCCTTTCACTCAGATAGCGCCTTTTTGCGCGGCATCATGAGCAAGGTATCTCCTACCACCGCCGCTAACATCAACGGTGCGGTGATTCCCGCTCGCTCTGAAAACGATACCAGCAACAACCCACACAACCCAATGTATGGCATCGCTAAAGCTGGGGCTGATGGATCCCTGTTGACCTTAATCGGCTCCAGCAACAGTGACAGCGGTGGCCGCTCCATGGCCCCGGATTCGCTGATCGACCTTGCCATACGACCGACCAAGGTCGACCGCCCCACGGATGTCACCTCACTAGTCGATGTTGGCGATCTCACCAGCGTGTTGGTGAAAGACGACGCAGTAAAAGTGATGGAAGCAATCTATCGCATAAGTGACCGCAAGATGGACGCGGTAGACAACGGTCAGGTCATTACCACCGACAGTGTGGTTAAAGAGCTGGTCAAGTGTGGTTACCTAAAAAGTGCAGACCTTGCAGACCGCTTTGGTGATCCGGCAACCCTAGACCCCGCTGGCGACCCAGAAATTGTTGGTGCTACCGGCGTATTTAGCGCTGCTGAGTTTAATGCGGGTGATCGCTCCGCTCGTGAGTTCCAAAAAACCGCTTCGGTCATGAAGATGGTACTGAACGGATTCTCAGGTGCCGGCACCATCGAGATGGGTGGCTACGACTACCACGGTGGCCGTCGCGCTGAAGGCGAAGTAAAAGACTTCCGCGCCGGTCAATGTATGGGGGCTGCGTTAGAGTATGCCGCTATTCGCGGGGTACCTTTGATGTTGTACGTGATGTCTGACGGCTCGCTGTCTTCCAACGGTGTTGTTGACAACAGCGTTGACGGGCGTGGCAAAGGCGAATGGACCAGCGATAACCAACAAACGGCGGCCCCCTTCTTCTTAGTGTACAACCCCAACGGTCGCGCCAACCTGATTGGCAGCACACCGGAAGAGCAAGCCATACACCAGCAAATTGGGCGAATGCGCGCTGACGGATCGGTAGAAACGGCCGGCACACCAGCGGCGAATAACGTCAACCTGCTAGTACAAACCGTCTTGCTTAACTATATGGCGCTGCACGGCCAAAACGGCCAGTTTGGTAACACCGAGTTCTTCCCGAACCACGGTCTTGGCAATGCAACCCTTATGGATAGTCTGACCGCCTTCGAGCCTATCGTGAACGGCACTATTAGCAACCCCGTTTAACAGGCACAAAGACCAAACCGATAAGCAAGCACACCACTCCCCCTCCTCGCTTAGAGGCTGGGGGCGTGATCTTGCTCTCAAACCCGCGTGATCCTCTAGGTTAGGCTGACCTCATTCGTACAGTACTTGTACAGCAGCCAAGCATAAGACCATGGGCGCCAGCAGCACCTCTAGATCCATCCCAGCCAATTCAGCACCAGCAAGCCTATTAGGTTGCTCTAGATGTCATAGCAAGCTGGTTAGCGGCGCCAAGCATCTCCATTGCCATGTTTGCGACTTGAGCTTCCCCACCCTTGACGGTATTCCTTGCCTGTTTCCAGAACCTCATGCTGCTTTGGCTGACTGGCGAACACGCTGGCACCTTGCTCTACATGAGCTATCCCTAGATGAAGCGGCCACTAAGCGCGCACTAACCGCAACCACGCGTAGCATCACCGGCAGTCGCTTGCGTCGGCTATTAATGGCATACCAAACACAACAAAAGCAGCTGCGCAAAATTTTACGCCCCCTCGACAGCTTTGACTCTACCGACCACGCAACCGCCTTAGCGCTAAAAACTCGCTTACCCAGCCATCACGGCCTGTTGAGCTATGCGCCTAATGTCTTTCGTGATTGGTGCTGGGGCGAGGTTGAAAATCAGGCTACGTGCGATGCACTGTTAACTGCATACAAAGCTAGCATTGCCAATGACAGCCCTGACGACTCGCTACAAGTGCTGGTCTTGGGCGCCGGTGCTGGACGGCTCAGCGCTGACTTGCACCGCGCTCTGCCAGCCAAACTAACCTTCGCCTTGGATAGCAATCCAATGTTGGGCCTAGTTGCGCAAAAAGTTTGGCGCGGACAAAAGCTAAAACTTGTCGAATTCCCTTTGGCGCCTAAAGCCGTGGAATGCACCGCTGTTGAACAACAGTTGGCGGATACACCAAACCCCGCTGACCAGTCCTTAGACGGCCTGCAGTTTGTGTTAGCAGATGCTTTGCACGCGCCTTTTGTGTCAGGTAGCTTTGACATGGTCATCACGCCCTGGTTAACCGACGTGATCGACTGTGGCGCCGAAGAGTTAGTACCGCGAATCAACCATCTGCTAAAGGCCAATGGTCTGTGGCTCAATACCGGCTCCATGAGCTTTGCCCACGCAGACCCTGCTAGCTGCCACAGCTTCGAAGAGCTTACCGAGTTGGCCCAAAGCCAGGGATTTCAGCCTAGCTATCATCACGAGCAGCAGATACCGTACTTAGCGTCGCCGCATAGTCGGCATCAACGCGTCGAAACCTTGTGCACCAGCACTTGGCGCAAATGCGCAGATGCCGCTGCCGTACCTGCTTTTCAGCACCTTCCGAATTGGTTGGCCCTGGGCCAAGAGCCAATTCCGGCAATAGACGCCTTTACCCTGCAAGCCAGCACCACCCGAGTGCACGCCTTCATTATGTCGCTAATCGACGGGCAAAGAAGCATTGCAGACATTGCCGCGATCCTAGCGGAACAGCAGCTAATGACGGCACCCGATGCAGAGGTTGCTCTACGAGGGTTCTTACTCAAGATGGTGGAAGAAGCGGCTGCGAGAAGCAGCCGCTAGCCGACTAGCTAGACGATAGCCGGGATTGCGCTCAAGTGTTCCAACGCGGCAGGACGCTGCTCACCAACGGTGACCATCTCCCAAGCATCTTCACAACGCAGCAGTGCGCGCGCTAGCTTGTTGTTCAACGCATGTCCAGACTTGTAGCCTTCAAACGCACCCAACAGTGGGCGGCCTAACAAATACAAATCACCAATAGCGTCCAACATCTTGTGCTTCACAAACTCATCGTTGTAGCGCAAGCCGTCGTCGTTAAGGACTTGGTAGTCGTCAATACCTACCGCGTTCTCTAAGCTTGAACCAAGGCAGCGATTAATTGCTTGGGCCTGCTCTAACTCTTTGATCAGACCGAAACTACGCGCTCGTGAAACAAGCTCAGTGTATGAAGTCACACCAAAATCAATCTCTGCACGCTTCGGGTAACGGTTAAAGACCGGATGATCTGCTTCAAAGGTGTAGTCCACCTTAAAGCCGCTGTGCGGACGTAAGATTGCGGTTGCATCTCCCTGCTCAACCCGCACTTCACGCTTAATGCGAATGAACTCGCGTAGCGCAGGCTGTGCAACAACACCAACCGTGTTTATTAGGTAGATAAAAGGTGCCGCGCTGCCATCCATGATTGGCACTTCTTCACTAGATAGCTCGACGTAGAGGTTATCAATGGCCAAACCCCAAAGGGCTGACATTAAATGCTCTACGGTTGCTACCTGTACATCTCGCTCGGCAAGGCTAGAAGACAAGGTGGTATCGGATACGTGATGTGCAGCAGCGCGAACTTGCGCACCACCTTCGTCGTTACGCACAAACACAATACCCGTGTGCTCTGGTGCTGGACGTAAGGTCATCCGAACTTTTTGACCCGAATGCACGCCGATACCGATGGCGTGAACGGGTTTGCGAATGGTCTGCTGATGTATTGGTGATTTGATCATGCGATGGCTGCAAGTCGGTGAATTATCAGAACGCCACTATACCCAAAGACTGTTTGAAAATGAAGGAAAAGTGGAGGGAAAAATGGAAAAATGTGCATCAATGATGGAGTACCTTAAGTATAGCTATAACAAGCACTTACGCAAACGCGGCGGATTCTAAGCCATAAAAAGTGGAGATTTGTAACACTTTGAAACGACTTTACGAGCAAAGCCTCCACTTTTTACCCAGCTTTCTTGGCAAATAATGGAATTTTCCCCGAAAACTGCATTTTTGGATTCCAGGTAACCTTCGCGAATTATCATTTTTCTCTATACAATCAATAGCTTCCGAGACATCCATCGAAACGAGAACCGTGCCGTATAATCCTCAACTTCCTGACGCAACGCTCTGTGTCGCCCCCATGATGGCGTGGACAGACCGGCATTGCCGCTACTTGCACCGCTTGTTGGCCCCATCCGCCCTGCTGTTCACAGAAATGGTCACCAGCAACGCACTCGAACACGGCCCCAGAACCCGCTTGCTTGCCCATCAGGCGGCAGAATACCCACTCGCCTTGCAGCTTGGTGGCAGCGAACCTAAGCAGCTTGCCCGTGCAGCCGTACTTGGCGCTGAAGCAGGTTTCAGCGAGATAAACCTGAACGTTGGCTGCCCCTCTCCACGCGTCCGCAAAGGGGCCTTTGGGGCCTGCTTAATGTTGGACCCAGCACGAGTTGCTGACTGCGTTGCCGCCATGCAAGACGTGGTTAGCATCCCAGTGACCGTAAAATGCCGGCTTGGCGTTGACGATGCAGACACCGACGAGCTGTTGCTGGCCTTCGCCCAGGCAGTTTCTAACGCCGGCTGCAAGCGCCTTTACGTGCACGCACGCAAAGCGATCTTGGGTGGCCTGTCCCCCGCACAAAATCGTCAAATTCCACCGCTGCAGTACACGCGGGTGTATCAACTAGCATCCCAGCTCACTATCCCTGTGGTGATCAACGGCGGCATTACGGATTCCGCCACGGCGCTTGAACAACTCAGCGGCAATGAAGGTCTCATCAAAGGCGTGATGTTAGGACGAGCCGCGTACCACAACCCATTGCTGCTAACGCAACTCAGCCGGGAGATGGGGCTAACTGAACCGGGAGCGAGCACCGATCAAGCGTTGGTGCTGCAGGCCTACGCTCAATATCAACAATACGCCCAACGGCAATTGCAGCAGGACGTGAACCTGCAAACGCTAGTGAAGCCCTTGCTGGGTTTGTTTGCTGGGATGCGCGGTGCACGGCAATTCCGACGCACCTTAAGCGATGCTAAGCTGCTGCGCGATAACGATGCTGGCTTGCTGAGCCAAGCGTTAGATAGCCTGTCACTGCAGGCCGCTTGATGTTCCAAGAGCTTTTGCAACGCATTCGCAGCGTCGGCGATCAGTCGAGTGCCGACACCGCACCATCACTCCCACTAGCCGTCAGCGCCCTGCTACTCGAGGTGGCTTACGCAGACCAAAGTGCAGACCCAGCAGAGCTGGATGAAATCCGCCAAATGATTGGGAAAACCTTTAGCCTAGCCGCAACAGAAGTCGACGCGTTGCTGGATGAATCTGCGCAATACTACCAAGGTAGCGTTGGCGCCCAGCCGTTAACTCGAGCCATCACCGAAGCCTGGAACGAGGGCCAGCGTTACGAGTTGGTGGTTACTTTATGGCGGGTGGCGCTTGCACAAGACGGCATTAGCGCTTTAGAAGAGCATCGCATACGTCATATAGCCGATCTGCTCTATGTGAGCCACCGGCGTTTCATTGAGGCGAAGCTTGCAGCCAAGGCTGCCATTTCAAGTTAGGTTTGAACTAGCCCTTTAAGTTCAAGCCTAAACTAAGGCGCCGAGGCGGTCATGTCTGAACCTTCGTCTTCATTTTCCAAGGCAGACACCAAATCACGAAACGCTAAACGGTTGCTGTCGTTCAACTGCATCAAGCTACGGTGCGCGTCGAGCACGCGATCACGAACCTCCGCTTGGGAAGCTTCTACCGCTGGCAACTCGCTAAGGCCCGCGGTACTGGTTGGTGCTTGAGCAGAGATTTGGAACACGTCGTCGAACCCCATGGATTGCAATACTCGCAGCAAATCTGGGTTGTCACAGAACAGCGCGGGCACCGATTGAAATCTTTTCTTTGACTCGACGGACAGCTTAGCTAGCAAACCAAGCGTGGTGCTATCAACGGCGCTGGCACTGTTTAGGTCAACCAACACCGAACGAAAATTGGGGTCTTCAAACATCGCATCCAGATACCGATCAATCGCACTGCATAGCGTCAGACGCACATCGCCTTCCAGCTTCACTAAATACACGCCCTCATGGCTCCCCGCCAAGATACGACCGATGCTCATACTTCGCGTCTCACCAATAAACATGTCATGTCGTCGGGGTTAGCATGTGCTCGCCCACCAACCAAGGATTCCCAAACCTCTGGCAACTCGCTTTGATTGGCCGCCACTTCGAGCAGGCGCGCCTCGTTCTCTGTTAAGTCCTCACCGCTCATGATTTCAAACACACCATCGGAGAACACCAACAAGCGGTCGCCAGGACCAAAAGGGATCTGCTGATGTTCATAGCTTACGTCCTCAAACAAACCCACCGGTTTGCCCTGCTGCTCGAGCAACTGGGCACCTGCATCATTCACCAGTATAGGTGGTGGGTAGTGACCACCGTTCACGAAGCTAAGAGAATTGCCCTCAAGGTCGCCAATAGCGAAGAAAAGCGTGACGTGCTTCCCCATATTTTGCTCTAGCAGCTCTTGATTCAACCATTGCAGGACTTCGCCAGGATTCAACAACATGGAGGTTTGATATTCCCGCCGCAAGCGCCGAGAAAAATTCTTTAGCAGTACCGTCACAAAGGCTGACGATGCACCATGACCTGATACATCGGCAACATAGCAACCAAAGTACCGATCGGTGATCTGGAAGTAGTCAACGAAGTCACCGCTCAAAAAGAGCGAGGGTTGAATTTTGTGCTCAAAGTAAAATTGGTCGATACGCATGGGGTTCGGCGGCAGCATCCCCATCTGAATAAAACGACCCGCTCGCTGGTCACGCTCTAGGTCAGCCAAGTGCTCAGATAGTTCACGCTCGGCCTGCACAACCTGGGCTTCACTTCGGTGCCGCAATAGGGTGACACGTTCTGAGATCAGCTGAAGATTGGGCTCACCTTCCCATACATCCGCGACCCCCGAACGCATCAGCTCTAGCACCTGGTCTTTGCTCAGCGGTTGATCGCACAATAAAACCGTGGGGATTCGTGGCTGGGATGCAGCAACAAACTCAGCGGCAGCAGCCGTTGTCGCCACTACCAGTACAGCTTGTTGGCGCCGACATAGATCAGCGGCAAGCTGCGGGCTTGTCGCATGCAGGGTCTTGTACCCTAAACTGTGAAAATGTTGGAACAGGCCGGTGGTGACATCGGCATCTGCAACCACGACGACCAAGCTCATACTACGCTACGTCTGTGCTAGCTTCCGAGAGGCCCGCACACTACTCCTTGCAAGCGACGCTGACAAGCTCTGAAGGGTGCAGCGCACTGGGGTTGTGGGGATTAACCTCGGGATCTGCATCAGGCTTGGGCTGCTAGCGCACCCACAATGATGCTGCGGTCGCGCAATCGGCTGAGCGTTTGCGACCCTTGCTCTAAGACCTTGGCAATCCGCGTCTCAGACGCGGCGGCGTCAAGGTCTGGCCCGGATATTTTGCCCGCCAACTCGCGTAACGCTTGCCGACCGGTACGCTCGCCATCCAACAATTCCAGCAGCAGAGCCGTCATCGCATTGGTCTCCAAGAAGCGTACCGCATCCTCAGGATCGCGATATACCACCAAAAAAGTTGCTGCAGGCTCCACGCTAGCCAATGGCCTGTCGCCTCGAACCTGGTGCACCGCAAAGTTGTAGGCTAGGCACTTGGCCAGCGGAGAAACAATGGGCACCTGATCGAGCAAATCCCCCCCAGCATCGATGGGTATAGAAACCCCCTCCCGCAACACCCTGCTTGGTATGTCTTGCTCATCCACGCGCAGCGCCAGCTCAACCCATTCGTAGTGGCAGAGCTCCAGCAAAAAAGGTGGGAGGTCCGGGCGTTCGGTTTGCCCTAGAAACTCCAAAAACTCTTGGGAGACCTCAAGAAAATAAGGGGACGTGCTCGCATGTTGGTGGACAAACTCTCTCACCAGCCTATGCCATGGGGAGTTACCTGTTTCTTGTTCGCTCGGGGTACCTGTTTCTGGGCTTAGCAGCTTTTTGGCTATCGGGAACGCACCCGCCACAAAGCCTTCTATGTTGTTGTACACCAGCTCCCGGTAAACGCGCATACGTCGTTCGTCTACATCCGCTGGTTTGGGGTTTTGACTAGGATTGCGAATGTGCGCGGCAAATTCGAGCTGCACATCTCGAAACCCGGGCAGGTTGATCCCCTGCTCAGAGCCTGGGTCTGGAGCATCTGGTGGACGGCCCTGCTCACTCAAGCGTATTGCTCTGCTGGCGCGGCCTGCTGCAGATGACGAATTTGCTGAATCTCGGCAAGCAGGTCTGACATAGGCGGGAAGTTAAAGTCCCGTTCCAGCAAGGTACCGCGAACACCATGCTCGGCGTAGGCTTGTTGCAGCAATGCCCACACAGGATCACTCACGGCGCTACCGTGTGTATCAATGAGCAAATCCACCGCCTCTTGATAGTGACCCGCCGTATGGATATAAGAGATACGCTCGCTTGGCAGCGCCGACAAAAACTTGCTGGCGTTGTAGCCAAAATTGATGCTATTCACATAAATATTGTTGACGTCTAGCAGCAAATCGCAATCCGCCGCCTCTAGCACCGCACACAAAAAATCAATTTCACTCATCTGTTGACCAGGCGCTGCGTAGTACGAGATGTGCTCTATCGCTATGCGCCGTTCCAACAGGTCTTGTACTTGGGTAATGCGTCCTGCCAGATAGGTTACGGCTTCTTCGGTAAAGGGCATCGGCATCAGATCGTAAAGATGCCCTTTGTCATCTGAACAGAAACTCAGGTGCTCGCTAAAAGTCAGCACCTTATGTTCGTCGAGAAACTGCTTAACTTGTTTTAGGAACTGCGTGTCTAACGGAGCGGGACTACCGATACTTAAGGATAGGCCATGGCACACCAATGCAAAGCGCTCGGTTAGTGCTCGAAACTGGCGACCGTAAGCTCCACCAACGGCAATCCAGTTTTCTGGCGCCAACTCAAGAAAGTCTAGATCCTGGGGGGGCAACTCTAAGAGTTGGGACAACAAACCTCGTCGTAAACCAAGGCCCGCTCCGGTTGGCCGGCCAGACCCGTTGGGGGTTTTGTCATTTGCAGATTTGTCGTTAGTGGACATTTCTTTGCCAGGACTTGTTGCCAGGAAGGGTTGCCGGTTTTACTAACAGATTTACGACCAGTTTTACGACCAGTTTTACGACCAGCTTTGATACCGAAGTTGTTACCGGAAAAGTAGCTAAGTTTTTCCGCAACAGATGCGAAAAAACCAGCGGCGCACTAGCCTGTCCGTGCGCCAACTAGCTTAGTGTGATGGCCTAACTAGCCCCCGCACTTGCCTTCACCACATTTACCTTCGCCACACTTACCTTCACCGTCTTTGGCATCGTCTTTAGAATCGCCGCCGCACTTACCTTCACCGCACTTGCCTTCGCCACAGCTACCTTCGCCGTCTTTAGCATCATCTTTAGAGTCGCCGCCGCACTTGCCTTCGCCGCATTTGCCTTCACCACAGCTACCTTCACCGTCTTTGGCATCGTCTTTAGAATCGCCGCCGCACTTACCTTCGCCGCACTTGCCTTCGTCATGATGTGCAGCGAGCTCATAGCCACCGCTTAGATCAACGGTAGTAAAAAGCTCAGCATCGGCATCGGCCACAGCGCCACTTGCGCCAGCCAAACCAGCCACAACAACACCACCAATAGCAGCCGCGATGGGCTTTAACTTACGGTCAAACATAGACTTGTCTCCTGTGCTCTAAGCTCCACAATCCTGCTACGCCCTAATAGTGACTGACCAATACAGTTCTCGTCTTACTTAACCCTTTGGTCTGTAGTACTAGCCTGGCTTGTTGCTTCTGCCCGTTCCCGCACATCAATGATTAAATGATTTGTTTGGTTAACTTGAGCGACCACAATCTCGCTCACGTTCAATATGACACTGGCTAGCGGAAAAGTTCCAGCGCTAAACTCAAGATCGGTAAATTTGTTTTCTCACCTAGCTGGCTAAGGGCCCGCAGGCTGCCAGCACCCAAGCGCTGAGCTTGTGTTGTTAGGCTAAGCCAAACTCTTGCTCCACGGCTAAAAAGGCCTGTTGGAGGCGTTTCGGGGATATTTTTCCTTGCTTCAACCGCTCTGCAAAAAGCGCAACCCGAAGCTCCTGGATATCAAAATGCAGGCGGTCCAGTTGCTCAGTAGAGATGGCTGCAACCCCGGTCAGTTTGGCCAGACGATCCTCAAACCCTCGGATAACCCGCAATTGATCCTCATCTCGGGCTACCCGGCCCTGGAGGTTCTCCAGCCGATACTTTAGCGCCGCCAAATACCGGGGCACCTGTTGCAGATATACTGACGGGGTGCTTTGCACCAGGCTTGCAGGCACCAAGCTGTGCAGTTGAGCCGTGGCATCCGCCACCGCCTGGGTAAAGGCCGGAGAGGTCATTTTGTCTAACAGCGATACTAACTCAAAGCGAGCTTTGAGAATCTGGGCAACCAATGCCATGGTGGACCGGAAATTTTGTGTCCACAGCCCTTGGCGCGTCGACAAGCGCTTCGCAAAATCCTTGGCGTTGCTGGGCAGGGGCTCGCCACTAGCTTCTGAGGCTTCGAACAACGTGTGCCAAGCCACGCCTAGCAACATATCGTCGAGCAGTTGATCCAGATTTCCTAGCGGTGCGTAGTGCAAGCCCAACGCCTTGTTGGCAATCAACTCCGAGCGCAACTTACGCACAGTGGATTTGCTTTGCAGCATGGCCAAACGCGGATACCCGCGCCGGTTAGCTCGCTGCGCCTCCGCAGCGGTTGCAAACAGCGCTAGTTTAACGCCATCGGTTGTCGCTGTTTTGGCACCGGCATCGCCAGCAGCCGGGCCCTGTAAATCCTGTAACCCAGGATAAGCCAATACCGAGCTGGACAACGTCTTGCGAACCGGAATCTCACGATCTTCGGGAAACGCCTGCAGCCCGCTAAGCTCGTAGTCATCCTCTACCCCGGCCGCAACCTGAGCGGCAACCTGCGCATGGAATCGCTCCTGCAAGGCCTCCAGATCACGATCTTGCGCCAACACCTTGCCGGCCTCATCCAGCACCTTAATATTTATGTTCAGGTGGGGTTCTATGCATGCGTCCAACCAATCCTTCGGGTTGATGGTGACCTCGTAGAGGTCCGCTACAACCTGAGCTAAAGCTGTGTGCAATCGCCCCTGCCGGTAAAGCGAGCGACTTAACAGGCGATCCAGCAGCGCCGGCAGCTTGTCGGGCAACGGCGCTAGATGCTTTCTGATCTGCTTAGGCAAGCTGCGCAGCCACTGCTCGACCAACAACGGCAACATACCCGGCACGCTCCAAGCAAGCGGCTGTGCAACCAGCGCGGTGAGTTGCCCCAATGGCACCAACAAAGTCACGCCATCATCGGCTTCTCCTGGCGCAAACCGGTACTGCAGATCAAACTCATGGTCACCCAAACTTAAGGTTGGCGGGTAGTCCACCAAATCTGGTGAGCTGCGCGCACGCAGTTGCGCTTCGCTAAACCGCAATCGTCCATCGTTGTGCGGGTCTCGGCGTAACCAGCGCTCTAAGGCGCGCAGGTTATTGATTTCGTTGGGGACCACACTGGCGTACAGCAACAGCTGGTCATCTTCGCTCAGCAGTAGGTCTCGGCGTCTTGCTTTTGCCTCTTGCTGGAGCAACTTCTGCTTTATCTCTTCGTTGTGAAGCAGAAACCCCATCTGCTTGCGCGCTCGATCAGACAACTGACCCAACACCAAACCATCGCGTAGAAACAGCTCGCGACAAATGACAGGGTCAATACTTTGGTAACTAACACGACGGCGTTCGGTCAACACAAGCCCGTAAAGGCTGACCTTTTCGTAAGCCATGGCTTCGCCGCGTTTTGCGCTCCAGTGCGGCTCGCTATAGTCGCGCTTGAGTAGGTGCCGCGCTTGGGTTTCGACCCAACGGGGATCTATATGGGCAATGCTGCGCGCGTAAACTGCAGAGGTTTCAACAATCTCTCCTGCCATCAACCATTTCGGTTTGCTGGACGATAAAGTAGAACCGGGGAAGATGCGAAAACGTAGTCCCCGCGCGCCCAGGTACTGACCGCGCTCATCGTGCAACCCAATAAAAGATAGGGAACCACTGAGCAGAGATAAGTGTATCGACGCAAAATCTGCCGGTTTCTCATTCAGCCGCAAATCCATGGGGCGTATGGCTAGCAACAACTGCCGATGTAACGCGCGCCATTCACGCATGCGATTCGGCGACACAAAAGCTTGATGCAACGCACGCTCGTATCGACGTCGGGTCTTATTCTCGCGGAGCTCGTCGGCCCAGCGCCACAGTGCCAGCCAACTCAGGAACTCAGACTTAGGGTTGCCAAATTGTTCGTGCGCCGCATCTGCCGCCGCCTGCTTATCACGAGGACGCTCACGCGGGTCCACGCTGGCCAAACCACTCGCAATAATCAGCAGCTCAGACAAAGCGCCCTGCTGGGATGCTTCCAGCAAAACCCTTGCTAGGCGCGGGTCAATCGGCAAACGTGCCATATTGCGACCCAGCGCAGTGACCTTATTGCGCTCAAGCGCACCCAACTCCTCCAGCAACCGAATGGCGGCACGAACGGCGGCAGGCTCTGGTGGATCGAGAAACGGAAAGCGATCAATATCTCCAAGCCCAAAGGCCTGCATTTGCAAAACGACCGAGGCTAGGTTGGTGCGTTGAATTTCGGCATCGGTGAACTCCGGGCGCGAAACAAAGTCCGCCTCACTAAACAGTCGTATGCAGCGCCCGGGCCCCAAACGTCCACAGCGACCCGCACGTTGTGCGGCGCTCGCTTGGCTAATGGGCTCAATAGGCAATCGTTGTAGCTTTGAGCGGTAGCTGTAACGACTGACTCGTGCGGTGCCAGTATCGATTACATACCCAATATTGGGTACCGTCAGTGAGGTTTCAGCCACATTGGTGGCCAAGATCACCCGACGCTGGCTACCGCTTTTGAAGATGCGTTGCTGTTCTCCTGCAGGCAAACGCGCATACAAAGGCAACACTTCCCAAGTGCTCTTTAAATTTCGTCGAAGGTGTTGCGCAAGATCCACAATCTCCCGTTCGCCAGGCAAAAACACCAACGCATCACGCGCTGTGGAAGCGTCGCGTTTACTGGCGATATCGTCCAGCGCCTGGGCTACCCCTTCCACCGAGCTCATGTCGGCTTCTGCAGGGTCTCGATACTCAACAGCAACCGGGTAACCCCGACCGCTTACTTGCACGATGGGTGCATCGTTAAAGTGCTTGGCAAAGGCCTCCACATCAATGGTGGCACTGGTGATAATGAGCTTTAAATCTGGGCGGCGGTCTAACAGCTCTCGCAAGTAGCCCAACAAAAAATCGATGTTGAGGCTGCGCTCATGCGCCTCATCAACAATGATCACGTCATAACGATTCAACCAACGGTCGCGCGGAATCTCAGCCAGCAGCATGCCGTCGGTCATGATTTTGATCAGCGAGTTGGGCCCTACGTGATCAGCAAACCGAACCGAGTAGCCCACTTGCTCGCCAACCGGCACCCCAAGCTCTTCGGCGATGCGCGTAGCAACCGCTCTTGCGGCAATCCTTCTTGGCTGGGTGTGACCAATCAAACCGCGATAGCCATAACCCGCCTGCAGGCAAATTTTGGGAAGCTGGGTAGTTTTACCGGAACCGGTTTCTCCCGCCACCACCACAACTTGATGCGTTTTTAACGCAGCTGCAATCTCATCGGCTTTAGCCGCAATGGGGAGCTCGGGTGGTATCTCAATCTTTGGCGCCAAGGTTTGACGCAATTTGAGTTTTTCTTGGGAGGCTTCTAGCTTTGCCTGAGCCGCTTCGGGTTTAGATTTGAACAACCGTTTGAGCGATTGAACATCCGCGCGCAGCACAGTGCTGGGATCAAAACTTGGCTTACTTGATCGAGATTGGGTCGAATTGGGAGGGGCCACCACAGTTACTAGGCGCTAACAAAATGTGTGGCGGGGCCCCTGCAGAGCAGGGGCTACCAACCTTACTTAGTTAGCTGCGCCATACCCTCTTCCAACCCGCGAACCGTTAGTGGGAACATGTTGCCCCCAACTAGCTCTTGGGTCATAGACACTGAGGTTGAGTATTCCCAGGTTTCTTGAGGGGTTGGATTGATCCACACCAACTTTTCGTACATGTTGGTGAAGCGGGACATCCAATCCGCACCTGACTCTTCGTTCCAATGCTCAACGCTGCCACCCGCATGGGTTATCTCATAAGGTGCCATGGTTGCATCACCCACAAAGACCACTTTGTAGTCCTGAGCAAACTTGTTCAGCACTTCAAAGGTTGGCAGGCGCTCATTCATACGCCGACGATTGTCTTTCCAGACCGACTCATAGATAAAGTTGTGGAAGTAGAAGCTCTCTAAATGCTTGAACTCGGTGCGAGTTGCAGAGAACAGCTCTTCACAGACTTTGACGTGGGCATCCATGGACCCGCCAATGTCTAAGAACAACAATACCTTCACCGTGTTACGCCGCTCTGGACGCATGTGGATATCCAACATACCCCCGTTGTGCGCTGTGCCCTTGATGGTGTTATCCATGTCGAGCTCTTCAGCAGCACCGGTGCGCGCAAACTTACGTAAACGTCGTAACGCCATCTTGATGTTACGTGTACCAAGCTCTACGGAGTCATCCAGGTTTTTGAACTGACGTTCGTCCCAGGTCTTCTTGGCCTTCTTCTTCTTGCCTTGGCCTTGCCCACCAGGACCTTTCTTGCCCTGCTGGTCTGGGTCGTCGCCTTCATCACCCTCTTTGCCTTCTTTGCCCTGCTCAGCCTTCTCGGCTTCTTCTTTGGCTTTTTGGAATTGCTCAATCAGCTTCTCCAAACCACCAAGTGACTTAATCTTTTCAAGCTCTTCAGGGGTTAACGACTTTTCGAACTCGCGGCGCAACCACTCATCTGGAATCATAGATTCCAACATGCCGGTTAGGTCTTCTAAGCCCTTAAAATAGGCGGAGAACGCGCGATCGAACTTGTCGTAGTGCTTTTCATCTTTGACCATGCACGTGCGGGTCAACAGATAAAAGTCATCGATATTGGCGTACACCAACCGATGTTCCAGCGCGGTGAGTACGTCCAACAATTCACGGATGGTGACCGGAATCTTGTACTTGCGCAGCGTTAGAAAAAAGTTAATTAGCATAACGGCTTCAACCTCATATTAACTACGAGGTTAACCCCGAGAGTCGCGACGATTCATAAAGGCTAGACGCTCCAACAAGTGGACATCTTGCTCATTCTTCACCAAGGCGCCGTACAGAGGCGGAATCGCCTTGCTGGTATCACGATTGGTCAGAATCTCATCTGGAATGTCGTCAGCCATCAACAGCTTCAACCAGTCGATAAGCTCTGATGTCGACGGCTTCTTCTTCAAACCAGGCACTTTGCGCACGTCAAAGAAAATATCCATCGCCTCTTTTACCAAAGACTTTTTGATCTCTGGGAAATGCACGTCCACGATCTGCTGCATGGTCTCGCGATCAGGGAAGTTGATGTAGTGGAAGAAGCAACGACGCAAGAACGCATCCGGTAATTCTTTTTCGTTGTTACTAGTAATAATAACAATAGGTCGATGCTTGGCTTTGATGGTCTCGCCAATCTCGTAGCAGAAGAACTCCATGCGATCGATTTCTTGCAGCAAGTCGTTTGGAAACTCGATGTCCGCTTTGTCGATCTCGTCGATCAGCAGAACCACACGCTTGTCTGCTTCAAACGCATCCCACAATTTACCTTTCTTGATGTAGTTGCGAATGTCGTTAACCCGCTCATCACCCAACTGGGAGTCACGTAGACGCGAAACCGCATCGTATTCATACAAGCCGTTCACCGCCTTGGTGGTGGACTTGATATGCCATTGGATGAGTTCCATATCCAAAGACGCAGCAACCTGCTCAGCCAGCATGGTTTTACCTGTGCCTGGCTCGCCTTTCACCAGCAGCGGCCGTTCAAGCTTGGCCGCGGCGTCTACAGCCATGCTCAGTTCGTCTGTGGAAATATAATCGTCGGTGCTATCAAATATCATAGAGCGTCTCGTTAAGTTCGATCTCGTTTACTTCCAGCGCTTGCGACCTACAAAGCCCAGGCCTGCCAAAACAAGCCTACGCTGGAAAAGTGTGTAAATTTCAATGATTAGTGCGCAACCAATGACTTTAAAGAACACCCGCACAGGGCGCAAGTTGGGCTTTGTAGGCGCTCAATCTGGAAAAGCCCAGAATGGGGTTAAAAGGCCTGCAAAGCCGCGTTGAAAGCCGATAGCTGACAACGTCTACCTGCTGGTATCCGCTTGGCTAGATGCTAAGCGGGCTCCACTTCCGGCTCATCGGACAGCTGCGCTTTGAGCTTGGAGAGCAAGTCCCGGCTGGCCGCAGAAGGCCTCAACAACCAGCCTAGACCCGCGCAAACCCCCAGATTCAATAACGACACCAGACCAACAAACCACAACGGGAGTGACGCCTGTGGCGGGGGTAAAATTGCCTGTGGCGGGGGTAAATTTGCCTGTGGCGGGGGTATATCCGCCTGTGGCAGCTCTACAGCAGCTTGCACAGGCTCTATTACCGGCTTCGATTCGGGCGATGCAGCCTGCTCGGAATGTGCAGCTGGCGCTGCTTGAGCCACCGGCTCTACCTCTTGTTGGTCCGGTTCAACCGCCAACTCAGGCGCGGGAGCTTGGATTTGACGACCGGTTTCATCCAGCTTAAAAGATTGGGTCTCAGCAAGTGGTAGCGTCAGGTTGACCGCTTCGCTTCTAAAAGAAAAGTCTTTTTGGCTCAGATACTTACCCTGGACATCTAGAGTCAACTCGATTCCGCCCGCTGCCTCTTCCAGCATGAGCTTCCAAACTCCGCCAGGCTGCTTAATCGCCGGCACCCACTTCGCCGGCGCTGGCGGACGCTGCACCTTAGCGGCAATAGCCAAAGTATCTGGGGACAAACCATCCACCCCAACTTTGACCCAACCAAGAGCACCTTGGACTTGAGGCTGCAGCTCTAGGTGCACTGGGCTACGGACCTGAAATGGCATTCTAACGCCACGGGAAAAGGTTGGGCTGACCGCCTCAAACCGCAAAACTCCCTCCTCAATGTCGGCCAAGGCCGGCAGCGTAGCCCGGTACTGACCATCTTCCCGTCCAGGTTCCACCACAACTACCTGCGTACCAGCGGCGGAATCTAGGTAAGCAAACACCTCAATTTGGTCTAAAAAGTCGGCATCAAGAACCGCTTGGCCCTGGCCGTTGGTGAGCTGGGCATCAACACTCTGCAAAGCTTGCGCTGCCAGTGCCCCACGGCTATCCAACAGCTGCAGCTGCAAATCGGCATAAGCCAGCATACGCGCCTGGGGTGCCTGAGCGCTTGGTGGCGCAACACCCGGTAGCTCCATTAAGCGCCACAATCCTGGGCTGGGGCTGGCCATAGAAACCAACTCAAAGCCTCGACCAACATGCCAGCGGCTCCGCGGAGGCAAAGCCGATCGAGTAAAGGTTTCGCCATCAGGCCCGATCAGCTGCAATTGCACCCCCGGGTCGGCCAGCCATAGAAGATCTACCGAGCCAATTCCAGCATCAAGCCGAAACACTCGGTCTTCGGGGTTTGCCAGGGCAACCCCAGTGGAACTCGTGGGCTGTTCAGCCTTGAGTTTGGTGCCCAGCAGCGAAGGTGGCACCAACTCCTCGAAAGCTGGGGTAGCCCCTAGATTGCTCAGCGGCACTTCTGATGCCGCAGCAACACTATCGATGGCGGCCACAAACTGGCTGAGCAACTGATCTGGCTTTATGCCGTCTAACGCTACCCCACCCGTTGCCGCAGCCAACTGGCCCAGCAACTCAGCGCCGGGTGCATCTGCCATAGCCAACACATGCAGGCGGATATTCGCCTGACTTAACCGGGGCACCAACTCAGCTAGCAGACGCTGGGTCGCTTGCTCGTTGATGGTGGCGGAGTCGCTTACGTCAATCGCTCCGTCCGTGAGTAGCAAAATGTGTCGAGGTCCGGTTGTTGGCGGCGCCTCCCAATCCCAACTCGCTAACTGCAAAGCTTCCGGGAGGTTGCTGCGCAGTGCGTGCGCGGGCAAATTGGCTGTGCGCGTTAGCGCGATATTTTTCCACAGTGGACCGGCGCGATCGTGACGTACCAGTTGGTTAACCTGGGCACCAAAGGTCCATATGCCGGCATAAGCGGTTTCAGGCAAAACGCGAATGAACATACTTAACGCATCAGCGCGCCGGTTATCTGGATCAGCCTCGGCCATGCTGCCGGAAATATCGATCACTAAGCGCACGTCTAGCGGCGCGTCGGCGGCAACCCTGGGGGTTGCTAGCGCGGCCGAGAGGCTAAACAAGACACAGAGAGTTGCGCAGATTTTTTGACAAACAGGCGCACGTCCGTCACTAGGTCTTGAGTCAAAAAGATAGGCGCACAGCTTCATACCTTAAGCCTAGACAAGATAGCCGACTTTGCATGATGCCCCCAGCGGTACCCAATGGGTTAGCTAGCCTGTAACCGAGGGCTCAGTAACCCTTTTGGTCCTCTGCGGTTGCGGCTGTTGTAGAGGCTGTTGTTGAGGCTGTTGTTGCGGAGGGGCTGCTGCCTGCGCGTCTTGCTCTTGGACCCTTGTGGCCTTCTGGTGCCGCCCAAAGATGAGATACCAAAACACCACTAAACCCACCACAGCCAAGCTAGACCAGAGCAAGATTTGGATGGACAGCAGCGGTTCTCCATCGCTTTGCAACACGCCTTCGAACACCCAGACCACAAAGGCAGGCGCATAGTTTCCCGGGTAGTTGGGCACCGGCGCTGGCAACAGTATCCACACGGCACCTAGACAACGCAGCAGGGTGCGCACAAACAAGCTGCTCACCCGTCTGGTAAGCAAGAAAAAGAAGCCAAGGCAGGCAACACCAGCAAGCGCTGCTATTCCCCAGATATTGATGTAGTCCATACCGATATTCTACCAGCTCTGCTAGGTCTCAACCCACTGAATCACGGTTTCTGTCCATTGCTCTGGGTGCACGTCTTGCTCGGCAACCACCTTGCCGCGCACGGAGATACCCGCATCGTGAACCGTTTCCGGGTCTTGGGAAACCAAAGGGTGCCACCAGGCAAGCTCACGCCCTTCGGCCAAAGTACGGTAGGCACAGCTTTTGGGCAGCCAAGCAAGAGAGCTAACAATGGCCGCATGAAAATCGATGCAATCAGCCACCCGCTGATGACGATTTGAATAGTCAGTGCAGCGGCAATTGGCCTGATCTAACAAGCCACACACCATATTGGTATAATGCACTTCCTGGGTATCTTCGTCTTCGAGTTTGACCAGACAACAGCGAGCGCAGCCGTCACACAAAGACTCCCATTCTGTTGGCGACATCTGGTGCAATGATTTTGTTTGCCAAAACGTCATGGGTTGAGAATCACACGAGGCGCTGGCGGCGGCACCTGTAAGTAGTAACCCGCCTCCTCTAGCGCTGCGAGCACGCGCACCGGGTCAGCTTTCGCGAGACGGCGCTGCGCATGCAGCTCTAAATCTAAAACAAAGCGCAGCTCACCTAAGGTTCGAAGCAACGCTTCATCGAGGCTAGTCGGGTCCTGCTCAGCATCAACATACAAATAGGTATCCGCACGCTTCTCGCAGCCATACACTTTGACTAGTCGTGGCTGTTCAACGCTCATCTGCTTGACCTGTTGTTGGGCTAGCATTCGTTTCCTTTGGAGCGATTGGGGCGCCGTCTGGAGCACCATCACCTGCGGAGCTAACACCCGCTAAAATTTTATTGAAGCCGGATGACAGCAACTCTGCGCGCCAACCTAGTTGCAGCTCGTCAAACCGACCGTGCTCCAAATAATGCCGCAAGCTTTGTTCAACTTCGCGCTTGCGAGCTAACAGTTCAGGCGCCACCTCTAGTTGCTGCGCAACACCTTTACCGAAGTCGCGTAGCGCCGTTACTAGCTTTCCTTGCTTTTGGGTTAGCGAAACCGGCAACGCCGAGATGGGTTCAGCAGCTTCGCGACCGTGCATTTCAACCAGCACGGTGCCAAACCGACGCGCAACCCCGCCGGGCAGCACCTCGCGAACAGCCTGCATATCGAGCTTGGATGACTGCGCAAAGCTCAGCAGATGTTCATCACGGATAATTCGGCTGCGAGGCACATCGCTGGACATGGCTTTGCGTTCACGCCAACTGCATAAGTGCTGCAACCGTTGCAGCGATTCCAGCTCTAAGCGAGAAGCGCCCTTTACCCCTCGATAATACAGCTCCGGATTGGTGGGTGCATAACCTTGGCGCGCCATGTCTTCAGCAAACCACTGCCAGCGGCCCTTCGCTTCTAAGGCTTGGCGCATCTCTCGGTATAGCTGAGGCAGATGCAACACATCAGCCGCCGCGTACTGCAATTGTTGGTCGGTTAACGGACGTTGTCGCCAGTTGCTTCGCGTTGCGCCTTTGTCGAGCAACTCTCCAGCTCGCTGTTCAACCAAGTTTGCGTAGCTGATGCTGAAGGTTGGACTGAGGAATGCCTGAGCCAATTGCGTATCAAAAATGCCCTGGGGGGTAACCCCAAGATGGGTATAAAACAGCTCCAGATCTTCGGAGCATGCATGCATGACCTTAACCACCTCTGGGTCACCCAATAGGTCCGCAAAGCCCTGCCATTGTTCAATTTCCAGCGGGTCAATCAGGTAGATATTGTGACCATCAAACACCTGGTACAGACCCGGCAGCGGGTAAAACGTATCGGTGCGTTGAAACTCACTATCGATACCCAGCACCACCTGGGAAGTGTTACCTGCTGAATCATCACTGGATGCGGATTGGCGCCACTGCTGGACCGCGGCCGCTAGGTCGGCATCCGTTGCGACCCAGTTAATTAAGGTTTCGTCGACCTTGAAGGGCATGGACGATGGTGCCTCCGTCAATAAATTCGAGTTCACCACCAAGGGGAACACCATGTGCAATGCGCGTCACGTTAGTTACCCGATCACCGATCAAGTTACCTATGTAATGCGCTGTTGTTTCGCCCTCAACCGTAGCGTTGGTTGCCAGGATAACCTCTTGAGGTTGCAGCACCGCCACGCGTTGCTGCAACAAGTCTAACTTCAATTGCTCTGGGCCTACACCATCAATCGGTGACAAGTGCCCGTGCAGAACAAAGTAATAGCCGCGATACCCGCCCGCTTGCTCGATCGCCCATATATCGGCAGGTGACTCGACGATGCAAAGCAGGTTGGGGTCACGCCGATCATCCAGGCACAATTCGCATTCCGCCTGGTCGGTTAAGGTACGGCAAAAAGCACACTCGCCAATGTTGTCTACGGCTTCAGACAAGGCCAATGCTAAGCGTCGTGCACCGTCACGATTGCGTTGGAGTAACTGCAAGGTCATACGCTGAGCGCCTTTAGCGCCAACACCCGGCAAGATTTGCAAAGCGGTGATAAGTTGAGCGATTGGATTCACGTTAGAAATTTGCCCCTAAGGCCGAAGATCAACTGAAGGGGAAGCCACCAGGCATACCGCCAGGCAAGCCAAGACCTGAAGCCACACCAGACATTTTTTCTTTTTGCATTGCTTCAACTTTGTGCACCGCATCATTGCAAGCGGCGGCCACCAAGTCTTCTAGCACGCTTTTTTCTTCGTTCATCACGGAATCATCAATATTGACCCGGCGTACTTCGTGACGCCCATTCATGACCACACTCACCAACCCCGCCCCGCTTTCACCGGTAACCTCAGCGTTAGCCAGTTCTTCTTGCGCGCCTTGCATTTTTTCTTGCATGGCCTGGGCTTGTTGCATGATGTCTTTAATGCCTTTCATCTTTTGCTTGGTCCTAATCTTCTAATCTATGGGCTAAATTACGGGTTAAACGTTGGGTAAATGCGGAAAAGCTTCATCTATAGGCGTGACCTTTTCGACCCTGGCATCAAACTCCGCCACCAAACTCTGCACCGTGCTATCGCTTTTGAGGCTTTGCTCAGCCTCGCTTTGTTTGGCCGCCGCCAACTGCGCATTACGCTCAGCTGGTGTGGATGCCTGCGCAGTACCGGTTGTCATGGTGACCTGAATCGTTCTTGCTAGCTGCGCCTGCACCGCGCGCTCAACCGTTTGCACTTGTTGGTCGCTGAGCAACATGTCGTGCGCCACATCTAACATCAACCGCAGCTCGTTGCCATCTTGGGTGCCAATCACTTCAGGGTTAAGGCACCAGCAGTGGTTCACCAACATGCGGGCAACACCACTAAGCGATAGCTCCGAGGCTAAGTTAAACCAAGGTTGTTGCTCAGCAACCTTTTGCCCCAGCGACTTGACAACAGGCGCCGGTTTGTCGATAGCCGGTTGCGGCATCGGCTGCGCGCTCGGGGTTGCGGCGGCTAGCCGGTTCGGTCTGCTAGATTCTGCTTTGGCACCGGCCGACGCAGCGCTCGGCGATGTAGCCCCGAACCCAGTAGCGCCTTTTTTTGTCGATGTTGTGGGTTGCGCGGGCGAAGATGCTGATGCGATAGGTGCCGGTGCAAAAGCCAACATACGCAGCAAGGTCATCTCAAAACCGAGCCTCGGGTCTGGTACCACCTGCAGATCTCTAAGACCCATCACCCCTATTTGGTAATTGAGTTGGACTTGCTCTGCCGAAAAATCGGACTCTACCGCTTCACCAAGTGAGAGCTGTACCGCCAATCGATGGAAGGCCTCAATTAGGCCACCCAGCACCTCTTCAAAATCTGCTGAACGCCCGGCTAACTCAGATACCAACGGCAACACTTGGCTGGCCTCGCCGGAACTCAATGCGGCCATCAATGCCCCGACCTCATCACGACCTACAGCGCCAAGCATCGTGGCTACGTCCGGCCCGCTCACCGAGCCTTGGCCGTAGGCAATCGCCTGGTCGGTCAAGCTCAGCGCATCGCGCATACTGCCTCGAGCAGCACGAGCAATTAGCTCTAATGCTTGCTCATCGCTGGCGATACCCTCATCGGCTAGTACCTTGGTGAGGTAGGTGCTAATGGCGTCCCAGGCTAGGTTTTTCAGTTGAAATTGAAGGCAGCGCGACAGCACAGTGACCGGCACCTTCTTCGGGTCGGTGGTCGCTAGCAAAAACTTAACGTGCTCGGGCGGCTCTTCCAGTGTTTTCAGCAAGGCATTAAAAGCGTGCTTACTCAGCATGTGGACTTCGTCTATCAGATAGACCTTGTAGCGGCCGGCCGTCGGCATATATTGCGCATTTTCTAGCAGCTCGCGGGTATCGTCCACACCCGTGCGCGATGCGGCATCCACTTCGATCAGATCAACGAAACGGTTCTCAGCCACCTCGCGACAACGACTGCATTCACCGCAAGGGTCCGAAGACACTCCCTTTTCGCAATTCAAGGATTTGGCCAAAATACGCGCGATGGTGGTTTTGCCCACCCCGCGGGTTCCGGTAAACAGGTAGGCATGGTGCAATCGGTCGTGATCCAAACCATGGATCAACGCCCGCACCACATGATCTTGCCCCACTAAAGCGGAGAAGCGGTCAGGTCGTAATTTGCGTGCAAGCACCGTATAACTCATGGCAACATTCTAGCATCGCCGGGTCAGGAAAACCGTTATGGCATTCACCGACAATCCATTGATTATTGGCCACCGAGGTGCAGCCGGGCTGGCCCCGGAAAACACCTTGGCCAGCTTCGACGCCGCGTATCAGGCGGGGGTGGGTGCGGTAGAGCTAGACGTCTATCTGGTTGAGGGTGAACTGCTGGTCTTCCATGACGATGACCTAGAACGCTGCACCAACGGCAAAGGGAAGTTGCAACAGCAGTCTGTCGCTTACCTGCGCTCTTTAGATGCCGGTAACCAACAACAGATCCCGCTGTTGGGGGAGGTTTTAGAACGCCTGCCTACTGATGTGGGTATCAATATTGAGCTCAAAGGCCGAGGCACGGGCCAGGCGGTGGCTAAGCTTCTGCAGGCCTTACCCAACCTAGATGTCTTGGTCTCATCGTTTCGACATGCTGAGTTGCTGGCGTTTAGAGCGCTCAATGCTCAGGCCCCAGTAGCACCACTGTTCCATCGCTGGCCGCCAGCACCCTGGTCTATCGCATTGAAGCTTGACGCCTGGGCGGTGAACCTGTCTGCACGCATTGCTACCGAAAAGCGCGTCGCCAAGATTCAGGCAAAGGGATATCGTTGTTACCTGTACACCGTAAACGACGTCGACCTAGCCGCCCAACTCCTGGGCTTTGGTGTTAACGGTATTTTTACCGACCGACCGGACCTAATGTGCGGACTTCTCAAGGAGCTCCCTGCAAAGCGCTAGCCTTCGCGCTCCAATCGATTGAGGTCACGTTGTAACTGAAATTTTTCGTCGGTGACTATCTCTTCTAAGATGGCAACGCGTTCACGAAGATGGTCCAACTCTGCTAGCAACTCCTCGTCTCGAGGCAAGTTTTTGAACTGCTGCTTCCGGGTCAGCATCTTGCTGCCAAAAACGATCAAAACAATCAGCACAACCATTGTGAACGGATCCATACCATCTCCTATCTATTAGCAGTTCTACTGGCGCCCCATTGGCATCAGCGGCACCAGGGGTTGGCACACACCAACCTAGGTTTGTTCTTAGCTTGCTAGCGTTAAGTATCTAACGCGTGTATCTGTTTACGCAGTTCGTACTGGTCTGAAGTCACATGGCCTTCCATGCGTCGCAGCCTCAACTCAGCGGCGGTAAGATCCGCTGTCAAATGGCGTAACGCGCGATGCGGCGCATATGGTTCAGCGTAGCTTGCGGACCCTTGAGCTTCTCGTGCGGCGCGTTTGGCTGCTCGACGACCTCTTGGTTTGGTGCGGCGAACAGAGTCCATATCAGGATCGTCCTCCAGCATAAAATAAGCGATCCAGTAAGCGGGAAAGGTAATACCTGGCAAGAAGAGCATGCCGGTTACCGCAATGCAGCGAGCAATCCAGGCTTCAACACCAAAGTAATTTGCAAAGCCAGCACAAACGCCACCCAAACGACGCTTATCGACCGAACGATACAACCGGGCCGTGCGTACCGGGTTATCACCCAACCTAGGCTCTGGACTATAGCGTGCGCGACGTCGGCTTGTGGTCTGCGCACCGCGCAATCGACGCGTGGTGTCATCGATGAGGTCAGCTGCTTTGCCCGCAAAATCCTCTTTAGCGCCGCGTAACACATCTTGCACCGCCTCTTCTAAGCGTCCGGCTGCTTGTTGCAACTCGCTCGCTCGCGCTTCTGCATCAGCGCTTGATCGATAGCCTTTGCGTTCACCTGCACTCATTTGGCCCCCACTTTTTGCTTGTAGTCCTGCCCTTGCCGGGTTCGCCAGCCGGGCGTTTCAACGTCCAGTATTGCTTCTAGCGTATCTATACGATCCAACATGTTGTCCGCCTGCTGAGCTAGGGTGATCAAATCTTCTTTCTCAGCGGCGGACAGCTCGCCTTGCAAACGCTGCTTGCTACGGTAGTGCATAAATATCCAGATCGGCACCACCAAGCAGATGAAGGCCAAAGTTGGTACGAACAGTGCAACCATCCAACCGTCCATAAAAACTCCTTAAGCGTTGCTGGAACCGTTACCTTTCAGGCGCGTCTTCATGGCCTCTACCTCGCTATCAAGCTGCTCATCAAGCTCTAAGTCTTCAATCTCGTCCGCTAAGGTCTTCTGACCCATGTCGTAGGATTCAATTTGACCCTCGAGGTCATCCATCTTGCGCTCGTACATCTCAAAACGCTGCAACGCATCATCGATGTTGTGCTCAGACAGTTGGCGACGCACACCTAAGCGAGCTTGTGCAGCTTGGCCACGAACTAAAATCGCATTTTGTCGAGCTTTGGCGTCTTTGATCTTAGCCTGCAAGGCACCAACGTCTGAATTGAGCTTACTTAGGGTAGAGTCGAGCAAATTCAGCTCCTCATGCACGGCGTTGACCGCTTCTTGAGCTTTGTTGCGTTCTGCAAGAGCACCTTTGGCTAGATCGTCACGACCTTTACCAACTGCTACTTCAGCTTTACGCTGCCATTCGGCTGCTTCACCTTCAAGCCACTGCGAACGACGCTGCAGCTCTTTTTTGTCGGCAATGGCACGCGCGGAAGTACTGCGTACCTCAACTAGCGCCTCTTCCATCTCTTGAATGATAAGACGCACCATCTTTTCTGGATCTTCTGCCTTATCAAGCATCGCATTCAAGTTGGAGTTAATAATGTCGCTTATGCGGGTAAACACGCTCATGGATATGTCTCCGTGATTCATCGTTTGCGGGTTATCGGTCAGTTTTGCTCCGCTAGCCCAGCTGTTTCTTTCACTATGACTTAATACAGGTTTCGTGCCAACTCCCTAAAAAATCGTAACTTATTGTTTTTATTGGAATAAATACCCTTTTGCTCTGAAGACCAAGTGCTCTATGATTAGTAAAATTCACCAACATTTAGGTTTTATCACCGTATGGAGCGAAATTTAGAGCGCCTTTTAGGCGAAGCACCCAGCTTTTTGAAGGTTTTGGAGGAGGTGTCTCGGGTTGCGCCGCTTAACAAGCCAGTGCTGATCGTCGGCGAACGCGGTACCGGCAAAGAGCTGATTGCCGCGCGCCTACACTTTCTCTCCAACCGATGGGAAGGCCAGTATCTCAAGGTTAACTGCGCTGCCATCACCGAAACCCTGATGGAGAGTGAGTTGTTTGGCCACGAAGCCGGGGCCTTCACCGGCGCCAGCAAAGCGCACCATGGCCGCTTCGAACGGGCGCACGGCGGCACCTTGTTCCTCGATGAATTAGCCACAACCTCACCGCTAGTTCAGGAAAAGCTCCTGCGGGTTATTGAATATGGTGAGTTCGAACGCGTGGGTGGCAGCAAGACGCTCAACTGCGATGTTCGTTTAGTTGGTGCAACCAATGAAGATTTACCCCAGCTCGCTAAAGAAGGCCGGTTTCGACGTGACCTACTGGATCGTCTGGCATTTGATGTCATCACCCTGCCACCACTTCGCGAACGTGCCAGCGACATACTATTGCTGGCCGAGCACTTTGCAGTGCAGATGGCGAGCGACCTTGGCCATGATTACTTTCCTGGTTTTAGCATTGACGCCCAGCAGGCCTTAAGCGAGCACCCCTGGCCAGGCAACATCCGAGAGCTCAAGAATGTGGTGGAGCGTTCGGTGTATCGCTGGGAGCTCACGGATGCCTTAGATGACATCATATTTGACCCCTTTGCCTCACCCTTTCGACCGCTGGCATCCGAGATGCAAACCCAAAGCTCAGCCCCCCTAGGTAGCGAGCCTTCCGAGGCAAAAGTAACCCAGAGCAACAGCAAAACAGACCCTCCGGCTCCCACAACGGGGCCGACGGAAGACGCAAATGGCGCAGAAGGTTGGCACTTTCCGCTGGATCTAAAATCCACGTCTCAGGATTACGAGATCAAAATTTTGGAGGCGGCGCTGGAAGAAGCAAAATTCAATCAGCGTAAAGCGGCCGAACTCTGCTCGCTGACTTACCATCAGTTGAGGGGGTACTTGAAGAAGTATGATTTGCTGGACAAGAAGTAACGCGACGGGGAAATTAAATGGCGGAGAAGGAGGGATTCGAACCCTCGATGAGTTTTAGCCCATACTCCCTTAGCAGGGGAGCGCCTTCGACCGCTCGGCCACTTCTCCGTCGGCGCGTAATCTATCAGGTTTACCGCTTCCTGCAATAGCCCAGTGTGGCTTATCGGCAGAAATAGTCGGGTTAAGCAACGAGTTACTCGAAATAATCAGACTTGGCTGGGAAACCCCGGACCAAAAACAGCGGAAATGAACAAACCGGAAGAAGATTCAACTAACTTGCTGAATCAACCTTATCCAGCTCAAACTCACTGTGCACACAACGCACGGCCAGCTCCATGTATCGCTCTGCTATCACAACCGATATTTTGATCTCAGAGGTTGAAATCATCTGGATGTTAATACCTTCCTCAGCAAGCGCATCAAACATCCGCGTGGCTACCCCTGCATGGGAGCGCATCCCTACCCCAACGACAGAAACCTTAGCAATGGTGTTGTCCCC
>CALHVX010000080.1 GCA_938036875.1 uncultured Pseudomonadales bacterium
TCCGCTTCGAAGATGATGGTGAAGACGGTTTCTTTGTCTAGCTTCACGAGGGTTCACATCAGCCAAAAGGCTAGTGTACGCAATGCTGTAGGGGTGAGGGTAGGAGTTTGCCTCCTACCCTCTTGTGGGCAGCTCCCTAGAGCCTAGCGACCTTAGTGAATTTTGACCTCAATCTTGCGCGGCTGGGGCTGTGCGCGTTTAGCGATAACGAGGGTTAGCACACCATCTTTGGCGCTCGCCTCAATCGCCTCCTCATCTACCGTTTCTGGTAAGCGGAAACTGCGGCTAAAATGCCCAAACTGCCGCTCTTGACGATGCTGACGGTAGGTCGGCTCGACGCTGGCGTTTTCTTCCGCAGAAGCGGCTTGGTCGGTGGGTTGTTCCGACGCTAGGTCTAAAGCCGTTGCTCGGCGTTCACCGCTAATCGTCAGCACATTGTCTTCTACCGCTACCTTCACGTCTTGAGCGGACACCGCCGGTATCTCCAACAGCAGACGAAAATCCGTGTCGGACTCCAAGATGTCGACAGCGGGTAACCAGCTTGCTTGGTTAGACGCACGCTCACCAGCGGCATAACTTACGCTAGACCGGTTTAGCCCGGCACGATAGATATCATCAAAATCACGGAAAGGGTTCCATCGAGTAACCATTGTCATTGCTTGTATCTCCAAATTCTTCCGGATCAATTTCCGGCGACCCCCTTTTGATATGGGCAAGCGCGTACAATCAAAGCCCTTGAAATAATTTTTTTTGCCCCCAGCCGGCAAAAAATAGCCGCTTTTTGATCCACCCTTTAAACAATCTCGGGGAAAATCTTATGACGCAAATGAGTGCTGCAGAAAAACAAGCCTTTTTAGCGGACCTACATGTCGGTGTGCTAAGCATTCCGGATCCAGGTCGAGGTCCACTGACGGTCCCGGTTTGGTATCAGTATGAGCCCGGCGGTGACCTATGGTTTTTAACAGGCGCTAACTCGCGTAAAGGCAAGCTGCTGAGCGAAGGCACCGCGATTAGCTTGTGCGCACAAAACGAAGCCCCGCCTTATCAGTATGTGAGCGTTGAAGGGGTTGTGCACAGCATCGGCGCCATTACCGATGAAGGTTTACCCATGGCCGTTCGCTACCTCGGTGCGGAGCAAGGGGCCCAATATCACAACAGCGGCGCGTCCAACGACAGCATTGTGGTTCGCCTAACCCCACGCCAATGGCTCGCTGTTGACTACAGCAAGATGTAGCTTTGGCTCAAGGTCATACCCTAAAGGGAATGACCTAAAGGGTTGCGATAAACTCACCCACTCGACGCGCAATGTCGGGCGCTAACGCATCGGGAATGTTGTGCCCCATGCCGGGCACAACCTGATATTGGGCGCCCGGGATGTTGGCCGCGGTGTCTTCACCAAAGTGTGGTTCAACCAGCGGGTCATCGGCTCCGTGGATTACCAGGGTTGGCGCCACAATTTTGGCCAAGCGCTCGACCCGGGATCCGTCGTTGATCACCGCCGTCATTTGCCGCGCAACGCCTACCGGAAAATGACAACGCTCATAGGCCATACGCGCACGCGCCAGCCGAACAGACAGTAACTCCGGATAACCAGGGCTGCCAAAATAGGCGGCGTTATCCGCGCTCATCTCAATAGCCGCCTCAGGCTCACCGCTGGACGCTGAGCGCAGCAGGTAGTCTCGAGCTTCATCCGACATCGGCGGCAACTCAGGGTTGCCACTGCTCGACATCACCGAGATCAAACTCAACAGACGCTCAGGGAAGTGAATGGCCATCAATTGCGCCACCATGCCGCCCATGGAGATGCCCAACACATGCGCAGCCTGGATATTTAGAGCATCCATCAGGCCCACCGTATCCGCCGCCATATCCACCAGCGCATACTGTTCATCGACCTTGGAAGACAACCCAACATCTCGATTATCGAATATGACCACGCGCAGCCCCATCGCGGTCAGGTCGGTGATAAAGCGATTGCTCCACTCCACCATCTGGGTACCCAGCCCGCGAATCAGCAGGATTGCCGGGTCCGATACGGGTCCGAAGCTTGCGTACTCCAGCTCTATGCCATTGGCCTGTGCAGTTGGCATAAGCTAGCGAACGCCCACAGCGGCGCCGGCGTTACGCGGGTCTGCCATACCTTGCAAGCTACCGTTCACCCGCATAACTGAATTGGCATCACCGATGCCACGCCCAAAAGGCATCACCACAAAGTCTTGGTGCCCGCGCTTGCGCAGCAGGTCTAAGGTGTCCGGAGAAAAACCAAAGCGTTCAACAATGATGCGATCCGGTTGCCATTGATGATGGAAACGCGGTTTACCTACCGCATCAGACAACGACATCTTATGATCCACAACATTCATAATGACCTGCAAGGTGGTCGTGATAATGGTGCTACCGCCTGGCGACCCAGTCGCCAGCAACGCTGTACCATCTTTCACCACAATGCTGGGGGTCATTGAGCTCAACATGCGCTTACCCGGCTCGATGGCATTGGCTTTGCGCCCCAGCAACCCATAAAAATTGGGTACGTTGGCTTTGGCGGAAAAATCATCCATCTCATTGTTCAACAGCACCCCAGTGCCCGCTGCCACAATTTTGGAGCCGTACGATAAATTTAACGTCGTGGTATAGGACACGGTGTTGCCAGCCTTGTCCATCACCGACAAGTGGGTGGTATCTGGGCTTTCTTGTGGCCATGAACCGGGTCCTACGTCTGCAGATCGCGAGGCTTTAGTGAGATCAACATCCGCAAAGCGTTCTTTGGCGTAAGCTTTGGACGTTAGCTTGGCTATCGGGACTGGATAGAAGTCTGGATCACCCAGATATTCAGCCCGATCGGCATAGGCACGACGTTCCGCCTCGATCATCAGATGCATGGCATCCGCGCTGCCGTAACCCATGGCGCCGATGTCGTGTGGTTCCAACATGTTCAACATTTGCAGCAGCAACACCCCACCGGATGAAGGTGGCGGCATAGAAACGATCTCCACCCCTCGATAGGTACCGGTGACCGGCTCACGCCAAACGCTACGATAGTCAGCAAGATCTTTAACCGTGATCAAGCCACCACCGCGCTCCATCTCTTGCGCAATGAGCTCAGCGGTAACCCCTTCGTAAAAACCCGCTCGGCCATAACGACGCACACGATCTAAGGTGCGAGCTAAATCTAGCTGAACAAACCGATCCCCCGCCACAAAAGGCGTTTTGCCATGCCCAAATATTTTGATGGCCGCTGGGTGCGGTGCAAAGTCTGCCTGTCGCCGGTTAAACTGGCTGGCTAAATCTTGATCTAACAGCATGCCGCGCCGGGCCAGCTTGATTGCGGGTGCCAGCACCGTTCGGCGATCCATCGTGCCGTGTCGCTTCAACGCGCTGAGCATTCCGTCAACGCTACCGGGAACCCCAACGGCAAGATGGGTCTTGGTGGACTGCCCCGGTATCGGGTTGCCCTCTTCATCTAGGTACATATCTCGTGTGGCTGCGGCTGGCGCGCGCTCTCGGTGATCGTTTGCCACAACGGTTCCGTCGGCCAAACGGATCAACATAAAGCCGCCGCCACCGAGGTTACCAGCAGATGGGTAGGTCACCGCTAAAGCGAAGCCTGTAGCCACCGCCGCATCAACCGCATTGCCACCTTGCTTGAGAATGTCAGCACCAACTTCAGAGGCCAGACGGGAACGCGATGCCACCATGCCACCATCGCCATAGCTGACCTCTGGGCTAGCCCCGTAAGCCGGGATGGCCAAAGTAGCCAGCAAGCCAACCAGCAGGCCAGAAATCGACGTATAAGTCGGAAACGAAACCATTATGCTTAGACGCATACCGTTCTCCATTAGATGAACCCCGGATTCTGACGAATGCCTTCCAGTCCAGCAAGCAATGCAACCAAACTTCGGCGCCTAGCTTTGGCCAAACAAGGCTTAACTCGAAAAACGCCCTTTGGTTCCGGGCTGGCTGGAACCACCGCCGCACTAAAGCATTTGGGCTATGTGCAGATAGATACCATATCCGTGGTGCAACGCGCGCATCACCATGTACTGGCAACCCGGGTCCCCAACTACAAGCCCGAACATTTAAACCAAATGCTCAACCGCGGCCTCGCGTTCGAATATTGGCACCATGCCGCCGCCTACATGCCCATCGAGGACTATCGATTTGCGCGATTGCGTATGCAGGACATCCAAGATGGCGTCCGCTTCTGGTCCAAACGTCGAGACCTCAAGCTCGAAAAGAAGGTGCTGCAGCGTATTCGCGCGGATGGCGCGCTGATGGCTCGCGATTTCGAAGCACCCGGGCACAAAAGCAACGGCTGGTGGGAGTGGAAGCCCGCAAAACACGCCTTAGAGCAACTGTTCATGATGGGTGAGCTTTGCGTGGCTCGCCGGGATGGTTTTCAAAAGGTGTACGACCTACCCGAGCGGGTGCTGCCCAGCAAAGTGGTGACGCAGCTACCTAGCACCGAAGCCTATGCTGAGCATCTCTTGGCAGGCCAACTGGCAAACTACGGACACGTGACCACCAAGTCCGTAACCTACCTTCAGCGCTCTAGCGCCCTACGTAAGGTGAGCAACACTCTATTTACTGAGCAAATTGCTTCGGGGCAACTCATCGCTGTGGATGTACCCGATGCTGGACCCGTGTATACAACACCAGAAATTTGGGCGCAGCGCACTCCCGCTCCGAGCGCTCGAGTGAGCATCTTGTCACCCTTCGACAACAGCATTATTCAGCGTGAGCGCATCCAGCGACTGTTCAACTTCGACTATCAAATTGAATGTTACGTGCCCGCACCCAAACGTAAGTTTGGCTACTTTTGTTTGCCGCTAACCTTTGGTGACGACTTGATTGGACGTATGGATTGCAAGGCGCATCGCGACACTCAGCACCTAGAAATTCGAGGGCTGTTTCTTGAAAAACCTATCGCCGACAACGCACGCGACAAATTTATTGCCGCCTTCGCTAGCGCCTGCCATGAGTTTCGGCGTTTCAACCAATGTGACGAGATCACATTGAACCAATGCCAACCCAAAGAGTGGCTAAAACCGTTACGCGCTGCGCTAGGGTAACTGACGCACAATGGCCGCATAGATCGGTAGCAAAAACAAACAGGTCACGACCACAATGCCATAGACTTCGAGCAAGTCCTTCGCCTGCCATAACCCTGCCTCCAAACCATACAAAGACAATGGCATGGCGATAGCAAGACCAAACAACAGGTTGCGCAACCAAGTACGATTCATTGCCGGATGCTTAGCAAACTCATATCCCGAAGACAGCCTGCTGGTAAGCGGCATTTGCGATTTTGATCTTTTTGTCGGTGATTCTTGCGTTAGTGTTTTTGGTGTTTTCGAAAAATCGGACATCCGTACCTCCATGGGTGCATACAGGGCAAACTCACAAGAATGTTGATGAACTAGATTATGTAAAAAAATGGGAGAGGCGAACCTCTCCCCAGGGGGGTAGCTCGAAAACTAACTTGGTATCTCTTCTATGGTTCTAGCTAGCTTTGTCTAGCTTGTGCCAAGTCCGAAAAATGGCAACACCACTGGCGCCAATGGAACCCAGAATCAAGGCTCCACCGATGACAGGAGCGGCGCCAGCAATGGCAGCGCCGGCGACCACCAAGCTGACGGCTGTGCCTAGGCTACCGCTATAGCTACCGCCACTCACTTCGTCGAGCTCCACCGAGGTTAACTCGCGACCTACAGTGCCAAAGGTAGGATCCAGGGTGCTTGTATGATTGAACGTTTGCATCGTCTTACGACTCCTATAGTAAAAAAACCGAGGCACCTGTGTGAACTGAGCGGCGCGAAAGGGCAATACCATGCAGCAGCTTTTTTCGGTGAACAAGGTGGCTTACACAAGCTCCTTTGGTCTTCCACTTTGCAATAGCAAGGTGATATCACAATTAAACAATAGGCCTGCTAAACTAGACGACGGCTTAGCTAATGATCGACACATTCCTACCCAAGGAGACACCCATGGCGCATAGCAACTATCCAAACCAGCAATATCTCACTAGCGTTGCTCAACTAGCCGAGCTGCTGCATGCGCCGCAGAAGAACCCGCAGCTGAAACTATTTGATGCCACCGTCTACTTGCGCCCGGTTAAGCAAGACAACAAACACATCATGACGGCCAGCAGTGGCTTGCCGGAATACAACGCCGCGCACATACCCGGCGCAGCGTATATAGATCAACTCACCGACCTGTCGGTTGCAGATACGCCGCTCCGCTTTACCCTCCCAGCGGCCGCCGAGTTGTCAGCCGGATTTGCCGCCGCTGGGGTCAACGCCAACAGCCAAGTCGTTTTCTACTCAAGTGGACATTTTATGTGGTCAACTCGAGCTTGGTGGCTATTGCGTTACTGCGGTCACAACAACGTCAGTGTGTTAGACGGGGGGTTAGCAGCTTGGCAATCTGCTGGGCAAGCGACCGAAACCGAATCCAACACCTACGCCGCGGGCAGCTTCGCCGCAACCCCTGACGACCTACGCAGCAACATGTTTGCAAACACAGACGACATGCTAGCGAGCATGGACAACCCAGCGGTTTGCACTATTAATGCCTTACCCGAATCCATGTACAACGGCACCAGCCCAATTCACTACGGTCGGCCCGGGCATATACCCGGCAGCACCAACCTGCCCTACTCCAACTTGCTACAACCACAGGCTGAGCCAAACCAACCGCAACGCGAAGTTCCGCTAGAGACACTACTGCCGGCGTCTGAACTACAGAGCGAGCTAGAGCAAAATCAACTTTTGGGTGACAAGCCGGTCATTACCTACTGCGGTGGCGGCATCGCAGCTACGGTTCCGGCTTTTGCAGCAATGCTAATGGGTAAACAGGAGATAGCCGTATACGACGGCTCTATGTCCGAGTGGTCACAAGACCCCAATCGCCCTCTTGTGACGGGTAACAGTTAACGACCAAACCTCGCAGTTTATGCAGACGGTAGTTTGAATCCCATCAAGCGCCCGGAGGCAGGGAGCTGTCGTGAAATCCGAGCGCGCTGTACATCTCAAAGCCCACAATCTTGCGAACCTCGGGTGACAGCCCATCAAGGGTTTTTTGGGGGACATTTAAATATTGATTCTCTTCCTGGCGGACCCAACCAACCGAATACGTGAGAATGACGCCGTAACGCCAATCTGCAGATGTATTCGCACCCGCACCGTGAAGAGTGCCACCCAACCAGTAAAGCACCGATCCGGCTGGCATCTCCGCCTTAATCACTTCCTGGTCTTTGGGCACTCGGTTTCCAGGCCATTTGTGGCTGCCCGGCACAATTAAGGTTGCGCCATTGTCAGCACGAAAATCGGTGATAGCCCACATGCTAGCAACGATCAAGTTAGGGCGCGGCACAGGGAAAAAGGTAAACGAATCTTCTTCTCTGTGGAGCACCTGAGTTCTCGCGCCAGGGCCAATTTCAAGCGCTGCACTAACGTGCAGCTGGTAGCCAAACTCACCGTTCGGCAACAGAAAACTGTCGCAAGCTTGCTTCGAGTTAGGGTGCGCGATGAGTTGTTCAGTTACCGTTTTCGATCGCGCGACTAAGGAGGTTACTCGACGTGTTTTACCTGGGTAGAATTCTGCCGGGTCATCATCATCCACATGTTGCAATGCATCCATGTAGGGCGCTAACTCATCTCGTATGGCATCACGGCTGGCAGCGCTGAGTACATCAGTAACAACCAGGCAGCCCGCTTCGTCCAACGCTTGGGCAAGTACACTAGAAGGCGTGTCCGGGGTGAAGGTGGGGATGGCCATGAATTCTCCGCACAGAAACTAGGATATTCACAGCCTAACACGCAAGATGACACCGCAGTCTAGGCAGCTCACCAAGGTTTTGGGTGGCCGTGCATCACAAGATAATGCCCAACAGTGGGTCGCCTAAGCCGACCTGCGCCAGGGCAATGCCAATCAAAATGCCCACGGGTAAGCTCAACCGCTTGAGTAACGGGGCACGACGACGTCGTGCTTTAGGCCTGCGTGGCGATCGAATCCCGGTAGAAAAAATCCTATCGACCAGCCCGTTGATCAAGCTATCAAACAGCAGCACGCCAGCAAAAAGTATTGGGATAAGTATCGCAACAAACCAAAACCCCGTTGTAATCAGCTGCACTAGGCCGGCAATCCCTATTCCAAGAAGCACACCCACTACGATGTTCACAGCCGTATTGAACCAATCCATGATCCGCATATTGCTTAGATCACCGGTTGCCCCCCCAGAGCCCGCACTAGGCTGCGAGTTAGCTCTCACTAGAAACCAAACCCCAGCGGCGATCGTGAGTCCAACAACGGTAAAAATTAGCACGACATTTGTTAGCTCAGACATCTTTAGTCACAATTCCTAAACAAGAGACCCACGACGCTTAGGGGTCAGCTCGTGTTGGACCCCAGGATAAGGCAAAGCCCAGAAAACGAAGACTTATAAATAGGACAAATGAGGCATGAATCGCAATAAAAACGTCGCTGGCTAGCGTTCTGGCGAAGCTCTACTAGCCTAAGGTTATAAGGATTAGCACAGAGTCATGGACGACTCACCTTTGTCCCCAGCGACGCCTTAGACAGGCTGAACAAGGCCTTTTCGGGCCACCAGCCCGGTTTAATCGTAAAAAAAACGTTAACAAACTGTTCAGTCCGAGTTCAGCCAGCACGGTATAGTGTGTCTGACATGAACCAGATAACCGTTTCCAAGCCGACCCTGAAATTCACCCGCACAGCGCTATTCGCGCTGTGCTCATGGATTTTGTGCGCACTGCTACCGACAACCAGCGCCTTGGCTAACGCCAACGATTTTTACACCGGATCTTACGACTACGGCGGCGAAGCGGTACACCTATTCGTTGAGGTCAACCAGCGTGGTCCAGAAACGATAAACCTGCGCCGGCTGTTAAGCCGTGAGCATCGTATTGATACTCGCGACTACATCTTGCTGGCAGTTGTTACTGACAACCTAGACGCAAACACTGCAGGCTTCGCTCGCCTCAGCGTGGGTGGGCACAAAGGCCCAGACATTCAAACCGTAGATTTTCAAACACGCTTGTTAGCGCCTGCTGATGAACGTCGTAACTGGAATTTGTATTTAAGTCGTGATGCCAAGATTACCGGTTTCACTGCTATCTTGGCGCCACGCGCCTACAGCAACTATCGCGGCAATGAGTACGGTTACTACGATCGTGGCTATCTAAACAACAGTACCTTTTACGGTTGGATCTGGCGCGATCGCTACTACCGGCATCCGCGGGGTCATCGTTACTACAATCAACGCGATTACAACCGCCATTACGATCGCTACAACGGCCGTCGCTTCGACCGTCGTATTGACCGTCGCTACAACCGCACCAGTGATGGTCACTACCGCACACACCAAGATAACCGGGTAAGAAGACATCGTCAGCGCCAGGTGCCTGATCAG
>CALHVX010000081.1 GCA_938036875.1 uncultured Pseudomonadales bacterium
CAGACTTACTTAGCTCGTCAGTAACTCTACAACTGGATCGACTTGATCTCAGTAAACTCAGTCAAACCATGGGGGCCCAGCTCGCGTCCAATACCCGACTGCTTGTAGCCGCCAAAGGGCGCTGCGATGTTAAATGCACCACCATTAACCGAGACCTGGCCGGTTCGAATCTGCTTGGCAACTTTCAACGCCCGGGCATCATCACCAGACCAGACCGCACCAGATAATCCAAAGATGCTGTCGTTAGCTATCTCCACCGCCTCTGCTTCTGAATCGTAAGGAATGATGGCAAGCACTGGCCCAAAGATCTCTTCTTGTGCAATCACCATATCAGTGCGCACATCGCTGAAGATCGTAGGCTGAACAAAGTAGCCCGTGTTGCGGCCATCGGGGGGTGTGGTACCACCGGTAACCAGAGTGGCGCCTTCGTCTATGCCTTTTTGGATGTACTCAACAACGGTATCGCGCTGCGCTTTGGATGCAACCGGCCCCATGGTGGCGCCTTCTTCAAAGGCTCCACCCACGGTCACCGATTCCGCTGCTGCTTTTGCTGCCGCAACCGCTTCACCATGCTTAGCGCGTGGAACGATCAAACGCGACAACGCTGCACAAACCTGGCCGCTATTCATGCAAATGCTACCACCGGCAATGCCCGCGGCTTTAGCCACATCTGCGTCGTCTAGTACTACTGAAGCAGACTTGCCACCCAGCTCTAGGCCAACGCGTTTAACGGTTTCCGCCGCTAAGGCTGCAACACGTCGTCCAGCTTCCGTTGACCCCGTCAGCGACACAAGATCTACATCTGCGTGCGTGCACATGGCTTCACCAACAGTGCGGCCTGGACCGGTAATTAGGTTAAAGACACCGGGTGGAAAACCACATTCATCCATGAGCTCGGCAAAGTAGTAAGCGGTCAACGGCGTATCAGAGCTCGGCTTCAGCACCATGGTGCAACCCGCCGCAAGCGCAGGCATTACCTTCGCCACAATCTGGTGCAGCGGAAAGTTCCAAGGCGTGATGAATGCACAGACACCAACCGGCTCTTTGATTACCTTGGAGTTGCCGAGCTGCTCTTCTTTCTCCATTTCAAAAGGCACGTCGATATAGGAGCTGACCACACCAACACCCATACCGCCGTGGACGGCTACACTGGTTTGTAGGGGCGTGCCTAGCTCTAGCGCGCACAGCTCACCAATTTTTTGCATGTTAGCGGTAACTTTTTCCGAGAGCTTCTTGATTAGCTCAGAGCGTTCCGCCGCTGGGCTTTGACCCCAAGTCTTAAAGGCTTGTTTGGCAGCAGCAACAGCAGCTTCAACATCCTGGTTGTTGCCAGAAGGCACCACACCACAGATTTCTTCGTTAGATGGATCAATCACTTGGATCTTGTCAGACCCTTGGGGGGCAACCCACTGGCCACCGATATAGAACTTTTCTTGAGTATTCATTTTGTGTCCCCTTAGAACGTACAAATATGCCGCTAGATAACATCACATGTACGCGGCTCACACAAGATTGCGCCGTAATGTGCCGCATATATTGGCGAGTGGGCCATTTTTCGCCTTAAGCCCGACAAAGAAATGGCTCAGCAGTACAACTTCTGAAGAAAAAATCCCCATCACGCCATTTTGGCTCGATTGCTGTTGCTAGTCGCCCTGCTAAGCGGTTCTAGCTAGCGACCAACGGAATGCAAGGCTGATGTTTAGCGCACCTCACCCGAGGCTGGCTCGAAGGTAAACCCTTCATAGCCCGCCTCCGCCACCTCGGTTAATCGGTCGAAGTAGTGGGAACCGCGCAAGTGGCCCAAGAACTGACGAGGCTTGCCGGGAATATTAGCCCCCATGTACCAAGATTTCGTTTGTGGGTATAGCGTTCTATTAGCAATCCCATTGATCTCCGCATCCCAGATGCCTTCAGCCTCTTCACTTGCTTCTACGGACCCAAGCTTGGCATCGCGCATATGCTGGATGCAGCCACCGATCCAGCTTGCGGTAAGCTCGCCGCCTAAAGGCATGGTGAAGAACACACCTGGCGCGCCCGGGCCATGGATCATGAAGAGATTCGGAAAACCGGCAATAGTGGCGCCAAGGTAGTTATCAAAGCGGTCGTCCCACTTTTCTTTCAGGCTTACCCCGCCGCGCCCTTTGGGGTTGAGGTTCAGCATGGAACCGCTCACGGCATCAAAACCGGTAGCAAGCACTAGCACGTCGATCTCATGTTCGTTGTTCTTGGTGCGCAACCCTTCAGCAGTGAAAGCTTCAATGGGCTCAGAACGCAGATCAACCAACGCAACATTATCGCGGTTATAGGTTTCGAAGTATCCGTTATCGAGGATTAAGCGTTTCGTGCCAAAGTAATAATCTGGCAACAGCTTAGCGGCCGTATCCGCATCGGTGACCGTTTCACGGATTTTGTCGCGCACAAATTCAGAGACCTCATCATTGAGCTCCGCATCGCTCAGAACGCCAACATAGCTATTGATCGAAAGATGGATACCACCCTCATCCCAGAGCTTTTCATATCGTGCACGACGTTCTTCGGGTGACGCTTCGGATGCCCGCAACCGACTGGTGGAAAAAGGCCAACCGCCGCGTCTGCGCATAGAAGTGCGCAGGTCATCCCACTCTTCACGATACCGCGCCAAATCTTCTTTGCTCAGCGGACGGTTGCGAGCAGGCAAGGAGTACTGCGGCGTGCGTTGAAACACGGTGACGTGCTCGGCTTCTTTTGCTATCTCTGGGATGGCCTGGATACCCGACGAACCCGTACCTATGACCCCTACGCGTTTACCGGAAAAAGACACTTCCTCGTGTGGCCAGCGCCCCGTGTGGTAACAATCCCCAGCAAAATCATCGATACCCGGGTAGTCCGGCTTGTTGGTGACAAACAGCGCACCCACGGCACAAACCAAAAATTGGGCTGACAGCGTTTGGCCGCTATCCGTTTCGATCAACCAGTGTTGAGCTGCTTCATCATACCGCGCATCCACCACCCAGGTTTCGAACTGGATATCTTTTAGCAAATCGAAACGTTCAGCAAAGTGTTCGAGGTACTTTAGGATGGTTGGTTGCCCAGACTGGGTTTCCGTCCACTCCCATTCGTCGACCATTTCTTGGGAGAAGGTATAAGCGTAGAAAGGGCTGCTGGGGGCATCCACCCGAGCGCCCGGATAACGGTTGTACCACCAGGTGCCACCCACACCGCCGGCACCATCAAAGGCACGGACGTTGAGCCCTAGCTGGTCACGCAGATGATGCAGCGCGTACAAGCCGCCAAAGCCTGATCCAATGACAATAGCGTCGTAGTGTTCAGCAGGATTAGACATCAGGGTTTCCATCTATGTTGACTTGGGTTTGAGTATACACCGGTGTTAGCAGAGCTTATCGTAAGGCTGTCTAAGCGGATTTCAGGAATTCTAATGCCAACATACACCATTAACGTTAATGGCAATGACCATGAACTGGAAGCGGAGGCCGACATGCCGTTGTTGTGGGCACTGCGGGATACTTTGGGTCTCATCGGGACCAAGTTTGGTTGTGGCATCGCCCAATGTGGTGCCTGCACCGTGCACTTAAACGGCGCACCCATGCGCTCTTGCTCGCTACCCGTTAGCGCCGTGGGTAAACAAGCAGTCCGCACTATTGAAGGCTTGGCTGGAGATCAGGGACTACACGCATTGCAAGAAGCTTGGATCGAACAGGATGTTGCCCAATGTGGTTACTGCCAAGCGGGCCAGATCATGTCTGCTGCAGCTCTGCTAGCCCGCAATGCCAAACCTACAGATGACGACATCGATGCGGCTATGGCCGGCAACTACTGCCGCTGCGGTACCTACAATCGCATTCGCTCTGCTATACAAAGCGCTGCGGGGAATAGGCAAGCGCAGTGGGTGAACGCCGCCCCGGAGATTCAATCATGAGCGATCTCTTTGAATCCGTTCGTCGCGCAATAGCCAAACAGCAAAACGGTCAAGCCAATGGCGGCATAGATCGACGCTCCTTCGTCAAACTCGCCGGCATCGGTGGCAGCGGGTTGCTGTTGGCAGCCATGGCACCCAAGGTGTTAAGCGCTACAGATGGGTCACCAGCAGAAGACACACTACTAGTCTCTGCTGAACTCAACGCCTTTGTGAAGATTGCCACCGACGGCAAGATCACCATCTATTCTTCTAACGCCGAGATGGGACAAGGGATAAAAACTGCCCTACCCATGGTGATTGCCGAAGAGCTTGGTGCAAAGTGGGAAGATGTGGTTGTAGTGCAATCGCCCATCGACGAAGCGCGCTTTGGCCGCCACGGCGCTGGCGGCTCAACAACGGTGAATCGTACCTTCGATCAGATGCGCACTATGGGTGCGTCCGCCCGGGAGATGTTTATTGGAGCAGGTGCCCTGGTGATGGAAGTACCCCGCGAAGAGCTCACCGCAGCAAACAGTCGCGTCACCCACGTTTCCGGTCAATTTCGCACCTTCGCCCAGCTTGCCACCTTGGCGGCTCAGCAAGAAGTGCCAGACCCTGATGCCCTGGTGTTCAAAGAACGTCAGGACTACACCATCATTGGTAGCGCCGTTTCCGGAGTAGATAACCTCGCTATAACCTCAGGTTTAGCGCTGTTTGGCATCGATACTCGGGTACCCGACATGTTGTACGCGGCCTACCACAAGTGCCCTGCCATTGGCGGCAGAGTGGTTAGCGCCAACATAGACGAAATCAAACGACTACCCGGCGTAGTGGATGCCTTTGTGGTTAAAGGCAATGGCGATGTGCGCGAGTTGCTCGATGGCATCGCCATTGTAGGCACCAACACTCACGCGGTATTCAGTGCCAAGCGCAAACTCAAGGTGAAGTGGGATGAAAGCCAAGCGTCCAAAGACAGTTGGAGTGCCATGGCTGCGCGCGCGCAAAGCCTAAAAGGTCGCCGCGGTAGCGAAGAGGGCTTGGTTAAGGGCGACGTTGACTCGGTGTTTGCTGATAAAAACAACACAACCCTGGAAGCGTTTTACGAGTACCCTTTTGTTGCGCATCTGTGTATGGAGCCCATGAACTGCACCGGGCATTATCGAAAGGCAGGCAGCAAGGCGAACCCAGGAACCAAAGATGAGCTAGAGCTTTGGATTCCAACCCAAGCACCCACACGTGCTTACGGGCCTGCTAAATCCTTGTTCGGCCTAGAGCCAGAACAGATCAAGGTCCATCAAATGCGCTTGGGCGGCAGCTTTGGTCGGCGGGTCTACAACGAATATGTCTGTGAGGTTACCGAGATTTCCAAACGCATGGAGGCACCGGTTAAGCTTACTTGGACGCGCGAGGACGATATCCATCATGACTTTTTCCGTGTTGGTGGATTCCAATCGGTAAAAGGTAGCGTTGATAACAAAGGCAAGCTGGTCGCGTTCGAAAATCATCATATGGGCATGCAAACAAACGGCAAGCCCGTGGTCGGCTCTGGTTTCCGTCCAGTCGAGTTCCCGTTGCAGAACATAGATAATGCGCTCGTAACTCACACCATGTTCGATATCGCTACGCCTTGCGGCCCCTGGCGTGCGCCACAGTCAAACACTAACGCCTTTGTGGTGCAGAGCTTTTTGGATGAGTTAGCCCATGCATCTAAGCGCGACTATGCAAAATTCTTGCTGGAAATTCTCGGTGAGCCGCGATGGTTCGAACCAGGCAACATTCGTTCGCTGAATACGGGTCGCGCAGCCGATGTCATTAACTTGGCGGTCGAAAAATCCGGTTGGGGCCGTGCAATGCCTAAAGGTTCTGGCCTGGGATTAGCCTTCTTCTTTAGCCACGCCGCGCACGTGGCAGAAGTGGCGCACGTGAGCGTGGATAAAAATAAGAAGCTTAGGGTGCATAAGGTCACCGTCGCCGTGGATGTCGGTCCCATCATCAACATGAGCGGTGCAACCTCACAGGTTGAAGGAGCCGTGATTGATGGCCTGTCAACCATGATGGCGCAAAAGATCACCATGGAAAAAGGTCGTATCCAACAATCCAATTTCCACGATTACACCGTGCTGCGAATGCCTGCAGCACCAAAAGTCGATATTCACTTCATTCAAAGTGATCACGCCCCAACCGGACTTGGAGAACCCGCCTTACCACCACTGGCACCAGCTATTGGGAACGCCATCTTCGCCGCGACAGGTCACCGAGTACGCAAGATGCCATTGTCAGAAGAAGGCTATAGCTAAGAGAATAAATTTTATGGGGTAATTACCCCATTTGCGCTCGGGCTCGTCATCGCAGGAGAAATATGGTCTATGCTCGCTCGCCGTCGCAGCGGTGGGTATTTGCATTGGGTGTATTTCACACCAACAAGCGAGGAAGACGATGAGACAGGTTGTAGGTTTACTGGTGCTATTGTTGCTAACCACTTTTTCTGGAGCTGCAGCCGCGGATTGCCCTGATTACTCCGCTAGCTGTGATACCGGAGCTTTCGGCTGGCAGGGTAGCTGCTTAACCGGATTGCAATGCAAACGGTGCGGACCAACCCATTGCCCCAAGCGGCCAATATTCAAAACATCGAGCACGATAACGCTGAAATTTCCTGGCCAGAAAGTCACTGTGCCTCGTAAATCTATTGCCCTGCTTAGCGGCAAGGGTGCGACCACTTGCCGTACAGGCCTAATCGCCAAAAAATGGAATCCTAGGGGTGGCAGTGCGTGCAGCATCCCTGAGCAAGCAAAAGGGGTAGCCGGCATGGCCGACTTAGTCTTCGGCAAAAGCGCCTGTGTAGAACACGACGTTTGCTACGCAATGGAAGGCATGAACCAAGAGTTATGTGACCTCATGTTTTTAGACAATATGCTCAAAGGCTGTGACAAGTACTACTACAAACACTTAGGTAATCGAGCTTCCATTAAGCTGCTAAACGGACCCGGCTATCTCAGCTGCAAAGTGGCCGCACGGCTATTCTACAGCGGCGTGAAAGCTGGCGGCGCCAACTCGTTCAATCCCTCAGATAGCGAAAAAGCCCTCTGCGACGAAGTTAGCGGACCTCCAGTGATCAACACGTCTCTGCATCTCTCCCGTTCAAACACACATGGTCGCACTGGTCGCATTGACGCGAAGTCGCACAAAGGCGAAGCAGACAAGAATGGCAAGGTGAAAGTATGTTTGGTTAACAAAACCAAGACATGGAAAGGATTGCACTTTAAAAAGGCATCTGCAGCCAAGTACATTGCGAAAAAGAAAGATAAGAAAGCCTGTGGCCACTACTCACCAGGTAAGAAGACATTCTACTTCTGGGAAGAAATAGGCTCAAAATCGGAAAAAAAGGTGAATGGATCGCCCATTGCCTTAGATCTCAATGGCTATGCGGGCTATCGAATCGATTTAGCTTGGTACGAAAACTAGCAGGTCCATTTACACCAGGAGACCTAAGGTCAACGCGGTGTTGCAGCTGAGCTTTTGGCCAATATCACCAATTAATCATTAGATCGGCGATCTAATGCAATGGCTGGCTGCGTAAGCCATTGAAACTAAGGGGAAATAACCTGGCCCGATGATTGCATACATAGATCTAACCAGATGTCTCACTTAGCCAAGGGTAACCACCAATGACCGTCGAAAACCAAGATAGACCCATCGATGTGCTGCGAGAAGAAGTAATCGACCAGCTGATCGTCAACTACGGTCACGAGCAACTTTCTCTTGAAGCATTTGAGCGACGCCTAGACCAGGCGCTTGCCAGTAACAACGCTGGCGAACTCGGTGACCTAGTGGCGGATCTAGATCTTGAGGTCGATAAAAGCTACGCCGAACAAAAGCGCGAAGAGCTGGATTTGGATTTAAAATACGACTACGGCGCCACACCCGATGTGGAATACGTCATCAATATCTTCAGCGGAAGCAATCGCACCGGCCCATGGAACGTGCCAAAAGAAATCAGAATGCTCAATCTGTTTGGTGGCGGTGACATCGACTTTACAGAAGCGAGATTCACGCATCCAACGGTTCGCATCCGGATATTGACGCTGTTTGGAGGCGCCAACATTTACGTTAGAGAGGACATCAACGCTGTGTCGAAGATCGTTTCGATCTTTGGTGGTAGCGACAATAGCGCACCATCAAGCCAGCGTAGCCACGCACCGGTGGTGATAGTGCAAGGGCTGGTATTGTTTGGCGGTACAGACATCAAAATCAAACGTAGCATCAAAGAAATTTTCATCGATTTCGCTGATCGCATTAGAGGGATCACGCGAGCAAACTCAGGTTCGGATGTAACACCGCTGTTCAAAAAAAATCAAAGATAACAATGCTAGGATCGCTACATTGAGGAAGCTTATGTAGGAGAGCCGATATGCCTTACGTTTCTAGTGATGGTGTAAATCTGTACTATCAAGTTTACGGCACGGGGGAGCGTACCATCATGCTGGCCCACGGCATGGGCGGCAATAGCGCCATCTGGTTTAATCAGGTGGCTGCTCTAGTAGAAGACTACCGAATCATTGTTTTTGATCACCGCTATTTCGCTAGATCAACTTGCCCTGTTGAACATTTCTTGCCGGCTAAGTTCCCGGATGACGCACTGGCCATCCTGGATGCATTGGACATTGGCTCGGCTACCTTTATTTGCCAATCCATGGGTGGCTGGACCGGAAGCCAAGTAGCCGTGCATCACCCGGATCGAATTGATGGGTTAATCATGAGCCATACGCCCGGCGTGTTTACTCATCCCGAAGTATCACCACCCAAGAACCTTGAACGGCTTACCCGCGGTATTGGTGGCGGCTTTCATACACCCGCGTTGGCGGCGGATTATCCGGACAAAAATCCACCCGGCGCCGTCTTGTATCAAATGGTCAGCGAATTCAACGGCATCGACAACAGCGTCATTGCAAAGCAGATAGCCGCAGCTGGCGTTGGGGTGGATATCAGTAGGCTCCCGACCTACGACGTACCCACCCTATTTATTACCGGTAATCAGGACCTTCTGTTCTCGTCGGAGTACATCGAAGCCCTAGCGGCAAAGGTTCCCCACGCAAATTGCGTGAATCTCGGTGACGTTGGCCACAGCAGCTACTTTGAGTTGCCCCATGCATTTAATGCAGAGGTGTTGGCGTTCTTGGATCAGCTCAGCAACTAGCTTCTAAATCATGGTACCCGCGGTGGCACAGTGGCTTTCGGATGGGTAAATGTGGCAAATTCTACCTAGGCTAGTTCCCCACCATTGCATGTCGAGGAGGCATCCGTGTCCAAGAATACCAGCTTATTTGACCTAACCATGTCCGAGGAAGCCGAGCCGTTATTGGCGGCGGTGAAGAAACACATCCAAGACAACGTAGTACCCATCGTGGCGGAATACGAGCGGCTGGGAGAAGAACGCGAAAAAGAATGGGAACTAGCACCCGGTCAGTTGGAACTCTTGGAAGGCGCAAAGCAAAAGGCCAAAGACTCTGGCCTGTGGAACTTCTTCTTGCCAGATGCGGACACCGGCGAAGGTTTGAGCAACCTAGACTATGCCTACATCGCCAACGAGCTAGGCAAATATCCCATGGCATCAGAAACACTCAACTGTTCTGCGCCTGACACCGGCAATATGGAGGTGCTCGAACGGGTAGGTACCGCTGCGCAAAAGGAGCAATGGCTCGAGCCGTTGCTGCGAGGCGAGATTCGTTCTGCCTATGCCATGACCGAACCCGGCTGGCCCTCTTCGGATGCCAAAAACATCGCGACCCAAGCGGTGCTGGATGGCGATGAGTGGGTGATCAACGGCGAGAAGTACTTCACCTCAGGCGCTGGTGACCCGCGCTGCAAAGTTATGGTTACCATGGTGCAGACCAGCCCAGATGCGCCGCCCCACAAGCAACAGTCAATGATTTTGGTGCCCATCGATGCGCCCGGAGTAAAGATTCTAGGCGCCATGCGCGTATTTGGAGAAACCCAAGCACCCCACGGCCACATGCACATCCGTTTCCGCAATTGCCGAGTGCCAAAAGACAACATCTTGCTCGGCGAAGGTCGTGGCTTTGAAATTTCTCAAGTTCGCCTTGGTCCCGGTCGCATCCACCACTGCATGCGTTCTATCGGTGCCGGTGAGCGTGCCCTTGAGCTAATGATCCGACGCGCATCCGCTCGCACCGCCTTTGGCAAACCCATCATTCAACTGGGTAAGAATGTCGAAGTCGTTGCCAAAGCGCGTTACGAAATAGACGCTTGCCGAATGATGGTCCTGCAGGCTGCAAAGGCCATGGACGTACTGGGCAACAAAGAGGCACGTATCTACGTAAGCGCAATCAAGGCCAACGTACCGCGCAAGATCGGCCGCATCATCGACGAAGCCATACAAATGCATGGCGCAACCGGTGTTACCCAATGGACGCCACTAGCAAAAATGTGGGTCTCCCAACGCTCGCTGCGGATTGCTGACGGCCCAGACGAAGTGCATCACATGGTTGTTGGTCGCAATGAAGTGCGCAAATACGAAGGTGAGGCGTACCACGAGTTGGATGACAAGTTAGGCCACGAGCACGAAGGGTTTGATCTGGGGCATTAATCTCAACGTCCAACTAAGAAGGGTTCCCATGGATTTTCTTAAAATTGATAACGGCAGCAATCAACTACAGGTTGCGGTTCAGGGTGATGGCCCTGTCATTCTCTGTGTCCATGGTTGGCCTGAACTTTGGTATTCATGGCGCCATCAAATCCACCACTTCAGCGAACGCGGCTATCGTGTGGCCGCTATGGATGTGCGCGGCTATGGGGGCAGCTCAAAGCCAGACGCGATTAGCGCTTATACAATGCAAGAACTCACCAGCGACGTTGCTGCCGTCGCGCGCGCATTGAGCGACCAACCTGTTGTACTTTTTGGGCACGACTGGGGCGCACCCATTGTGTGGAACACGGCCCTTCGGCACCCAGAGGCAGTGCGGGCGGTTGCAGGCCTGAGCGTACCCTACATGCCAGCGGGTGAAGCCAGCTTCCTGGATATAGCCCGAGCTATATACCCCGATCGATTCTTCTACCAACTGTACTTTCAAGCCGAAGGCGTGGTTGAAGCGGAGGTAGAAGCCGATTTCGCCAGCGCCCTGCGTAAGATTTATTTCTCGCTGTCAGGTGATGCGCCGGCGGATGATTGGCTGAAACACAAACCAAAAGACGCATCATTGCTTGATGCCTTGGTTGATCCTGACCCTTTCCCTGCATGGATGACGCCCGAAGATTTGGATGTTTACGTGCAAGCATTTTCTCAATCAGGCTTTCGTGGACCGATCAATCGTTATCGCGCTCAAGATATTGATGCACTGGAATCAGCACCGATTCGCGGCAAACTGATCGAGCAGCCTGCCTGTTTCATTGGCGGCGATCGCGATGCTGTACGGCACTTCGTGCCACAAGGTGATATGTACGCTGACCCGGGCGCAGCCTGCGCGGATTTTCGTGGCGCAACGATTATTCCGAAGGTTGGGCACTGGGTACAGCAGGAAGCACCGGCAGCAACTAATGCTGCCCTTGATCAGTTTCTTAAAGGGCTGTAGATAGCCAACCCCTCAAAGCGAGTAGAGATTCGCCACGTTGGTGCGCGTAATCTTATCTCGACTCTCCGGCGAATAGCTCTCAAACATCTCGGTGATCACATCGCTGGAACAGGGCCAAGTTGAATCCGTGTGAGGGTAGTCGGAACCCCAGAGTAAAGTCTCTTCACCGATCATCTCGCGCGTGTTCAACGCGGCGGTGTCATCCTCGATGGTGGCGTAAAACTGCCGCTTCCATATCTCCAGCACGTCAACAGGCGCTGCGCTCGATGGGTCTGCCGCATAGTCCCGGCTCCAACCTTGCTGCACCTTATCAAGCCAGTGGGCAACCCATCCCGCATTGAACTCAGCCAATACAAACTTCAACTTCGGATGCTTAGCGCACACACCGCGAACCATCAGTTCAACCATGGTGTCGTGAATGAGGGTTGACGAACCGGCGTACTGCACAATCGAATCCCGTGCGGCCATCGCCTTCTGCCACTCGGGTATATGCGACCAGCAGGCAACGTGGAAGCCGATGGGCAGCCCCGCTTCTTCGGCGAGTGCCCACATGGGTTCGTACTCCTCGTCGCTATAGCGGCGGCCTTTGGGCGCGTTGGATGGAATCACAATGCCCTTAAAGCCAAGCTTGATGACACGCTCTAGCTCCGCCACCGCAAGTTCAGGTTGCTGCACCGGCAGCGCCGCAAGCCCGATCAAACGGCCTTTGGAAATCACCTGTTGGTGGTGCATCCAATTGTTGTAGTTCTGCTGCAACGCCACCATCAGCTCAAGGTTTGGCAGGCTAAACATGGCGAACCAACCCGGATACAGAATCTCTGCCGCAACGCCGTCAATGTCTTGGTCATCGGGGCGACGCGCACCGTCGGTGAGACCTGGGCGCATCGCCGCATAACCGCCGGTGAAGTAAGCCTGTATCTCGGGGTCATCAATGGAACCTGCGCCCGGTTTGGACGCGTGCTCTCGTGGCAGTGGAGTTTCGTAGTCCAACCGGGTGCCAGCCAAGGCCATTACGGCCACGTTGCGGGCACGCTTCGGGTTGTTGGGAATGGTGATGAAGTCACCCTTGCCTTCGGTGTGGATGATGCGTGGTGCATCGTCACCAAAACGTTCGGCTAGCCCTTCAAACACTTCAGGTCCTTCCAGAGCGTGGGAGTCAGCAGAGATAGGTCGTGGATCGTTAAGAAGCGTCATGAAGATTCCTTGGGTAGCTATGGGTCAGAACTTGAAATCGAAGCTAAGTGATTTAATGAACGCGTTCAAGTTATGCGATACAATATATCGAACGAGTTCATATTTCAATCAAACTGTCCCCGGACAGTCAGCGGGGAAACGGATGACAGATCATGCAGCGGCCAACAAGGCCTTACCCCACACAGTGCGGTGGAGCTTTGGCCTTGGGCAAATGGCCGAAGGCATCAAGAACAGCAGCTTCTCCGCCTTCTTGTTGTTTTACTACAACCAGGTGCTTGGGTTGCCGGCGGACAGCGCCGGGCTAGCGATTGCTATCTCTTTGATCTTCGATGCCGTCACCGATCCAATGGTTGGCACCATTTCTGACCGCTGGCGCAGCCCGCTTGGGCGTCGTCACCCCTTCATGTATGCCTCTGCACTACCCTTGGCGGTGTCGTTCTACTTTCTCTTCGCACCGGCATCCTTTGCGATGAACGGCAACGATGCAGCCCTATTCGCCTGGATGCTCACCTTCACCATACTAACCAGGGGTGCAATGACCCTGTATCACGTACCCCATCTCGCGCTCGGCGCTGAGCTGTCACAAGACTACGATGAACGCACCACCTTGGTTGCCATTCGCCAGATTCTGTCCGTCAGTGGTTATCTCATTGTTTACGGTTTGGGTTTTGGTTTGTTCTTTGCACCTACACCAGAGTTTGAGAACGGCCAGCTCAACGGCGCGGCTTACCCACCATTTGCATTGGTTTTAGCCATCATTAGTTGTATCACGATTTTCATTAGCGGCTGGGGTACCCGTAGTCGTATCCCCTACTTGCCGCAGCCGCCCGCTGAGACGAACAAGGTGCGTCTCAGCGATATATTGAGCGAGGCGATTGCCACGCTAAAGAACCATTCGTTCCGTTGGTTAATGCTGGGCTACATCATCATTATCACGGCCTATGGTTTGGGCACCGCCAGCCAGCTCTACATGTTCACTTTTTTCTGGGAGCTTTCTCGCTTTCAAATTTTAACCGTGATGCTAATGGGGCCAGCGGGCAGCGTGTTTGGGTACATGGTGGCAACCCAACTCTTTGCTAAGCTCGACAAGCGCAACGCCATGTTGCTGGGTGGCATTGGTTGGATGTTGCTGCATGCACTGCCGGTAATCCTATACCTACTTGGCCTAATGCCTGACAAAGGCACCTGGGCCGTCGCCTCAACTCTGTGTGTGATCTACCTCATCCTAGGCGCAGCATTTGCTCAGCTGGTGGTTGGCATAAGCACTTCTATGGCTGACATAGCTGACGAGTATGAGCTGGAAGTAGGACGCCGTCAGGAAGGTGTGTTGTTTGCTGCTGTATCCTTCGCAGGAAAATGTATGGGCGCGTTGGGCTCGCTACTCGCCGGGCTCATGCTCACGCTAATCTCCTGGCCAACCGGTGAAGCAATCAAAACCTCGGCAGACATTCCAGCAGACACCATCCTTTCCCTTGCCGTCATGTCGGGGCCCCTTGCCGCTCTTCTCGCCATTCCGGGTTTTCTCTGCTTGATGCAGTACAAGCTCAATCGCGCCAAGGTGGCAGAGATCCAGAGACAGCTACGGGAAGCTAAGCCATAAGCCAGCGCCGAGCTGGCAGATTTGCATATTTCACCCTGCCCCGAAATATTCCAGTAAACTAGCGCGATACCAACACAGAGAGATACACAGTGAAATTTGATGATGTCCTACTCGGTCGCCGCAGCATTCGCGGCTACAAGCCCGACCCAGTGCCAAAAGCGCTGATCAAAGAAGTATTAGAACTGGCCATGCGTTCGCCATCATCGATGAACACGCAACCCTGGAATTTCACCGTAGTCTCCGGTGAGCCTTTAAACCTTATTCGAGCTGGCAACACGGAACGTAACCTTGCGGGTGTACCGCACTCGCGAGAGTTTCGCATCGGCGAGGCCTTTGCCGGAGAGCATCGCAATCGCCAAGTTGGCGTTGCCAAGCAATTGTTCGCCGCCATGGGTATCGAGCGCGAAGATAAAGAGGGTCGCCTGGATTGGGTCCTACGCGGTTTCCGTCAGTTTGATGCGCCCGTTTGCGTGATTATCACTTATGACCGCGTATTAGCTGACAGCGATGACACGGCTTTTGACTGTGGCGCTGTAACAACAGCACTGGTAAACGCGGCCTGGTCGCGTGGTCTGGGCGCTGTGATTAACAGCCAAGGCATCATGCAATCGCCCGTGGTACGCGAACATGCAGGCATCGCAGAAGATCAAGTGATCATGAAGGCTGTGGCACTGGGCTGGCCGGATGAAACCTTCCCGGCTAACGCTGTTGTATCAGAGCGCAAAAGCGTTGATGAAGCCGCACGCTTTTTGGGCTTTGACGACTGAAGGCACAAGGCTGGCTAACGGTAGAGGTTGCAAAAGATGTGGATAAAGCTAGTGGGTGGTATCACCTTAGCCGCAGCTGTTGCGGCGCTAGTCACCTACCAATTTGTCTGCCCATGCGACAGGGTCCCTGGCGGGTCATTGTCCGGAGAGTTTGTGGCTGCACCCGCAGACTGGAGCTTTGTGAACGACAAAGCCACCGTGCCACTGTGCCAAATCGAGGTAGCGTTCTTTATCCCTCGCTCCATGAACGTCAACTGCATGTCGATTGATGAACAGTTGTATGTGAGCTGCTCTCAGTGCGCGGGTAAACAGTGGGCGGCGCGCGCGTTGGAGTATCCGTTAGGTCATGTGCGCGCGGCTGGTAAAGTTTATGACATTCGCTACACCCGGGTAGTAGATGACGTAACGCTAGACCGTATTTGGCATGCTCGAGCACTAAAGTTTGGTCGCGACCCCAAACCTCGACCCGATCACTGGTGGAGTTTTCAACTCGGGGCTATTCACTAGTACCAGCGTCAATCATTCTGAGCTAGCGGGTTCCGAGGCTACCTCATCATCAGCGGTATCAGGACCAAGTAAACGATAGTAGGTCGACCCAGGCTGTTCGGTTGCCGACATCTCCGCACTAGCTTCCAACTGTTCTCTAGAGATTCCCATCTTCTCTGCAATTTGCGCATACACTTTTGCTAACACTCTTTTGCAGTGGCCAGTATCACAACCAACAACCCCTTCCAGTTTCATCCCGCAAGGTATCAATGTAAGGCTGATTGCGTCTCCTGCACCCAACTCATCGTAAGGCTCAACCAGGTAACGATTAGCGCTCCCCCCGATAAGCCGATAAGGCACCTCAATATCGAAAACATTGGCCACCTGGCTGATCATGGAGTTCTCGGTAATTGTCATCACCGACGCTCCATTGCTCACAGATTGATTGTTGTTCGGGCTTTCCTCCACGCCAGTGAGAGTCCGCTCATTTTCCGTTCGGATAAAATCGACCTGCCAGCGCCCAATAATGCTGTTGGGAATAGTACCGTCACATTTACCAAGCACCGCCGGGTTGTCGGGTGCCAATGCTTCAAATCCTTCAACATCGGCAATCGCTACAGAGCAAAAAGCAAGGATCAGCAATGTCGTGATTAACTTCATGACATATCTATAACGCCGACCATCGCTTTATGTCTAGACTGATGGCCTGAATGTCTGACCGTTTTAGAGTCAGCCAGGCACATTCTCAATACGATAAGCCCGCGCTGCCGCACCCAAAAACAGATCTGTCTTCTCCGCCGCCGAAGCGCCCGCCGAGATTCGCTTAAACGCATTCCAACAGACCTGATAGCTACACCAACGTTTTTGCACCGGAAAATTCGACTCGTACATCGATCGCGCGGGACCAAAAGCCTCGATACAAGTCTCCATCCAAGGTCTCCAAGCAGTAGCAACTTCCTGGGAGCCTGGCGGCAGGGTGCGATCACCCTCATAGCTCGGCATGCGGATCGGCATGGCTCCAAGCTTTACGAACACATTGTCACGCTTGCTAACCCGACCAATAGCCGCCTTCCATTCTTGGAAGACTTCGTCATTTTTCCCTCGGTAGGGACCGCCCAAAATCGGGCTTCCTACGTGATTAAGGATGATTGTCAGGTCAGGGTGTGCATCGGCCAGTTGTGCAACCTCATCTAGTTGCGGGTGATAAAGCCAACAGTCCAGCGACATCCCTAGGCGATTAACAACAGCAACCGCTTCGGAGACACGCGGGTCGATCAACAGCTGTGATTGGTCGGCCACATTGTGAATTTTGTCGTCGGCGTGCCATCCCGAGGACAACCTGATACCTCGAAAGCGACCGCCTGACGCCTCAATGTGTTGCTCGAGCAATGGCTCTACCGCACCACCTAACCCGAGATCAACATTGCCGAACATCACATCGCAAGCTCTAGTGCTACCGAACTCACCACTAGCACTCATGGCCGCTTGCCCTCGAACGAACTCGGTTTCGCCTAAGGAGCGTTGCTCATCAGGCCCCTGCGCGCGGTACATCGAATGGCACTCCGCATAAACGGTTGCCACAATGTTGTGTCCGCTAGCTAAGTCTGCAGCAAGCTCCGGCATTAGGTAGGTATAACCATTGCGCAACCACAAGTGATGGTGCGGATCGATAATGGGTAACTCAGGTTCAAGCACCTCTTCCTGCAACGACTCAAGCCACTGGTTATCGGGCGCTGACTGACCTGTGTTAGCGGCCATACAAGTTTCCTTTGTGGGTGAATATTGTTAACGAACGCCGAGCGGATAGCTCAGCAAGAATTGGATGGCAATTGGCACTAGCACCGACGTCGATATCCAATCATGGTCAAATCATCCAACTTCGACGGATGGTCCACATTCGGTGTATTCATTCGTTGTCTGGCCAGTTCAAAACAAGCAGAGAACACCTTGGGCAACGGCCCGCTACGCATCTGCTGAATAAGCTCCTGTTGGAACAAATTATCAAACAGACCATCGGACCCCAGTATCAAAGTGTCATAGCGAGCCAAAGATAAGGTTGAACCCATCTCTATGGACATATCTGACAGGCCAACCATGTTGCTGACGTAGTGCCTATCCCTATGTTGCATGGCCTCCTGTTCATCGAGCAAACCACTTTTCACGGCGTAACCTACCGGGGAGTGGAAATCTGTTGCCAACTTCAAACGGCCTCCACGCCCGAAGACCAAAGCCCCACTATCGCCAACATGGTAAGTACGTACCTGACCGTCTTGAACTTCCGCTACCAACAAAGTTGTGGCAGCACCAACCGCCAACTGCGCCACTTCCACTTGCGCCTTTTCAACACCATCTAACACGCCACTGCGCAATGCACGACCACTGCCTTCGCTGCGCTTAACCGCGGCAATCACCGACCGAACGGCAACTGCAGAAGCTTCGGCGCCAGAGGGTCCACCGCCCATGCCGTCAGCGACAATCAACAGGCATCGCGAGGCATCTAGCTCTAGTACCGCAGCACTATCCTGGTTCGCACCTAAGGTTTCAGCGGCACAAGAGACAACGACAACTTCCCCATGTGGCATTGGCAGCTCAACAACAGACTCGTGGTCTGCGTTCAAATAAAAGTGGGCATCAAGCAATGGCTTAACTCCAATGCAGTTCTTCTAGATATTGGCGAAGCGCACCCGCATGTCGGAATTTTTTGAGGATGAGAGTACGCTTCAGCCCACAACAAACCGACTTCACCACATCACTCTGCCTAGAGTAGAAACGTTGGCCACCAAGCAGGTCGTACAAAAGCCGGATCATGTCGACAACATCGTCTTCAATGTTGTCTCGTTTAGAGGAATTGCGAATGTAAAAATCCAGCAGCTTGATTTCAAACGCTAAGCCGCGACGATTCACAATGATGTTTTCACCATGCAGGTCCCCATGATACTCCCGAGCGCGATGAATTGGCTCCATGCCTTTGGCTAGATCGTATAGGAGACGCAGCGCCTCGAACTCCGGAAGCCGCTTACCCGGTCGCTTGGCCAAAAAAGAGTTCAATACTTCGCCTTCTACAAACTCTGAGATCAGTATGGTGACGTCTATGCGCCGACGGCTCAACGCTTCTTGATTTACATACTGAATTAGCGCATCACAATGACGCAACTTAAACAGCTTCTTTGCATACGCCTTGGCTACCGAGTTCTTCGGGTTCCGCTCGGGATAGAACAACTTCGCTGCTCGTTCGATACCCGTCGCCTGCTCCCGGACCAGGTACACCTCACCTTCCCAACCTCCACCGAGCAGTTCAATGACCTCGTATTTATTGGCAAGCAATCGGCCTGGAGCAAGATTGAAGCCAGCTTGCGGATCAACCATCTAGCTGGCACCCAGGGTACTTTCCTCTCGGCATGGCTTAGTTCGCTGTGTATCGATAATTGTGGAAGCAGATAAATACCACCACGCCGGACGGGCACGCAAGCGCTATCAGGATAGATTGGCTTACCCTGCAGGTAGCAACGACCAAAACGCGCTAACCAATGGGTTCTTAAGATGTCGCTTCAAGGTCACCAGCCCAAGGTCGTACGCAGCCAAAGCCGGTTGCACATCCAGTATTCGCACGCGCGCGGCAAACGGACTGTTATCAAGAACTATCTTTGGCACGACGCCAACCCCAAGCCCTAAACTCACCATGCTAACGATGGCTTCATTACCCGCCACCTGAGCGTATATTTTTGGTGTGACTCCCAGCTTGCGGAACCAGGCATCTACCCGGTTGCGGGCAATGCCGCTGGACGCAAGGATCATGGGGATAGCCTGCCAGGCGGCAGCCTCCTCCGGCGGCACCTCAAGCAGGTTCCGATCCGTGGATTCCACGGGTGCGATGAACACCAAAGGAGAAACAAGGATGGGTTTAAACAAAACGCCGGCCGGCAGTTTTCCCGGGCGAGCCGCAATGGCCAAGTCTTCCTCCAACCCTTGAACCCGGGCAATGGCATGCTGGGGATCACCCGTCTCAAGCCTGATCTCAATGCCGGGGTGCGAGGGTCGAAAGCGGTTCAACAAATCCACCAGAATGCTGTGGCTGGCGGTGACAGAACAATACAGGCTCACCTCACCTCGAAGCTGCTGGGCTGAGTCAGTTAGCTCGAAGCAAATTTGCTCCCACTGCCCCACGGCATCGCGCGCGTAACGTTGAAACTTCTGGCCCTCGGGTGTGAGCTCAACAGTACGGTTGTCGCGCTCAAACAGCGTGGTATTGAGCTCCGTTTCCAGCGCCCGGATATTGCGGGATAGCGCGGATGCACTGATGCTGGCACGCGCACTGGCCCTAGCAAAATTAAGGGTTTCACACAGCAACAAGAAGTGCCGGAGTGTTTTGATGTTCATGGCTGGAGATTACAGGAGATTCCTCTTGAGTGTTGCGAAAATCGGCATACCACGTTGCATATATATCAATTTACGAAACATGGCCTACCCAGTAGAATCCGCCCAAACCACACTCATTGAGAGCAAACCATGGCTAACTACTTCAACACCCTACCCTTGCGCCAGCAGCTGGCTGAGCTAGCAAAGTGCCGCTTCATGCACCTTGACGAATTCACTGACGGTGTTGAGGCCCTAAAAGGCAAGAAGATGGTTGTGATCGGCTGCGGCGCGCAAGGTCTGAACCAGGGTCTGAATCTTCGAGACAGCGGCCTGGATGTTTCCTACACGCTACGCGACGAAGCGATTGCTCAGAAGCGCCAATCTTGGAAGAACGCAACCGAAAACGGTTTCACCGTAGGCACCTATGAAGAGTTACTACCAATGGCCGATGTTGTCTTGAATCTAACACCGGACAAGCAGCACACCGGCGTGGTCAACACCATCATGCCGCTCATGAAAAAAGGTGCCTGCCTGTCCTACTCACATGGATTCAACATCGTTGAAGAAGGTATGCAGATTCGTGATGACATCACGGTCATCATGGTTGCTCCCAAATGCCCGGGTTCAGAAGTTCGCGCCGAGTACGTGCGTGGCTTTGGTGTACCAACCCTGATTGCAGTGCACGAAGACAACGATCCAAAAGGTGAAGGCCTGGCGCTGGCGAAGGCTTACGCGGTTGGCACCGGTGGCCACAAAGCTGGCGTGTTGATGTCTTCGTTTATCGCCGAAGTAAAGTCAGACCTGATGGGTGAACAAACCATCTTGTGCGGCATGTTGCAGACCGGCTCGCTCTTGTGTTTTGACAAGATGATCGAAGAAGGCATTGATCCCGGCTACGCCTCAAAGCTAATCCAGTACGGTTGGGAGACAACCACCGAAGCGTTGAAGTACGGCGGCGTCACCAACATGATGGACCGGCTATCCAACCCAGCCAAGATCCGCGCGTTCGACCTAGCAGAACAGATGAAAGACATCATGCGTCCGCTCTACCAAAAGCACCAAGACGACATCATGAACGGCACTTTTTCTAAGACCATGATGGCCGACTGGGCTAACGATGATGCCGAGCTGCTCGGCTGGCGCGCTGAAACAGCAGAAACCGCGTACGAGAAAACACAAGCCGGCGATGTAGACATCTCAGAGCAGGAATACTTCGACAACGGCATCCTGATGGTTGCTATGGTGAAGGCTGGGGTTGAGCTGGCCTTTGAGACCATGACGGCAGCCGGCATCATCGCCGACTCGGCCTACTACGAGTCTCTGCACGAGACGCCGCTGATCGCCAACACCATCGCCCGTAAGAAACTCTACGAGATGAATGCCACCATCTCGGACACCGCTGAGTACGGATGTTATCTGTACAACCATGCGTGCGTTCCATTGTTGGGTGACTTCATGAAAGGCATCAAAAGCGATGTTATCGGCAAAGGTCTTGGACTGAACGACACTGGCGTGGACAATGCTCGCCTGATCGAAGTCAACGAAGCCATTCGCAACCATCCCGTTGAAAAGATTGGCGCCGAACTGCGCGGTTACATGGCGGACATGAAACGCATCGTCTAGTCCTGGGTAGTTCAATGACCGACAAAGACGCGATTTGTCTCGAAGCGCTGTCGGTCGATTTCGACGGGCGCTTTCAACTCAACGACATCAGCTGGACTATCCAGCCAGGCGAACATTGGCTGATTACAGGCGCCAACGGTAGCGGCAAATCAGCACTGGCAGCAGTGCTTGCCGGAGCTGGCGAGCCTTTGTCGGGATCACTCTCGGGGTTACCCGCGCGTGTTGCTCTAGTCTCATACGAGGTACAAGCAGAACTCATCGAGGCTGAGCGTCGCAAAGACGACGCTGACATTATAGATGTGATTGCAGAAGGCACGCCGGTTGCCGAGATCATCGATGAAGTCTGCAAGGATCACACACTCGCACAGACGTTGATCGACAAACTGGGCATCCGATCATTGATGGATCGAGCCTTTCGCAAACTATCCACCGGCGAGACGCGCAAAGTCATGCTCATTCGAGCGCTGACCAGTCGGCCGGAACTACTGATTCTAGATGAGCCTTTCGATGGTCTCGACCTGGATTCGTTGGTCTGGCTGCAAGCGTATTTGAAAGACCTTGCACAAACCGTCCCCATGGTGATTGTGCTGAACCGATTCGATGAACACCCGGACTTCATCACCCACTTTGCCTATGTTAACGATGGGCATTTGCTCCAACAGGTAGAGCGTAAGGATGAGCCCGCCCTGGCTGAGCTACACCAACTACTGCACCTAAAGACCAGTAAGCTTAAGGTACCCGCCGCCGATCCAGCAGCCCAACTACCTCCCTTGAATCCGAGTGATCCGCTGGTTCGCCTGAACGGGGTCACCATTCGCTACGAAGACAACACCGTCTTCGAAAAACTCAACTGGACCATCGAAGCGAACCAACATTGGCAGTTGAGCGGACCCAACGGCAGCGGTAAAACCGGTCTGCTGTCATTGATCACCGGCGATCATCCCCAATGCTACGTCAACGACATCACAGTGTTTGGCTTCAAACGCGGCACCGGCGAGAGCATCTGGCAGATCAAACAATACATCGGCTATGTCTCCACCGCGCTGCAATGGGAGTACCGAGTCGGCACCGGTTTAAGGAACGTCATCATCTCCGGGTTCTACGACAGCATCGGGCTATACAGCAAAAGCACAGAAACCCAGCGAGAGATTGCGGATCAATGGCTTGCGCTGCTTGGGATGACGGAGCGCGCAGACGAACCGTTCAACGGCTTGTCATACGGTGACCAACGTCTGGTGCTGATTGCACGCGCTATGGTGAAACATCCGCCGCTACTGATACTCGATGAGCCCTGCCTCGGGCTGGATGACATGAATCGTCAATTGGTGCTGGCCCTCATTGAACGGATATGCACATCCAAAGAGACGGCGGTGTTGTACGTTAATCATCACGCCGAGGATCGAATCCTCGGCATCGACAATTACCTAGCGCTGGGTGATACACCTACCTAGGATATCGCGCTTTAGTCCGCAGGTGAAAGGCAGCACCGTTGGTGTCGTTCAAAATCGAATCTTCGCCAAAGATGTTTTCTTTCTGAATACCAAACTGCTTTCGGTTTTCAGCTAGGGGTGCAAGCTCCGCTGCCTTAGCTAAGGCTTTAGGTAACAACTCATCCATCGATGCAACATCCTGCGCGACGCCAGCGGCAAGTGCATCTGGCCCTCCCCAACGCTTTGCTAACTGTACCGATTCGTAAAACACGTGGGCCGGTAACTTGTGGCGAAACAATGAAAGTTCTGCTGCTGGAATGATCATGCCCAACTGAATTTCGTTGGCGCACATATAGCCACGATCTTGCCGCATAATTCTATAGTCGTGACAAAGCGCAAACATGAAGCCGGCGCCAAAGGCATGACCGTTAACCGCAGCAATGGTTGGCACTGGCAGCGTAATCATCCGACTCATAAATTCCATAAACAAAAAAGAGTTCGGGTCACCCGCCTCGGGGTGATCCGCGGGAGACTTACGCCAATCTAGATCTAACCCATTAGAGTAGAACTTTTCGCTTGCCCCGGTGGTGACCAACGCGGCCGCCCCGGTGCTCTGCTCTACTTCATCCAATGCGCCCATCAGCTCATCAACCAGCGCGGTGTTCCAGCGATTTTCGCCTGCATTCATCGTTAAGGTGAACACGTCGCCTGATTTTTGTAGTTCAACAAGTGCCATATTTTTGTCCTAGTCTAGCCGCACGGGGTCTAGTTCAGTTCCTGGGGGATAGTTGTCGGCAATCTGATACATGCCGTCGTTGGTAATCTGAGCACCTAAAGTAACGGCGTCACCAGGACCCATCTCTCCTAAGCTCAGCTTGGCGATGGCGCAGCGGTCTGAGTTCATGGGCGCTTGCAACACGGTGAGCACCAACCCCTCATCATCCACCTCCAAACCCAGCTCTGCCAGCGTAGAGTTGAGCATGCCGCCGTGTGCCTCAAAGGTGACCGTGCCTTCGAACCGCATGGATCCTGTTGCGCTGCCGTCTGCAGCAATGCTCAGGTCGCCGCCAGGAACCGCGGAGAAAACGCAGAGTCCATCTTCAGTGCCGGTTGCACCATCACTGAAGCTGACGGACCCACCGGCGGCCTCCACGTAACTGCGAAAGCTGGCTTTTACACCCCAGGTCAATTTGCTAAAACTCATAGCCACTCCTTTTCCATTAGCGCGAATCTATCGGCGCTAAGAATGGCGTAGTCGGTGGCTATTTGCACCCCTTACCCAGGTCAATCGGTAGGGCGGAACGCCACCGCCCGCCCGTTTGCTTTTGCTTTTGTCGCCTTACTTCGCTAACGCTTTACCCAGCAGGGATACTGATGCCGCAAGTAGTACCAGGTCTTTTAACAAGAACTGACCAGGGACTACCGATAGTGCAGGAAACCCACCCAACGAAGCTTCCCAACCAGGTGCGCTGAACAAGAAGGTCAGCGTAGTACCAAAGGTTGCTATGGCTGCTAGAGCACCCAGTATGCCGATCGTTCGATTCCATTGACCAACCACTAGTGCTATTGCTGTCACGATCTCAATCGAACCAATCAGATTCGATGCTCCTTGCAAGGTAAGAACGCTATAGAGCCAGCCCACCAGTGGGCTAGAGGCAACCAAACCCTCGATGGCCCCGGCTTCATAGGCCGTGAACTTCATCAACCCAATCCAAACAAGGACTACAACAATCGAGTAACGGATGGCCGTTTCGCCCAAGGCGCTGAGCCGGTGACCTAGTTGTGCTTGATTGTTATTTACGTTGTTGTTTACGTCGTTGCTCATCTTCTTTCTCCTAGTTGTCGTTTAATGTTGTGTTTTAAGCTGAAATAGAATGTTTGGTCAGTAGCCGCTCTAACTCTCCACTACGCTCTGCTGCCCAAAGGTCGTCGGATCCGCCAATGTGTTCACCACCAATGAAGATTTGTGGGACGCTTGTCCGCCCAGATCTCTCCACCATGGCTTGAGCCAAGCCTCTGTCGTGCTGAACCCCAATTTCTTGGTACTGCAAACCTTTACTGTCCAGCAGATCCTTGGCCCTGGCGCAGTACGGGCACCAAGCGGTTGTGTAGATTTCGATGTTGTGCATTTGTTGATTCCTTGTAGCCGTTCAGTGGAACCATAATGCTAAGAATGATCGAGACTATCTATGTCAATAAGTCTCATTTTTAGGTATCATTCGTCTCAAAAGTGAGAAATTAGGGAAGCTGGGAAGCACCCGGTATCAACAATGGAAGATGTGTTAAGCGAAATACTGGTTTCCACCCGGCTCACCGGCACGGTCTATTTTTGTGACCAACTGGGATCATCCTGGGAAAAGGTGTTCCACGATCCGAACGCCGCCAGCTTTCATCAAATTCGCCGTGGGGGTGGTTGGCTGCAGGTAGATGACAAAAGCGAGTACTTAGGCCCAGGTGACTTGGTGTTTGTCGGCGCTGGCGTGGAGCACAGCTTAACCAGCCATAAAGTGGGTGACACCAACAGCTCAAACCAAGACACGCCGCCCACCCTTCTTCTGTGCGGCTACTGCGGGCTTAGCCTAGAGGGTGAATCGCCGCTTCACGCTCTATTTCCACGGGTGAGCATTCTTCGGCAAGCAGAGATCGAACAAAAAACCTGGGTTAAAGCCAGCCTGGATCAAATTGCGAGCGAATATCTTTCTGCGAAGCCGGGTGCCATGGTGGTAGTGCAAAGACTGACCGAGGTTCTTGTTGTTGAGCTCATACGAGAGAACTTTGGCCAACAACAAGCCCATGGCTTTGTGCGGGCCTTAACCGACAAACAACTAAGCCGTGCCTTACATCTACTCCACGCCAACCCTGAAAGGAGCTGGACCCTCGCCAGTTTGGCCGAGAACATTGGTATGTCGCGTGCCACGTTTGCCCGTCGCTTTAAGGCGCTTGTGGGTCAACCTATGTTCGACTACCTAACACAGCTGCGACTGCAACGCGCAAAAGATCAGCTAAGCAACACCAACTTACCGCTGTACCAAGTTGCCGAAAATGTGGGATACGAATCAGAGGCCTCTTTTACCAAAACCTTCAAACGTCATGTTGGCAAAACACCAACCGCTTACCGTCGTCAACAGAAAACGGGTTGAAGCCCGCTGCCGGGCTGCAAACAAAAAAGAGGATGACCCCATGTTCGCGCCGACGGCAGGCTCTAGAGGTTTCTATGCGTTAGAGTCGAAGTTTTGCTATATAAACCATATACTAAACGCCATCTCAGACAGCTACGTCACTCACCTCACCGAATAGCCGTTTGCTAACGGCACCGATTGGCAGTAACTCCCTATGAACGACATCAAACCCTTGCCGTTTCGAGTGAAACTTTGCTTTGGTATCGGCGCGGTTGGCGAGGCGATCTACTTCGCCATTTTCATTGGCTTTATCACCATCTTTTACAACCAAGCCATTGGTTTATCTAACTATCTAATCGGCATAGCCACCATGCTTGCGGTGGCTACCGATGCGGTTACCGATCCGTTTATTGGCATGTTGTCCGATCATCATCGGTCCCGTTTAGGTCGACGCCATCCATTCCTATGGGCTGCCCCCATCCCGCTGGCCATTTCAATTTTCGCTATCTTTAATCCGCCGGATGCGCTCATTGGAAACGAAATGGGGCTATTTGCCTGGCTGGCGGTGTGGACCATTTTATCCCGCGCCTTTGTTACCTTGTTTAACGTGCCACACCTTGCGCTAGGCGCCGAGCTATCAAAACAACCCCACGAACGCAGCCAGCTGTTCAGTGCCAATGCAATATTTACCTACTTAGCTGCATCCGGCTTCGGGTTTGTGGCCTGGACTATGTTCCAAGGTGAACGTGTGCGCGCAAGCGATGGCGCCATGGTGCCCGGCCAGCTAGACCCCGCGGCCTATACCCCCTTGGTTTTGGTTGTATGCGCGGTTGTCCTGACCACGGTTTTCATTTGCGCCCTTGGTACCCAAGACTACGGTAGAAACCTGGCACAACCCACCGGCCCAAAAACTCGGCTCTCCATCACGTTTTTTATGAAGGCACTGCTGCGCACACTGAAAAATAGGAACAATCTCATCCTACTGGGCGGCTATTTTTTCTTCATGATTGCCAGCGGTATATACGACAAGATGAACGTGTTTATCTCAACTTACCTTTGGCAACTGGAACCAAACCAAATACGACTGTTCCCACTGGTTGGCGTTGTTGCAGGACTCTTGGGCGCCACCCTGTCGCCGCTGTTGATGAAGAAGTTTGATCGCAAACCGGTCATGTTGTGCGCGCTGTTTGGCGTTTGCCTATTTGCACAATTGGCGGTTGATCTCAGATTGCTTGGTCTATTTCCAGAGAACAACGACCCAATGTTGTTACCCGCTTTACTCGCAAACGGCGCAGGCTTCGTTTTTAGCATCGGTATGGCGTCGGTGGCCATCATGTCCATGATCGGGGATATCATCGATGAAAACGAGTTGGTCACTGGGCTACGCGAAGAAGGGCTCTACTATTCGGCCCGTGCCATCTTTGGCAAAGGGTCTTACTCCGTTGCCACCTTGTTTGCCGGCTTTATGTTGGATTTTTACGTGCGACTACCGGAAGCTGCCATACCGGGTGAACTAGAACAGGACGTCCTCACTCGTCTTGCCATTACTGCAGGCCCTATTATGGGGGCAACCACCTTGATCTCTATTGCTATATATTCTTTGTACAGCCTCAACCGCAACCGCCATGCGGAGATCATTGAAGCGATCGAGGTGCGTAAGGCAGAAATTCATCTCGGTAACAAAGCTATCGAGAATATCCAGCAGCTCTAGATAGGTTTGTAACAATCCATCATTCTTTCCTGCTCAGCAGAGCATCAAAGAGTAACCTAATCACCAGTAGAAGAATCAGTACCAACAGGCGCGGCGAACTGATTCGCTCAAGCACCCGGTATCGTTAACGATGGGTTCTTTAGGTGAGC
>CALHVX010000082.1 GCA_938036875.1 uncultured Pseudomonadales bacterium
GCAGCCGGCTTTAGCCCAACCAAGTCGGTGGCAAAATCGATGCCGGTAAGCAGGGTAATGTCAGCCACCGTGAAGCGATCACCAGCGGCGTATTCTTTGCTAGCAAACTCTCGATTCAAACGTTCAAAAAAGAGGTTGGCAGCAACATCGCTCATCTCTTTTGCCAGCGGGTTCTGCCTGAACTGGCCCGCAGCGATGCGATCTTTGAAGATCGATCCAACAACCGGACCGTTAACCCAACTGCTGCCGATTTGGGTCCACATCTCAAGCTCAAGCTGGCGATTGGCCATCTCGATACGTCCTAGCTCCACTGGTGTTGCGCCAAACAGGTTGGGCTCCGGATGAATCGCTTCTAGGTATCGACAAATAGCAACGGACTCGCCAATACAGGTACCGTCGTCTAGCTCCAGGACCGGAATTTTACCGCTTGGGTTTTTTGCCATGAACTCGGGCGTCTTGTGCTCGGCTTTAGCCATGTCGGTAGCCACCAACTCAAGCTCAATGCCTTTCTCCGCAGCAAAGATTCGAACACGGCGAGGGTTTGGCGCAGGCTTAGCATCATAAAGCTTCATTATTTAACACTCTGGATAGCCGCTAGGCACAACGCGATGTTGCTATCGCAAGCTGCCTGACCCATCAGGCCAATACGCCACACTTTACCCGCAAACTCACCTAGGCCTGCACCCACTTCTAAATTGAAGTTTGCCAACATGCTCGCGCGTGCTTTGGCATCATCAAGCCCTGCCGGGAGACGCACCAGGTTGAGTTGAGGTAAGCGATACTCTGGCTCAACAACAAACTCAAAGCCTAGATTCGTTAATCCGCTAGCCAGCTTTTGATGCATATCCGCGTGACGCTGCCAGGAAGCTTCTAAGCCTTCTTCGTGCAGCATCAACAAGGCTTCGTGCAACCCGTACATGGCATTAACTGGCGCCGTGTGGTGATAAGTGCGGCCACCATCACCATCCCAGTAAGCCATCAGCAAAGACAGATCTAAGAACCAGCTTTGAACAGGAACCGTGCGCGCCTTAACCGCTTCAGCGGCTTTGTCCGAAAAGGTAATCAAGCTGATGCCGGGGGGACAAGACAAACACTTCTGGGTGCCGGAGTAGACAACGTCTGCACCCCAACCATCGACGTCTAGCTCTATGCCACCTAGTGAGGTCACCGCATCCACAATGGTTAAGCAGTTGTGTTCTTGAGCAAGCTTGCACAACGCCTGAGCGTCCGATCGGGCTCCGGTTGAGGTTTCAGAATGCACAAAGGCTAGAATTTTGGCATCACCGTGCTCGGCCAACGTCTTGGCAACCGCTGCTACATCAACAGGCGAACCCCAAGGGCTTTCAACCAACACCAACTCGCCCCCCATGCGACGCACATTCTCAGCCATACGGCCGCCGAACACACCATTCACACAAACTACGGCTTTGTCGCCCGGCTGTAGCAAATTGGCAAACGCCGATTCCATAGCGGCAGAGCCTGGCGCTGACAGCGGCAAGGTGAGCTTGTTCTCGGTTTTAAACGCATAGCGCAGCAAGGACTTAATCTCGTCCATCAACTGCTGAAATTCTGGGTCTAGATGGCCAATGGTCGGGCGACCCATGGCGGCGGAAACTCGAGGATGTACATCCGAAGGGCCAGGCCCCATAAGCGTACGCGGAGTGGGCTGAAAGCTGACGTATTGGTTGGTCACGGACGCCTCGTCTGTTGTGAGGGCCTGCACCAAGCAGGAGCGGCCCTCCTGCTAAATTGAATATTCGAGTAAGGTCACTAAGCCTAAGTTGCTAGTAACACGACTAAATGAGAACGGAACTAACCGGGCGGTTAATCCTCAGAATCATCCTCGTCGTCGTCGATATCATCGACCTCTTCAACGATCGGGCGATCCACAAGCTCCACGTATGCCATTGGCGCTGAATCACCAGCACGGAAACCACACTTAAGGATTCGGGTGTAACCTCCGGGGCGTTCTTCGTAGCGTGGGCCAAGCTCGCTGAAGAGCTTGCCAACAATCGCCTTGCTGCGTGTGCGTGAAAAAGCCAGGCGACGGTTAGCCACGCTGTCTTCTTTGGCCAAGGTGATCAATGGTTCCACAACTCGGCGCAATTCCTTCGCTTTGGGCACGGTGGTTTTAATCACCTCGTGCTCCATGAGCGAAACGGCCATGTTGCGAAACATAGCTTGGCGATGAGAGCTGGTGCGGTTTAAGTGGCGCCCACTTTTGCGATGCCGCATTACGACTTCCTAACGTTAAGTGGGTGGCGTTAAGCGACTTTGTCGCCGCTGCGTAGGCTAGCTGGTGGCCAGTTCTCCAAACGCATACCGAGCGACAAACCGCGTGATGCCAACACATCTTTGATTTCAGTAAGAGATTTCTTACCCAAGTTTGGCGTCTTGAGCAACTCAACTTCAGTGCGCTGAATCAGATCACCGATGTAGTAGATATTTTCTGCTTTCAAGCAGTTAGCCGAACGAACCGTGAGCTCTAAATCGTCAACCGGTCGAGTCAGGATCGGATCAATTTCGTCCTCTTTCTCTTCCGCAACGGGCTCGCCTTCGCTTTCTAGGTCAACAAATACCGCCAACTGCTGTTGCAGGATGGTTGCCGCGCGACGAATCGCTTCTTCAGGCTCGATGGTACCGTTGGTTTCTAAATCTAGAATGAGTTTGTCCAAGTCCGTGCGTTGCTCAACACGAGCGCTTTCAACACTGTAGGCCACGCGACGCATGGGGCTATAGGTTGCATCTAAACGCAGTACGCCGATCGGACGGGTATCTTCTTCTTCTGGCAAGCTGTCCACTGGCACATAGCCGCGGCCACGTGTCACGCGCGCTTCGATACGAATTGCGCCGTTGTCATTCAACGAGCAAATCACGTGATCAGGGTTCGCCACCTCAACATCTTGGGTAAGCTGGAAATCGCCAGCGGTTACCTGACCAGAACCTTCTTTAGACAAAGAGATAACGGCTTCGTCTTGGTTATGCAGGACTACCGCAATACCTTTGAGGTTCAACAAGATATCAATCACGTCTTCTTGCACACCTTCAAGCGTGCTGTATTCGTGCAAAACACCATCAATTTGCACTTCGGTAATGGCAAATCCTGGCATTGAAGACAGAAGAATCCGGCGTAGCGTGTTACCTAGGGTGTGACCAAAACCACGCTCCAACGGCTCCAAGGTGACTTTGGCCCGAGTCGGGCTAGCTTCTTGAATATCGATGTGGCGGGGCGTCAGAAAGTCATTCACAGACTGAGTCATGGATTCCGTCTCCTGTGTTCTTAAATACCAAGGTCGGGAACCCATTGTTCAGGCTTCCGACCTTTGGCAAGTGGCGACAACCTAAGGGTTGCCGCTGCTCAATTACTTTAGCTCTATTACTTAGAGTAGAGCTCGACGATCAAGTTTTCGTTGATCTCCGATGGCAGCTCACCGCGATCAGGCGTACGGCGAAATACCCCTTCAAACTTCTCTGCATTCACGTCTATCCACTCAACCGGAGAACGCTGTACCGACAGTTGCAGTGCTGCGGTTACTCGTAGTTGCTTGCGCGACTTCTCGATAACAGCAACAACATCTTCAGGACGAACCTGAAAAGAAGCGATGTTTACGATAGAACCGTTAACCGTAATAGCTTTGTGCGAAACCAACTGACGAGATTCAGCGCGCGTTGAGCCAAAGCCCATGCGGTAGACCACGTTATCCAACCGAGACTCCAACAGACGTAACAGGTTCTCACCGGTTGCACCTTTTTGACGATCCGCACGCTTGTAGTAGTTGCGGAACTGCTTTTCTAGCACGCCGTACAAACGACGAACCTTCTGCTTTTCACGCAACTGCACAGCGTAGTCAGACAAGCGCGTGCGACGAGCGCCGTGCTGGCCCGGAGGCTGCTCAAGCTTGCACTTGGAATCGATGGGGCGAACGCCGCTTTTTAGAAACAGGTCGGTGCCTTCGCGCCGAGATAGCTTCAGTTTGGGTCCTAAATAACGAGCCATAGCTTAACTCTCCAAGCCCAGATTCAAACGCGACGCCGCTTTGGCGGGCGGCATCCGTTGTGTGGAATCGGGGTGATGTCCGAAATACTGTTGATACGCAGGCCTACCGAATTAAGTGCACGTACGGCACTTTCACGACCAGGACCGGGGCCTTTGACGTAGACGTCAACGCTCTTCATACCAAATTCTAGCGCCACGGTGCTTGCACGCTCTGAGGCTACCTGAGCCGCAAAGGGTGTACTTTTACGTGACCCACGAAAGCCTGAGCCACCGCTTGTTGCCCAGCACAAGGCGTTACCTTGGCGGTCGGTAATGGTGATAATGGTGTTATTGAAGGACGCATGTATGTGCGCAACCCCGTCAACGACCACTCGTTTGGCTTTCTTTCGCTCTGCCATATTCCTAAGGTCCTGTCTCTACTTTCGTATCTTAATAGTGCGCAGCGGACTAGCGACGGATGGGTCGCGTTGGTCCTTTGCGTGTGCGCGCGTTGGTACGCGTGCGCTGTCCACGAACCGGTAAGTTGCGGCGATGACGAATACCACGGTAGCAGCCCAAGTCCATCAATCGCTTGATGTTCATGGAAAGCTCACGGCGCAGGTCACCTTCAACCGTCAGCTTAGCCACCTCGTTCCGTAGGGCATCAAGGTCCGGCTCAGACAGGTCAGCGATCTTGGCTGCAGGGTTAACCCCAGCCTCGGCGCATAGCTGCAGCGCTGTCGTTCGGCCTACTCCGAAGATGTAGGTTAACGAGATACCTGTGTGTTTGTTGTCTGGTACGTTAATACCGGCGATACGTGCCATTAGCTTGCTCCCTTAACCCTGACGCTGCTTGTGTCGGGGTTCTGCACTGCAAATCACTCGCACCACACCGCGGCGCTTAACGACTTTGCAATTGCGACAAATTTTCTTTACCGATGCGCGAACTTTCATTGCCTTGCTTTCCTCTGTTAGAGCTACTTTTTAACGCTACTTGCGCTTGCCGTAGTTCTTCAGGTTCGATTTCTCCATTAACTTAGCGTACTGGCTAGACATCAAGTGCGCCTGCACCTGGGACATAAAGTCCATCGCCACCACCACCACAATCAAAATTGCCGTGCCACCAAGTTGATAGGTTACGTTAAACGCAACCACCATGAATTCTGGAAGCAAGCACACGCAGGTGACGTAAATTGCACCAAAGATGGTCAAACGCGTAACCACATCGTCAATGTACTTAGCCGTCTGCTGCCCAGGCCGAATACCCGGTACATAGGCGCCCTGCTTCTTCAAATTATCTGCAATTTCTTTCGGGTCAAACGTAATAGCCGTATAGAAAAAGCTAAAAAACACAATGCCTGCCGCGAACAACAGGATGTATAGCGGCTGGCCAGGGGACAGTACGAGCGCTATCTCTTGCAACCAGCCCATGGACTCGCCCGAACCAAACCATTGGGCCATAGACGCAGGCGCTAACAGTAGGCTGGAGGCAAAAATGGCTGGGATAACACCCGCCATATTAATTTTTAGCGGCAAGTGCGTGCTTTGCCCCTGCACCATGCGTCGGCCTTGCTGACGCTTAGCGTAGTTCACCGTAATTCGACGCTGACCACGTTCTACAAAAACGACAAACGCGATCACGGCGATGGCCAAAACCCCGATCAGCAGCAGCGCGATAATGTTGATGTCACCCTGACGTGCCGCTTCAAAGGACTGCCCGATGGCAGACGGGAAACCAGACACGATACCGCAGAAGATAAGCAACGAGATCCCGTTACCTACACCACGTTCCGTGATCTGCTCACCTAGCCACATAACAAACACGGCGCCGGTTAGTACCGTCAGCGTGCCAACAAAGTAGAACGTTAAGCCCGGATCAAATGCTAGGCCTTGGTTAGCTAAGGTCGCTGACAAACTCATGCCTTGAACCAAACCAATAGCAACGGTGCCATAACGCGTGTACTGCGTAATCTTACGGCGACCGGCTTCCCCTTCCTTGCGTAGCTGCTGCAAGCTTGGGTACATCATGCTCATTAGGTTCATGATGATGCTGGAGGTGATGTAAGGCATTGGCCCCAACGCCAAGATGCTCATGCGTTCTAACGCACCACCAGAAAACATATTAAACAGGTCCAGCACACCGCCCTGGTTTTGATCAAACAACGCCTTAAGCTGATCAGGGTTAATGCCCGGAATAGGTATATGCGTTCCTATCCGATAGACCAACAAAGCGAACAATACGAACAGCAGGCGGCTGCGCAGCTCAGAGAGCCCCGCTTGTACACCGGCAAGTTGTCCTTGGTTCGCTGCCATTAGCTTTCTACTTTGCCTCCGGCGGCTTCAATAGCGGCTCGCGCACCCTTGGTTAGACCAACGCCCTGAACCGTAAAGGCTCGCGTCACTTCACCAGACAGCACAACTTTAGCGCGCTTCATACGACGGCTGATGACGTTAGCCGCTTTTAAACTTTCAACACTAACCACGTCACCCGTGATCTTGTTCAGCTCCCCCAAACGTACTTCGGCGCTAACCAGGCCAATACGTGAGCGAAAACCAAATTTAGGTACACGCATTTGCAGAGGTAGCTGACCACCTTCAAATCCAGGACGAACACCGCCGCCTGAACGAGACTTCTGGCCTTTCTGACCACGAGCTGCGGTTTTACCCCAGCCAGAACCTGCACCGCGACCGACTCGACGACCTGCTTTATGGCTGCCAGCGGCAGGCTTGATATCGTTTAACTTCAAGACTCGTCTCCTACCACGCGAACCATATAGCTCACCCGGTTAATCATGCCGCGCACGGAAGGCGTATCTTCAACTTCTACCGTGTGCCCAATACGTCGCAAGCCTAGGCCAGCTACGCACGCCTTATGCTTCTTCAAGCGCCCTGAGGTGCTCTTCGTCAATTGCACTTGAATTTTGCTCATGCGTTGGCCACTCCAGTGACATCTTCAACCGACTTGCCACGCTTCTCTGCAACCGTTCGTGGCGAGCTAATGTTTAGCAGTGCTTTGAGCGTTGCTTGTGCCACGTTGACTGGGTTGGTTGACCCGTAGCACTTGGCCAAAACGTTGTGCACACCGGCCGCTTCTAAAACAGCGCGCATGGTGCCACCAGCAATCACACCAGTACCTTCAGAGGCTGGTGCCATAAATACTTTGGATGCACCGTGCCGAGCGGTATTTTGGTACCACAAGGTTGAACCGTTCAGCTCAACGTCGACCATGTTACGGCGCGCATTTTCCATCGCTTTTTGTATCGCAACAGGCACTTCACGAGCCTTGCCGCGACCAATGCCAACACGGCCATCGCCATTACCAACAACGGTAAGTGCTGTGAAGCCGAAGATACGACCACCTTTCACTACCTTGGCTACCCGGTTTACTTGAACCAGTTTTTCAATGGTGCCGTCGTCGCGGTTGTCATCTGAGTAAGCCATCTCTAGAACTCCAATCCGGCTTCTCGAGCCGCGTCTGCCAGGGCTTTAACCCGACCGTGATACTTAAAACCTGAACGATCAAAAGCTACGCGCGAGATACCCTGCGCTTTGCCACGCTCAGCAATCAATGCGCCGATCTTAGAGGCTGCATCGATGTTGCCGGTTGCACCGCCACGAAGATCTTTCTCTAACGTAGATGCGGAAGCCAAAATGCGGTCCCCAGCAGGAGCAATAAGCTGCGCATAGGTGTGCTGCGGCGTACGGTGAATGGTCAACCGGATGGCCTGCAACTCGCGCATCTTCATGCGCCCACGCTTGGCTCGACGTAATCGTGATGTCTTTTTGTCTTTCATCGCTATTTCTTCTTCGCTTCTTTGCGCCGCACATACTCATCCGCGTAGCGCACGCCTTTGCCTTTGTAAGGCTCCGGCGGACGGAAGGCGCGGATTTCAGCGCACACTTGGCCGATAAGTTGTTTATCAGCACCACTAATAATGATCTCGGTCTGACTCGGTGTTTCTGCTGCGACACCTTCTGGCAAGTCGTACTCAATGGGATGCGAGAAACCCAGCTGCAAATTTAGCTTCTTGCCTTGGGCTTGAGCGCGATAACCAACACCTTGCAACTGCAAGCGGCGTTCGTGGCCAGTACTGACGCCCGTCACCATATTGTTGACCAGTGCTCGCATGGTGCCCGCTAGCGCGTTGCCTTGCTTATCACCTTCTTTCTTACCAGCAAAGGTGAGCTCCGCGTCGTTTTGCAAGATAGCAACCGACTCGTGCACCGCTAAGGACATATCGCCTTTGCCGCCTTTGACCTGAACCTGTTGCCCACTGATCGCAATCTCAACGCCCTTAGGCAGTACGATCGGGTTGCTTGCTACTCGTGACATGAATAACTCTTCCGCTTCTCTAAAAGACCGTACATAAAACTTCGCCGCCCACACCTTGGGCTCGCGCAGTTCGGTCGGTCATCACGCCGCGGTTGGTGCTAACAATAGCCACACCTAAACCACCGCGAACCGTTGGTATCTCGTTGCTGCCTCTGTACACACGCAATCCAGGCCTGCTTACACGGTCGATCTCTTCGATCACCGGCTTGCCGTCGTTGTAACGCAGTACAACGGTCAACTGTGGATGGGTGCCTTCGGTTGCGCTGAAGCTTTCAACGTAACCTTCGTCTTGGAGCACTTTGCAAATTGCCTGCTTCGCGACAGAACTTGGCATCGTTACTTCAGGATGCCGAGCCATCTGCGCATTACGCACACGGGTCAACAAATCTGCGATCGGATCATGCATCGTCATAGCGTTATCTCACCAGCTCGCTTTAACCAGCCCGGGTACATCCCCGCGCATGGCTGCTTCGCGCAATTTGTTTCGCGCCAAGCCAAATTTACGGTAAACACCATGGGGTCGCCCCGTGATGCCACAACGGTTTTGCTGACGCACAGGTGCCGAGTCGCGCGGTAATTGCTGCAACTTGATCTGTGCTGCCCAACGATCGTCGTCTGACGTATCACGGTTTGCAATGATCGCTTTGAGCTCACTGCGCTTGGCCGCATATTGTGCAACCAGCTTAGTGCGCTTCTTTTCGCGCTCAACCATTGATGTCTTTGCCATGGGTTCTTACCTTTGCTCGTCTAGGTGCGGAACGGGAAATTGAACGCGCGCAACAGGGCTAAACCTTCTTCGTTGGTTCGTGCACTGGTGGTTACGGTGATGTCCATTCCGCGAATCTTGTCAATTTTGTCGTAATCAATCTCAGGGAACACAATTTGCTCTGTGAGGCCCATGGAAAAATTACCTCGTCCATCAAACGACTTCGGGTTTAAGCCACGAAAATCTCGGATACGCGGGATAGCCACGTCGATCAAGCGCTCTAAAAACTCAAACATGCGCTCGCGTCGCAAGGTCACTTTGCAGCCAATCGGCCAACCTTCACGAATTTTAAAGCCGGCTTCGGACTTGCGTGCATTTCGCACCATTGGCTTCTGCCCAGAGATTAAGGTCATATCGCCGACCGCGTTCTCCATGACCTTACGGTCACCTACTGCATCACCAACACCCATGTTCAGGGTGATTTTTTCAAGCCTTGGTACCAACATAACGTTCTTGCAGCCCAGCTCTTCTTGCAGCTTTGGCCGTAACACGTCGTTGTACTTTTGATATAGGTCGCCCATGCGTGCTTACCGTTTCCTAATCAATCAGTTCGTTGTCTGACTTAAAGAAGCGGACCTTCTTATCGTCTTCGGAGCGAAAGCCAACACGATCAGCTTTGCCTGCTTTGTTGTTCCAGATCGCAACGTTAGACGCCTGTATTGGCGCCTCACGTTCTACGATGCCACCTTGCTCGCCCGTATTCGGGTTAGGCTTGGTGTGTTTCTTCATCATGTTGACGCCGCCAACCATCAGCCGGCCGTCCTTCATGACCCGCAGTACATCACCACGCTTGCCTTTATCTTTGCCGGTGATCACTACTACTTCGTCGTCTTTTTTTATCTTAAGCATGGTGGCTACAGAACCTCCGGTGCCAGGGAGATAATGCGCATGAAATTCTCGTTACGAAGTTCGCGCGTTACCGGCCCAAAAATACGGGTACCCACTGGCTGGTTTTGTGGATTCAACAAAACCGCCGCGTTTTGATCAAAACGGATAATGGAGCCATCTGCCCGACGCACACCTTTACGGGTGCGAACGACTACGGCATTCATTACCTGGCCTTTCTTAACTCGCCCACGGGGAATTGCTTCTTTGACCGTGACCTTAATAATGTCGCCAATGCCGGCGTAGCGTCGGTGTGAGCCACCCAGCACTTTAATGCACTGGACTCTACGCGCGCCGCTGTTATCGGCAATGTCCAACATGGTTTCTGTTTGTATCATTGGGTTCTATGCCTATTTGGACCTAAACGGTCTGTTCCGCGCGATCATCGATGCTTTGCAGCAACCATGTTTTGGTTTTGGACAAGGGTCGACATTCAACTACCGTTACCGTATCGCCAACACCACAAGTGTTTTCTTCGTCATGTGCATGCAGCTTGCTTGAGCGGCGAATGACCTTGCCGTACAAGGGGTGCTGCACCTTGCGCTCAACGCTAACGGTAATGCTCTTGTTCATTTTGTTGCTAACCACAACACCGGTGACGGTGCGAGGGTTGCTTTTCTTTTCGATCGAAGACTGATCAGCCATTAGTTGCTCTCTACTGTTTGGTTGGCAGCCGCTGCATCAGCGCGCTCCGTCATAACCGTCTTAACTCGCGCAATATCCCGGCGCGCAATTTTTAGCAGATGGCTTTGACCCAGTTGTCCGCTTGCTCTTTGCATGCGCAACCCAAACTGCTCTTTACGCAGCTTGATCAATTGTTCTTGCAGCTCGTCGGCTGACATATCACGAATATCTGCAGCTTTCATTACATTGCCGTCCGCTTAACAAACACAGTGGGGAACGGAAGCTTGGCAGCGGCCAAGGTGAATGCCTCACGAGCAATCTCTTCTGTGACACCTTCCATCTCGTACAACATGCGGCCTGGCTGTATCAAGGCCACCCAATATTCAACGCTACCCTTACCTTTACCCTGCCGAACTTCTAGCGGCTTCTTGGTAATCGGCTTATCAGGAAATACGCGAATCCAAATTTTACCGCCACGCTTAATGTGGCGCGTCATGGCACGTCGACCTGCTTCAATCTGCCGAGCAGTCATACGACCTCGGCCTACCGACTTGAGGCCGAACTCGCCAAAGCTAACACTGCTGCCACGCTGGGCCAGACCGCGATTGCGGCCTTTCATCATCTTTCTAAATTTTGTGCGTTTCGGCTGTAACACGTCTTCTTACCTTCTTTAGGATGCAGCTACCGGGGTAGCGGCCTCTTCTTCAGTTCCGATGATCTCGCCCTTGAATACCCAAACCTTAATACCGATGATGCCGTACGTGGTTTGTGCTGCCCAAGTTGAGTAGTCAATATCTGCTCGTAGCGTATGCAAAGGCACCCGACCTTCTGCATATACCTCTGAGCGAGCAATTTCTGCACCGCCCAAACGACCTGCAACGCGCACCTTGATGCCTTCAGCACCCAAACGCATCGCGTTTTGGATCACTCGCTTCATGGCGCGACGAAACTGAACTCGACGCTCGAGCTGTTGCGCAACGTTTTGTGCAACAAGCAGGGAGTCCAATTCAGGCTTACGAATTTCTTCAATGTTGACGTGAACAGGAACACCCATCATGTTGCTTAGCTGGGTGCGCAAGCGCTCGACGTCTTCACCTTTCTTACCGATCACAATTCCCGGCCGTGCCGTGTGAATGGTGATCCGCGCGGTTTGTGCAGGGCGTTCAATCTCAATACGGCTGATGGACGCCTGTGACAAACGCTTGCGCAGGAAATCACGCACTTCTAGATCGTTCAGCAAGTACTTAGCGTACTGGCCCTTGTCCGCATACCATGTGGAGGTGTGCTTCGTGACGATGCCTAGGCGTATGCCTGTTGGATGAACTTTTTGACCCATACTCTTGTCTCGATCTAGTCGTCAGTGACCGTCACAGTAATGTGACTGGTGCGTTTCAAAACTCTATCCGCGCGGCCTTTGGCTCGCGGTTTGATGCGCTTCATGGTCAACCCGGCGTCGACGAAGATCTCGCCAACACGCAGCTCATCCACATCCGCACCTTCGTTGTTCTCTGCGTTGGCAATAGCGCTTTCCAACGTTTTGAGAACCAATTCAGCGCCTTTCTTGGTGCTGAAGTTCAAAATATCTAAAGCCTGTGCCACCGGCTTGCCGCGAACCTGGTCTGCAACCAACCTCGCTTTTTGCGGCGAGATGCGCAGGCGTTTAGCAACTGCTCGTACTTGCATCGTCTAATTCCTACTCAAGCCCAGCGCGACTAGCGCCGTGCCTTTTTGTCGGCGATATGACCACGGTAAGTGCGTGTTGGCGCAAACTCACCCAACTTGTGCCCTACCATGTCTTCGTTAATCACAACCGGTACATGCTGACGACCGTTGTGGATGGCGATGGTCAAACCCACCATGTCTGGCAACACCATTGAACGGCGCGACCAAGTTTTAATTGGGCGACGCTCACTGTTAGCAACCGCAGTTTCCACCTTCTTCATGAGGTGCAGGTCCACGAAGGGGCCTTTATATAACGACCTAGGCACTACACTCTCCTCTATTTCTTACCACGGCGACGAACAATCAACTTGTTCGTACGCTTGTTTTTACGAGTCTTATAACCCTTGGTAGGCACACCCCAAGGTGATACCGGATGCCGGCCACCAGAGGTCTTACCTTCACCACCACCGTGCGGGTGATCGACAGGGTTCATCGCCACACCGCGTACGGTGGGTCGAACGCCACGCCAGCGCTTAGCGCCTGCTTTACCTAGCGAGCGCAAGTTATGTTCGTTGTTGCCTACTTCACCCAAGGTTGCCCTGCATTCGGACAGCACCCGACGCATCTCGCCAGAACGCAAACGCAAGGTGGCGTAGGTGCCTTCTCGTGCGACTAACTGGGCTGAGGTACCGGCACTACGTGCAATCTGTGCGCCTTTACCCGCTTTCAGCTCGATGCAGTGAATAACGCTACCAACGGGTAGGTTACGCAGAGGCATCGCGTTGCCTGGGCGGATCGGAGCGGTGGTACCACTCATTAACTGGTCACCAGCCTTCACGTTACGTGGGGCCAGGATGTAACGACGCTCACCGTCTGCATACTTAAGTAGAGCAATGTTGGCCGTTCTATTCGGGTCGTACTCAAGACGCTCAACCACCGCAGGAATACCATCTTTGGTGCGCTTGAAATCTATCACGCGATAGTGCTGCTTGTGACCGCCGCCACGATGCCGTGTGGTGATGCGACCTGCGTTGTTACGCCCGCCATTGCGACTCTTGGTTTCGAGCAGCGGCTTGTAAGGTGCACCCTTATGTAGGTCAGGGTTAACAACTCGAACAACAAACCGGCGGCCGGCTGAGGTTGGTTTTGACTTTATAACCGCCATGACTTACTCCGCTACCATGAAGTCGATGTCTTGGCCGGCAGCAATTCGTACGTAAGCCTTCTTCCAGCTTTTACGCCGGTTAGCTCCATGTACGGTGCGCTTCAACTTGCCTTTGACGTTCAATGTAGAAATTCGCTCAACGGTTACGCTAAACAAAGTTTCAACGGCTTCTTTAATTTCTGCTTTGGTGGCGTCTTTGGCCACCTTAAACGCATACTGGTTTGACTTTTCACCCATAATCGAAACTTTCTCCGAAATGTGTGGCTCAACCAATACCGTATAGAGACGTTCTGCGTTCATGCTAGCGCCCCCTCTAGTTTCTTTAACGCGTCAACGGTAATGATCACCTTGTCGTGACTGATCAAGCTCACCGGATCTAAGGCTTCAGTATCGGTCACGTCTACGCCGTGCAAGTTGCGCGCCGCTAGATACAGGTTCTCTTCAACATCGTTGCCAACAATCAGCGTGTTGGGTGCATCTAGCTCATTAAGCTTAGCGATCAGACCTTTCGTCTTAGGCGAATCAACCGCAAAGGCTTCACAAACCAGCAAGCGGTCCTGACGGATCAACTCCGACAAGATGCAACGCAGCGCACCGCGATACATCTTGCGGTTAACCTTTTGCGAAAAATCGCGTGAGGTTGCCGCAAAGGTCTTGCCGCCGCCACGCCAAATTGGACTACGGATGGTGCCCGCTCGGGCGCGGCCCGTACCTTTTTGACGCCAAGGTTTAGCCCCACCGCCACTTACGGCAGCGCGGTTCTTTTGGCCCTTGGTGCCCTGGCGAGCGCCAGCCATATGCGCTACAACCACCTGGTGGACCAAGGCTTCGTTGTATTCACGAGAAAAGGCTGCGTCTGAAATTTCTACGCTGCCGCCGTTTTTTGCCAAGCTCAGATTCATCGTTATCTGTTCCCCTAAGCCTTCTTGACCGCTGGACGAACCACTACGTCGCCACCAGCCGGGCCAGGCACAGCCCCTTTGATGAGAAGCAAGTTCTGGTCTGCATCGATGCGCACGATCTCAAGATTTTGCGTGGTGGTCTTTACGTTGCCCATGTGACCGGACATTTTCTTACCTTTAAATACTCGACCCGGCGTTTGGCATTGACCAATGGAACCCGGTGCACGGTGAGAGATCGAGTTGCCGTGGGTGTTGTCCTGACCGCGGAAGTTCCAGCGCTTAATTGCACCCGCGAAGCCTTTACCTTTGGAGACACCTTGAACGTCAACCTTTTGGCCCGCTTCAAACTGCTCCAGGCTTAACTCAGCGCCAACGGCTAGCTCTTCGCTTGATACACCTTTGGCGTCGAGACGAAATTCCCACAAACCGCGACCTGCAGGAACGGATGCCTTGGCAAAATGCCCACCCTGAGGTTTGCTGACACGAGCCTGCTTGCGCTCACCCGTGGTGATCTGCAGAGCGGTGTAACCGTCCACTTCAGGGGTTTTGACCTGAGTGACGCGGTTGGGCTCTATCTCAATCACGGTAACCGGGGTTGAAACACCATCTTCGGTGAACACCCTGGTCATGCCGCTCTTTCTACCTACCAATCCGATTGCCATGTCTTGTTCCGTCTAACTAATCCGTCTTTACGACTAAGAGGTACCGACCGTTGGTGTTGCGCTCTCTCTTCAGAGCTGAACCGCCCAACTTTCTGCGTAAAAACCGCCTGCCCCTGAACCTGTCTACGACTTAAGCTCGGGCCTGCGGTACCTTTTTCTACCAGCTCCCTATCGGAGCCCTGATGAGCGCAGGTTGCTTGTCTTTAACAACCCTATACGCTTTAAAATTCGGTGCTAAAAAAACTGGCCATCCCTTTCTCAAACTAGAGGAGGATTTGGCCAGTTCTGTTAATTCAAGCTAATTTGTACTTCTACCCCTGCCGCCAGATCGAGCTTCATCAGCGCGTCTACGGTCTTTTCGGTGGGCTCAACAATGTCCAACAAGCGTTTGTGCGTCCGGATCTCGTACTGGTCACGTGCATCTTTGTTCACGTGGGGAGAAACCAGGATAGTAAACCGCTCTTTTCGGGTAGGCAGGGGGATGGGGCCGCGGATTTGAGCACCCGTGCGCTTGGCCGTCTCCACAATCTCTTGGGTGGATACGTCAATTAACCGGTGATCAAACGCCTTGAGGCGAATACGAATGCGCTGGTTTTGCACGCTGTCGCGACTCCTAATAAAAAGTAAACATCATTTGGTTGAGATGACACCCTAAAAACTAGTGTGCTACCCCGCTTAACCCAACCGCCGATTCAGCGCTGTGGCCGAACATCATGACTTGGGCCGAAACTCCCCCCGGAGCCCCGAAATACGCCATTTCAGAGGCGTTTTACCGCTGAAAGGCTGGACCTTATTGTTAAAGAACCC
>CALHVX010000083.1 GCA_938036875.1 uncultured Pseudomonadales bacterium
CGCCCAGCGTTTACCGCCCAACATTCCCACGATACTTATCAGTTGCTGCTGCAATCCGCTTTATCCGCCCGCATGCCGGCCGCCGACTACAACAGCTTAAAAGCCTACGTCGAAACCTTGTCCGATGATGACCCCAACAAGGCAACCTTTGCTGCGCAAGTGGCCAGCTTCCGAGATTGGACAGCGGGCAACGAGCTACGCGCGCAAATGCGCTGGCAGTGGCACGAGCTGTTCAAAGACTACGACCTGATGCTCATGCCCATCATGCCAACGGCCGCCTTCGAGCACGACCATCGCCCGTTTAACGAACGTACCATCACCATAAATAACGAAGAGCGCCCCTATTTTGATCAAGTCTTTTGGGCTGGACTGACCGGCGTGAGCTACCTGCCTTCAACCGTCATACCCACAGGTCTTAACGACCGAGGTTTACCTATTGGTATGCAAATTGTGGGACCTGAGTATGGTGACTTCATGACTATTGACGCCGCCAAAGAATTGGAAGCTGCAGGCTTTGCCTTTACGCCGCCGCCGAACTACGCCTAGCAAATGAGTCAAGGCATCGAACAACATAACCCGGGGCACAGTACCCGGGCGCAAGCACACCCCAATATCGCGTTGATAAAATACTGGGGCAAGTCAGATACCTTAATGAACCTGCCCTCCGCGCCATCACTGTCCATAACCCTAGATACATTGGTTACTGAAACTTCAATAACCAATGCAAGCGGTAACAGCGACGAAGTTTGGCTTGATGGCGAGAAGACGATCGACCTAAAAATTGCGGGTTGGCTGATCGATTTGCGTCAACGGTTTGATCTGCCACCGCTTGAGATACGCAGCACCAACAACTTCCCAACCGCGTCGGGTCTAGCATCTTCTGCCTCTGGCTTTGCCGCGCTGATCACGGCCATCAACGCGCACTGCGAGCTTGGGCTAGACAACAACCAGTGCTCTATCTGGGCCCGGCGGGCATCTGCATCAGCCGCCCGCTCCATGCAGGGCGGTTGGGCCACCTTGTCCGGTCCGCATTGGCACGTGGAAAGCCTTGAGATCAACTGGCCCGTGCGCGTTGTCGTTGCAATCACCGATGCAACACGCAAAGCCGTCTCATCATCGGTGGGTATGGCGCAGTCCAAGGACACCTCACCCTATTATCCAGCTTGGGTAGAAACCACCACCCAAGACTTTGCAGCAGCGACCGACCTAGTCGCTGCGCAAGACTTTGCAGCCTTAGCCGAGCTGGCGGAACACAGCTGCCTCAAAATGCACGGCCTGATGATGAGCACTCAACCTGGTTTGCTCTACTGGAAGCCAGCCACCCTGGCGGTCATTCACGCCATACGCGAGCTTCGAGCGGAAGGTGTGCCGGTGTTCTTCACCGTTGATGCAGGCCCTCAGGTAAAAGCCATCTGTTTACCCGAAGCGGCCAAAGCAGTTGAAGACAAACTCGCCAGCATCTCCGGCGTGCAGCAAACGTTGAACGTTGGGCTTGGGCCAGGTGCTCACCTAGTCACCAACGCCACCCCGTGACCAAACAGGACACCCCAGGCAGCCAATCGTTAACGGTTAGCGCACCGGGCAAGCTGGTGCTTTGGGGTGAATACGCCGTGTTGGTTGGCGCTAGGGCTGGTGTTCTGGCCGTAGATCGCTTTGCTCGGTGCCGGTCGACCATCTCTACCAGCGACTCAACTTGGCAAATCACCACCGATGGGTTTGCCAGCAAACCCATCAGCCTAGCCGCGAGCTGGTTTGCCAGTGAACAAGCACCCCCGACCAGCCACCCGGGTGCTCTGCTTTGGTACGCCGCACAAGCCAACCAGTGGCTGCCCAAAAACGGTGCAAGGCTACATATTGATTCCAGCGCCTTTTATCAAGGCCAGGTTAAGCTCGGTCTAGGATCAAGTGCTGCGGTGTGCACGGCGTTAACCCATCTCTGCGCCGAGTTGAGCGCACCAACACCGTCCCTGACAACTAATTTGCACACATTCCCTATGGCGCTAACCGCACACCGTGCGGCACAGCAAGGGGCCGGCAGCGGCATTGACGTGGCCGCCAGCAGCCTGGGTGGCCTGCAGGCCTACCAACTAACGGACACAGACCACCACCCCCTAACCCAGACTATACATTGGCCCCAAGGCCTATACTGGCGGGCTTTTTGGACGGGCAGCCCCGCCAGCACAACCCACCATCTCAAGCGTTTTGATGATTGGCGAGCTGGCAGCGCCACCCATACGTTGGATGATTTGGTTGCCGCCAGCAACGCCTGCAGCGAGCGACTAGACTTAACCAGGTTAGGGCAGTACGTTGCGGCGCTGCGTCGATTCGACGCCGCAAGCCAGGTTGGCATTTATGCAAAAGGTCATGAGGATTTGCACAAATTAGCTGGCCGGGTTGGCGTAGTCTATAAGCCCTGTGGGGCCGGCGGCGGCGATCTTGGTGTTGCTTTTGCTGAGGACCCAGCCCAACTACAAAGGTTCGCTGGCCGAGCAGCAGCGGACAACATTGCGCAAATACGTTTAGAGATGGCACAACATGGCGTTACAACCCAAGCCGGAAATCACCAGCCGAATCCCTAACTTCTTCAAGATGAGCATCACCGAGCGCATAACCGCGCTGCGGAGCAAAGGCTTGCTGTCCGAAGAAGATATCCGCTCCTTAAGCACCGGCGACCACCAACTCAGATTACCCGTTGCTGACAAGATGATCGAAAACGTGGTCGGCGTATTTGGCCTACCCATGGGGATCGCTCTGAATTTTTTGATCAACGGTCGCGACTACGTGGTCCCACTTGTTGTCGAAGAGCCCAGTATTGTGGCCGGCCTGTCAGGCGCTGCCCGCATGGCGCGCTTGGGTGGCGGCTATCAAGCCACCACAACAGACCCCATCTTGATCGGCCAAGTCCAGGTGGTAAACATCGACGACGTCGAGGCGGCTAAAGCACGCTTAATGGAAGAGCGGGACGAAATTTTGGCCCTGGCCAACAGCCTGCACCCCAAGATGGTTGCCCGAGGCGGTGGCGCGCAAGACATTGAGGTGCACTCTTACCAAGCTCCAGAAGACGGCCGTACCATGGTTGTTCTGCACCTGCTGGTTGATACACGCGATGCCATGGGCGCAAACCTAGTTAATACCATGTGCGAAGGCGTTGCCTCCAAAGTAGAAACCATTACCGGCGGCAAAGTTTTTCTCCGCATTTTATCGAATCTAACCGATCGCGCCTTAGCGCGAGGCAAGGTCACTATCCCGGTAGCCAACCTGGCAGGCAAGGGTTACACCGGCGAGCAGGTCCGCGATGGCATTGTGCTAGCCAACGACCTAGCGCTGGTAGACCCTTACCGCGCGGCTACACACAACAAAGGCATTATGAACGGCGTTGATGCGGTAGCCCTGGCAACCGGCAATGACTGGCGTGCTATCGAAGCGGCAGCACACGCCTACGCCGCGCGTGATGGACGATATCGAGGTCTTACCCGCTGGTACAAAAATGAAGGCGGCGATCTAGTCGGTGAGATCGAAATTCCAATGAAGGTTGGCACGGTTGGCGGTTCGCTAGAAACCAATCCCAGCGTGCGCATCAACCACCGCCTGCTCGGCATGCCCAACGCTACCGAGCTGGCTGGGGTTATGGGCGTTGTTGGCTTAGCGCAAAACTTTGCAGCACTACGCGCCCTTTCCACCGACGGCATCCAGCAAAACCACATGACGTTGCACGCTCGCAGTGTCGCCAGCACCGCCGGTGTTCCGGAAGATATGTTTGAAGCGGTGGTTGACGCGCTGGTTGAATCCGGCGACATCAAAGTTTGGAAAGCCCAAGAGATCGTCAAAAACATCTCGCGCCGCGCCACCGACCCAGGTGTTAGCGAACGCAGCAGTGCCAGCGGCAAAGTGATCTTGCTGGGCGAGCATGCGGTTGTTTACGGGCGTCCGGCTATTGCGTTACCCATTCCTTTGGCCGTGGAATCCGCGATACAACAGCACTCAAACAAAAGCGATGGCATTAACCTGGTGATACCACGCTGGGGCTTAGAGCAGCGTTTAAAGCTAGATAACTTGCATGGCCTAAGTGGCATCTTGGTTAAGCTGCTCACCCAGCTTGAGCTGCACGAACGCTCGATGACCATCGAAGTTTTTCCGCACGTACCTAGAGCCATGGGTTTGGGTGGGTCATCGGCCTTAGCTGTTGCCGTGATTCGCGCGTTAGACACTAGCTACAAATTGGGTCTAACCGATGCACAGGTGAACGAACTGGCATTCGAGTGTGAAAAAGAAGCCCATGGCACACCATCCGGCATCGATAACACGGTTGCCACTTACGGCACCGCGCTGGTGTACGAAAATAACGGCACCCCAAAATTCAACGAAGTGTCCGTGGGTGAACCCATTCAACTGGTCGTTGGCTTAACCGGCAAAGAAAGCCTTACCGCCAACACAGTGGCCAAAGTAAGGAATAGCTGGCTGGCCCATCAGCAGCGCTACGAAGGAATCTTCGACCAGATGGCGGCGCTCACCCACGCCGGCGTTGATGCCTTACGCAACGCACAATGGCAAGAGCTGGGTGAGCTGATGAACTTGTGCCAGGGTTATCTAAACGCATTGCAGCTTTCTACCCCGGAGCTTGAAGAGTTGATCCATATATCTCGTGAGCATGGCGCGCTGGGTGCTAAGTTAACGGGCGGAGGTGGCGGCGGGTCGATGCTGGCGCTGTGTCCTGACAACCACCAAGCGGTGGCAAACGCTATGCGCGCAGCAGGTTACGAAGCGTTAGAGGTAAGTCTAGGCTAACAACCTAAGTGTTGAAGCCCAGCTATAAGAATCTAGCTAAAAGAGGCGAGCTTGCTGGCTGGCTCTTCGTCCGTTGTTTCTTCTTCGACCATGGTCAGGTGAGAAACATCCGGTGCTGGCGGTGTCACTTGCTCTTCGGTACCTGAGCCCATCGCAGCTCCAGGTTCAGCAAGGTCAAACTCCGATTCCAGCAAAGCCTGAGGAACTTCAACCGGGGGAGCTGGTTTAACTAGCTCAGCTCCAGCTTCAGCAACCGAAAACTCCACGTCTAACAGCAGGTCAGGAACTTCGGGTTCTTCCGAAGTGGCAGGGGCCATGACCGCGCCAACCGCAGCCACATCAAAGTCGGGTGCGTTTATGACAACCGGTTCAACTTCGTCGGCGCTTTCTTGCACCGCAAATGCTACCGGTTTGTCTAAGCTAATATGATCGGTTGGCACTTCAACCGGCTCAATCTCTTCACGCTCTTCTTCTGCCAACACCGGGCTGCCCGCCGGCATCAGTGCCCAGGCAGAAGTGTCATCAAAACCGACTTGATCTGGTTGTGCGGCCAACGCATCGGCACGCTCACGTTCTGCTTTGGCTTGCGCTGCGTGGGCGAGCTCAGCGGCTTCTTTTGCCTCCAGCTCTTCCATGCTAAGAACAACCGGCAGCACCCGAAGACGTGCACCCGATTTCTTGAAGGCGACCTGAAACTTGGCAGCCGTTTTGGTATCCGCATCTTTACGAATAACCACGGCTTTACCCGCAAACAGTTGCTCGAGCTTCGCTTCATCTTTTATGCCTAACACTTGTGCGAGCTTCTTCTTAACAACAGCGCTGTGCTGCCCTTCCAAAACTTCGCCGCGAAAGACCAATCGGTAACGTTCTTCCATGCACCTAGTGTAACCGATTTCGCGTTTTTGCCTGACAAGCCAAGAACGGCTGTGTGACCCGGTTCACATCAAATTTGGACGATTCGCCACGCATTGCGCTCACGCGTGCACTACTGTCAAACTAGCTCTCAAAATAACCATCACACTATCCCTCTAGCCTAAGAGGGTAAACTCGGGGAGCGACGTTATGGGCACATCAGCACGGGTAGTGGTACTGCCACAAGAAACCAGCACGCTACGCATCGAGGAGCTCGAACTCCCAGATCCAGGGCCAACCCAAGTAATCGTCAAACAGTTTTCCTCTGGCGTATGCCATAGCCAACTTCATCAGATGCACCGTCCCCGGCAGAGCCCCGTGATCTTAGGTCATGAGGCAACCGGTGTTGTTCTTAAAGCCGGTAGCGACGTTAGCCACGTCAACGAAGGTGACATGGTCCTAGTCACCTGGGTTCCTCGGAACGCAATAGACAGCAAGACCAACCCAGTACGGGCAACGCTTCAGGTGAGCGACGGCATCGCTGAATCAGAAAATGTGTTTACCTGGGCCGATCACACCCTAGTAGACGAGCAATACGTGGTGAAAGTGGATAGCAACATAGCTACCGATGTAACCTCCATCATTGGTTGCGCCGTGATGACGGGTGCAGGTGCCGTTATCAACACCGCAAAAGTCCAGCCTGGTCAATCCGTTGCAATCTTTGGCGTTGGTGGCGTCGGCATTTCGGCCGTTGTTGGTGCCAAGATGGCTGGCGCTAACCCCATCATCGCCATTGACCTAGACGATGCCAAACTCGCTTTTGCAAAGAGCTTTGGCGCAACACACGTGATCAACGCAAAAAACGAAGACCCGGTTGCGGCTATTCACGCGTTAACCCAAGGTGTTGGCAACAGCATATTTGGCGCGCCGGTTACTGGTGCTGATTTTGCTTTCGACTGTATTGGTATCAAAACCACCATGGAGCAAATTGTGCCCGCCGTTCGCAGCGCTCACTTTGGCGCCAATGACGGCGGTACCGCGGTGCTTGTTGGTGTTCCAACCACAAACGTGGAGCTGAACGCCATCGATATGTTAATCAACGAAAAACATTTTGTTGGCTCCATTGGCGGTTCTTGCTCACCGGACCGAGACTTTCCAACCTTTCTAAACTGGGAGGCCAGCGGCGATTTGCGGCTCAACGATATGGTGACAGCACGCTACAGCATTGATCAAATCAATGAAGCAACTCAAGACCTAGAGCAAGGCAAGATTAGTGGTCGCGCTATCTTAGAGTTCTGAGTTGGCGCCACTGCTGCAACATTCGATTGCGAACAGGGGGATAGATGCGCACAGCCTGCGCACCAACTATCTTGAAGTAACCTCGCAACAAGCCAGCACCGAACCGCCATTGGTGCTGGTGCACGGGTACACGGGTGCTAGCGTCGATTTTCAGGATCACCTATCGGCGCTTGCAAAAAAGCGTCGGGTACTGGCCTTTGACCAGCGTGGGCATGGCCAAAGCAGCCATCAACAAATCTACCAATTGACCCATTTGGCGACTGACCTTATTGGTTTGATGGATGCTCTAGACATAGATCAGTGTGACCTGTTGGGCCATTCCATGGGTGGCGTGGTAGCAATGAACACCGCAGTCAACCATCCAGAGCGCGTGCGCTCCCTAATCTTGATGGATACCTCCGCCCAACCAATCAAGCTCATGAGCGAAGCCATCGCTACCCAGCTCGCCACGGCCGTTCGGCAAGGCGGGTGCGAGGCGCTGGTGCCCATGATGCGCAGCGCACAACCAACCCCGGCGGTCCAGCGCAGTATCCAATTTCTGGGTGAAGCAGCCCACTGGCGACGAATTCAAATCAAGCTTGAGCAGATGGACCCCGAAGCCTTTATCCAGCTTGGCCGAGAAATGGCCAACCATGAGCTGCCCGCAAGCGGTCTGGCAAGCATCCAATGCCCCACCACCGTGATTGTGGGGGCTCAAGACACCCTATTCCTCAAACCCAGCGAGCACCTGGCCTCCAGCCTGCCCAACGCCAGCCTGCAACAGGTACCCGAGGCCGCCCATAGCCCCCAAATCGAGAATCCAGAGTACTGGCAGCACACAATTGCCGACCATTTGGCCAACTTGCGCTAAGCTGTACCTCCACCAACAGCCTACGAGCGATCCGTGACACCCCAGTTCGATAGTTCCCAGTACCGATTCAAGCTTGGCCAGCGCATCGACAGCTACCCTACCCGCGCGAGCCATTTCGACAACCCAAAGAAAGCGGTGAAAGGCTACGTTAAGCGCCTTTCAGAGCAACAGGAGCGATTGTATGCGGATAACCGCTTCTCGCTGCTGGTGGTTTTTCAGGGTATGGATGCCGCTGGCAAAGACAGCACCATCAAGAACGTCTTTAGCGGCGTGAATCCACAAGGCTTTCAAGCATTCAACTTCAAACAACCCACCACCGTAGAGTTGGATCACAACTACCTGTGGCGCTACTGGCAGCGCTTGCCAGAGCGCGGACGTATTGGCATCTACAACCGCTCCCACTACGAAGAAGCCTTGGTGGTTAGAGTACATCCCGAGATTATTGAAGATCGTCAGCTACCTCACAAAGAGATCAACGATCATTTTTGGCAGCGACGCTTCCGCGATTTTGTTGCGATGGAAGAACACCTTACGGACAACGGTACTGAGGTAATCAAATTTTTCCTTAACGTATCCAAAGATGAGCAACGTAATCGTTTCTTGAAACGACTACGCGAGCCAGAAAAGCACTGGAAGTTTAGCTCAAGCGATTTGAAGGAACGCGCCTATTGGGATGACTATCAACATGCGTTCCAAGAGGTTATTGCCAATACACATACCGAGCGTGCACCTTGGTACATCATTCCCGCAGACCACAAGTGGACTATGCGCGCCATAGTTGCCGATGTGCTTGCTGAATCGCTGGAAGGGCTAAAGCTGGATTTTCCTGCACCAGATCCCGACGAGATAAAACGCTTTGCAAAAGCCAGAGCTTCACTAAAAAACGAGGAAGAATAATGAGCCACCCACAACTTTCACTAAGCAACAACGAGCTGCTGAGCACCACACGCGCTGTGCGTAAACGCTTGGACTTCGACCGCCCCGTTGAAATGGACGTTTTGAAAGAGTGTCTTACCAGCGCCGTACAAGCACCCACTGGCTCTAACGCTCAAGGTTGGCAGTTCATGTTTGTGACCGACCCCGCCAAAAAAGCACGCATTGGTGAACTCTACAGCCAGGTCTTTGATATGTACCGTGAGATGCCGGTTGCGATTCACCACCTGCACAAAGAAAGTGGCGATGACACCTTGGTTTCTAGCCAAGAACGCTCAACCTCATCAGCAGAATACCTGGCGGCAAACATGGCAAAAGCACCCGCGATGCTCATTCCTTGCGTTGCTGGTCGTACCGACAAAGACCTCTCGGTAGGTCTTATGGGTCAAGCGTCTATCTTCGGCTCCATCATTCCTGCGGCTTGGAGCTTTATGCTAGCAGCACGCGCTCGCGGTATCGGCACCGCCTGGACCACCCTGCACTTAGCACACGAAGAAGAAATTGCTGGACTGTTAGGCATCCCTTACCCCGATTTTATGCAGGTTGCGCTGATACCCATCGCGTACACCAAAGGAACAGACTTCAAACCCGCTTATCGTCCACCGCTAGAAACGGTAATGCATGTCGACAGCTGGTAGTCAGCCTTACTTGTACTGAGGTCATGCAGTACGTTCAGCGCCCAGCGAGAAATTTTCATCTCGCTGGGCGCTAAGCAAAGGTTAGACTAGCAATACTTACCCCAGGTATAGGTCTGATCATGACGGCTCTCAAAGCAATCACCAACTATGTACCCATTACCGACGACATTGGTACGTCTGGCCAGCCCACCCAAGAACAATTCGCCGATATCAGCGCAGCCGGCTACCAGCTGGTAATCAATCTCGCACTGCCCACTTCTGACAATGCCATTAGCAACGAAGGCAGCATCGTCACCGAGCTTGGCATGAGCTACTGGCATCTGCCGGTGAAGTTTGACGCACCCACTCTGCAAGAGTTACAGCTGTTTTGCGCAACCCTTGAGGCATGGCGCGGCAAGAAGATTTGGGTTCACTGTGTTGTAAACGCCCGAGTTTCTGCTTTTGTGTATCAGTATCTAAGACACGCTCGCGGGTTAGACCTGCACGCTGCCCGCTCCCCCATTTTGGATAAATGGGAGCCAAAAATGGATGCTATCTGGAAAACTTTTATTGGTTACAGCAAGCAAGAGGTACTCGGCTAGCGAACTTTGTGGGCTTGAGAAAACCTACTAGTCAGACCCCAAGAGCGCCGCCATGTGGTCAACCACCTGAGCTTTTGGTGGCTCGCCTATGTACGCCTTCACAAACTCATCGTTGGGTACTGGCTTACCAAACCAGTAACCCTGCAGCCAGTCGCAGCCTAGCGTCTTCATTAGATCGGCGCAGGCTTGATCCTCAACCCCCTCGGCCACCACTTGCATCTGACAGCGCTTTGCTAGCTCAACAACTGCAGCCACAATCGCCCGATCCTTAGTCGATTTTGCCGCACCTCGCACAAAAACTTGATCTAGCTTAACGATATTGGCCGGCATACTGCGGAATTGAATCAACGATGATTCACCGGTTCCAAAATCATCGATAGCAATCTTGACACCTAGCGCACTGAGCTTTCCTAGCACTTGGATGGCCAATTTCGGCATTTTCCCTCGCTCGGTCACTTCCACAATCAAACGCGCGGGATCTAAATCAGCCACCGTTAGAGCATCTCCGATGGCGGTAACCAAGAACTCTTCGGTCAACAGTTTGGGTGGAATGTTCACAGCCACGTGTAGCGGCTCAGGCCAATTGGCACAGCGTGCAATGGCACTCTTCAACAGATGTAAGGTCAGGGGAAATATCAAGCCGGACTCCTCTACCTGCTCGATAAACACACCCGGCGGCACCACCTTTTTAAGCTTAGTGTCGTGCCATCTGACCAAAGCTTCAGCGCCAACCAAGGTGCCATAGGCGGCGGTCACCTTAGGTTGAAAATAAGGGACAAATTCGCCCATATCCAGGGCTTCTCGAATCCGGGCCAAAAAGTTTGGGTCTTCTCGCGCCGCCGCCGCTTCGGTGCCACTAAAGATAACGTGAGGCAACTCCTGACGTTTGGCATGGCGCAGGGCTGACTGCGCACAGGACAGCATTTGCTTGCTCTTAGCAAGCTTGGAGCCTGGCAGGGCAATTCCGCAGCGCACCACTAACTGCGCTGACTCCCCGAACACATCCACCGGTGCCGCTAAGGCGCGATAGAGCTTGGCCATCGCTAGATTTATATGTTGCCGTTGGTGCACACCACGTAAAACCAAACAAAACTGAGTTGGGCTAACTTCTAACAATCCATCCCCAGCACGTTTAATCGACTTCAATCCACTAACAAACTCTTCAATGATCAAGCCGACACTCTGCTCACCATGAGCATCGACCAACAAATCGAAATTGACTAGCTCGATCAACGCATGAGCATGTTTCACCATTGCATCAGCCACAATCCGCCCCCCTACAGAAAGTATTCATCGGCTTTTAGACCATACTTGCCGGCTTGCAGCTCTTGGGTGATCCACTGGGTGGGCACCCCACGCCCACATATTGCTGGGTCATCCAAATCTCTATGCTGCATCTTTGGCAAGCGCTTTTTGTTTGGGTCCAACACAACCACCAGTTTGGGTCGCAATCGACGCTGAGGGTTTTGTGCGATAACAATGCCTACTTCCCCAGTGTTCAATTCGATCAGCGACCCGGTTGGAAACATACCGATCGTCTGGACAAACTGTTCTACCAACGGGCCTTGATGATGTATGTCCTTCAACTCCATCAACTCTTGTATCGCGGCAAACGAACTGCGGGCAGGTGCGTGAGCTCGAGGTGTAATCATGGCATCGTAGCAATCGACCAGCGCTGCGATGCGCGCAATCTTCGGTATCTTTTTACCCTTCAAACCTTGGGGATAACCGGAACCGTCAAAACGCTCGTGATGACAAGCGATCATGTTCATCACTGGCATGCTCGCGCCACCAGCCTGCTGTATGATTCTCAGACCTTGTCGCACATGGTTTTCAACCAGCTTACGCTCATGCGAATCCAAGGCTCCTGGCTTGCTCAATATCTCGTCCGGAATTCGGGTCATACCCACATCCATCATAGACGCACCCAACGCCAGCTGTTGCAGTTCGCTTTTATCCAAACCCAAATGTCGCCCTAAAACGGCGCACCAAACCGCGTTGGACACCGCGTGATTGAAAAGGTAGTCACCTTTGTCTTTCATACGGATTAGCGCAGCCATTGCATCACGATTTCGAAATACCGAATCGATCAACGGATTTACTGCGTTTTGCAGCGCCTCTACATTAAGGCCAGCGCCGTTTTGCAGTTGCGTGAACACCGATTCAATGGCGTGGGTAGCGGTTTGGAAGTCAACCTTGGCTTGTCGAAGCTCATTTTTGATGGAGACCGGATCCTTTTGCGCCCGTAACCCCTTGGGCAACACTTGACCTGAGGAGTTACGCTTAGGATCAACAAAGACCAGATTGCAATGCTTGGCGACATACTCCACGTCGTCATCGTCTTGGACCATAAAGCCTTGCAGGGCAAACGGCGTTTCGAGCCAAGGGCGATCTAACTCAGCAATGTACATACCCGGGCGCAACGCCATGGCGGGCATCTCTACCAGCCCGGCTAGATTTTGTCTTGCTCCGGTCATGTGGTTAGGTTCCCAGTCGACATTCGATGACTCCTCTTAACAGGTGCCACCTTCAGTATAGGAGAGCAATCTTCAAACGATGCGATTGTTGAGCCGTTAGATTAGTCACCGCTGGACGAGCTGGGCGACCAAAATTTGACGACCAACCCTCTACCTAGCCCATCAAACTGTGACATCTCGCACAACCAAGCCTTGATTCTGACGAGCGAGCTGATCGCCCCGACCCAGTCCTAGCGGGCTCTTGTGCACAAGCCGACAGATGGAACAAACTTTGATCTGGATATCGGCACTATTGGGGTCCACTGTGCCGTTGGCAGCCTCTGGTTTGGGTTAGTGTGGTTTGGCCTGCAACCCAAGACTGGTAACAGACCTAGAGCTCACTGTTAAATTTCTACACCAAAATACTCGGCGAAGCGCTCGTTGTACTCGGAATCGCTGAGATCACCACCCATCTCAATCCAGGCTTCTGAGGGGACTTTGTGGCGCGCTGCCATGAAACCCTCAGCATCAGGACCCACCGGCCAGCGAAGTTTGTAGTCTTCGGTGGTCACCGATTCAAGAATGGTCTCAGCCACTAGCTGAGCGGGCACCGCGCGTTTAAAGCCAGCAGAAAATATCTTGCCGTTGCGTCGCATGATGGGCTGATACGGCGAGGTCTTGTCGTAACGTGTTTGCTCTGCTGAGTTCTCGAAGATGTTGGTCATGATGACACCCGGTTCAACATTCACTACCCGCACACCAAAGCGGTAGACCTCGTGGGCCAATGCCTCACCTAAACATTCCAACGCCCATTTGGAGGCGGAGTAGGCAATCTGGTTTGGCGTTGCCTGCAACCCAACCGCTGACGTGATATTCACTATCGCACCGGTTTCTCGCTCTCGCATGCTCGGCAGCACTGCTTGCACACAGCGAACGGCGCCAAAGTAGTTGGTTTCAAACATTTGCTTATGCTCGTCTTCCGGCGTGATCTCCAATGGTGACGCACCGCCAATGCCCGCATTGTTTACCAACAGATCAACGGCCCCCTGCTTATGCACCAGTGCAAAGGCTGCATCAACCGATGCATTGCTACAGATGTCCAACTCAATGACCTCTACCGGTAACGATTCCGCTGCGGCGGCTTCCATTAATGCATCAGACTTAGCTGTGTTGCGCATCCCAGCAAAGACTCGATAGCCATTGCGAGCCAGATGAAGACTAGTGGCCAATCCAATGCCAGTACTGGTGCCTGTAACAACTGCGTTCAACATAGGGTGTTCCTGCTATAAGTAATCGGATAGTTAAAGAGCTTACGCTCTTGCTGGCACCAGCATAAGGGCCTGAGAGGTTTAGACTGAGGCTTGAAGTGCTAAGCTAGCTAACTCTATCCATCTGTTGCAACCGTTCATGACCGAGGCTACTGGTTCCTCCAAAATCAACTCGCGCCAAAATCTTGTTGGCCTGGGTATTACCTTTATGTGTGCTTCGGCATTCATGGGTTCGGTGGTGGACGTTGCCGTAAAAGGGGCAACCGCCGAACTGGGTACGGCGCAAATTGTGTTCCTTCGAACTTTGTTTGCGATTCCCCTTGCCCTGCTGCTGTGCCACTACCAAGGTGGCCTAGAAACCTTGGCGACCAAGCGTTGGGGTTGGCAACTCTATCGCGGCATCCTCGCCACGGTGATGAGCATTGGGTTTTTCTACGGTATCGCCAAGATGGAGCTTGTGACCGCCATGATGCTGTTATACCTGTCTCCGGTATTGATTGTCTTGTTGGCTCGGCCGCTACTCGGGGAACGGGTGAGTATTGCTCAATGGCTTGGTGTGCTCATCGCTTTTGGTGGCGTTATGGTGGTCTTAGCTGCAACGCAGATGCAATGGAACCCAGCAGCGCTATCGGTGCTCTTAGCGAGCCTATGCTGGGCATTGCTGAGCCTAAGCAACCGAGCATTAGCCAACACAGAATCTGCGGGGTCCTTGGCGTTTTACATCTTGCCGGTGAGCCTGGTGGTAACCGGCGCTTTAGCCGTAACCCAATGGGTCGCGCCTAGCTTGAATACTTGGTTGCTGCTGTTGCTCGCCGGATGCGGTGGCGGTCTGCTGCACTATTTTGCCGCACGCGCCTACCGACACACCAACGCCGCAACCGTTGCCCCGTTTGAGTACACCACCTTACTTTGGGCCGCTCTAGCCGCCTTCTATTTTTGGGATGAACTCCCCGAGGCGACTATCTGGGTCGGCGGTAGTGCCATTATTCTTGGCGGCCTTATCTCCAGCCTGGAGCATAAGCGTACTTAGCTTTGCGCCAAGCCCTCATACACGGCTCTGAGCAAGTTAAAACTGCGGGGGTCACCCATTAGATCCGCTTCCATCTTGTTCATCACGTAGGACACACAAAGCCGCGCGTCCTGGTCAATGACAATACTGGAACCACCCCAACCACCCCAATAGGCGGTGTGCGGGTTTGGACCCATAGGCATAGCCTCTTGGGTCAGACCATAACCCAGCCCAAACCGCAAAGGCGCGCCAAGGACCAGGTCTACCCCTTTGATCTGCTCTTCGAACACCCGCTTGGTCCCCGCTTCAGACAAAAGGCGCTTACCAAAGGCTTCGCCACCATTGGCCATAGCCGTTTGCGCACGCACCACAGACCGCGCGTTGCCATGACCGTTGGCCGCCGGAATTTCAGCCTTACGCCATTGGGACGTACGCGATGCCTTGGCATTGGCGCCTGGGTTACGGAAGGTTCTACTAGCAATGGAATCATCAGCCGCACCACCAGAAAGGTCAGCTACTTTAGGTGGTATCAACTCACCAATGCGAGGGAACACCGATTCCGGTGTGCCGATATGAAAATCTGCCCCTACGGGTTCCGCAATTTCTTGCTTAAAAAATTGACCTAAGGTTTGCCCGGTAATGCGCCGCACCACCTCACCAATCAGATGACCTTGGGTCAACGCATGGTAACCGCTGGCCGTGCCCGGTTCCCACCAGGGGGCCTGCTTGGCTAGCTCGGTCACCATAAAATCCCAATCGTAAAGTGCATCACCCGTGACCGGGGTATCCATACCCGATAGACCGGCACTGTGGCTCATGAAATGGCCCACTTCCACCGCCGCTTTACCGTTGGCTGCAAACTCCGGCCAGTATTTTGCCACCGGAGCATCAAACTCTAGATCGCCGCGATCCGCTAACAGCAATGCACACATGGCCGCCATGGTCTTGGTTGTGGAGTACACGTTAACCAGGGTGTCACTGTCCCAAGCCTCAGTTGCGGCGGCGTCTCGATGCCCGCCCCAGAGATCAACCACAAACTCACCGTTTAACGTGACAGCCACGCTCGCGCCAACATCACCGTGAGCGGCAAAATTGTTGGCAAACTGCTCGCGTACACCGGCAAAACGGGAATCGCAGGTACCTTGTATGTCGACTGTCATGGCTGGTCCTTTTATCAATAGTAGGTTTTAACACTGGGGTTAAGTGATGAGTCTTCGTGATGAGAAGCGCAATAAGTGGGTTGATTAGAGCAAAATAATGGTCAAACCATGCCACAAAATCAATGCAACGTCGCCCTTCTAGCGCTGGCAGCTCAACGTTGTCCTTGCTCACGGAACCCACTACAGTTGACGCCTATCAGCCAATGAACCGCACCTAAAGCATGACCAACTCAGCCCCACCCCCCGCCGGATTTGGCTTGCTTAGCACTGTTGTTTGGAGCCTGATCTTTATGTTCCTCTTTATGTTGGTGCAAGCCATGGTGATGTCGTTTTACCTCACCAGCACCCATCCGGGGCTGGACCCAGAAGAGCTTGGTGTCTTGGCCCAATCGCTCGCCTATGACGGCACCATCATTTCTTATGCAACTCTAGCAACCGCATTGGTTTGCAGCAGCATGATATGGACGGTCACCAGTCGACAGCTGCAAAGTTATGCGCTGAGTTATCTGGGCGTTTTAACCTTTTCGCGTAACCAAGCGACGTACTGGGTTTTGTGGCTAGGCGCCGTATTGCTCATGCTTGACCTCATTACCGTTGTTACCGGCCGCCCCCTGGTGGCTGAGTTTATGCAGGTTGCCTACAGCACCGCGAATAGCAAAATCCTGCTCTGTATCGCGGTGGTTATCGCTGCACCCATTTTCGAGGAACTGCTGTGTCGCGGCTTCTTGTTTCAAGGTCTTCGGCGCTCTGTGCTGGGCGGGTCCGGTGCCGTGGTGATCACCGCAGCAGCTTGGGCAATCATTCATCAACAATACGACCCCTTTGGCATGTTCTCGATCTTTGCCTTGGGTCTAGTCCTTGGTTTTACTCGTTGGCGCACTGGTTCTGTTTTGCTAACCATCGCCATGCACGCCATGATTAACCTTGTTGCCACCATTCAGCTGCTGTTATTTCAGTAGCTGATCTAAACTCAAACTCAGGAGCTCAACAATGAAATCTAAAGGGTTAACCGCCTTACTGTGCGGCACTATCGCTCTCTTCGGCCTGACCAGCTGCGAAAGCGGCGCGCTGCAAGACATCCTGGCAAGCACCAGTGCGGGAGACGGCAGTGGTGCACTCTCTAACGACACTATTGCTAAGGGTTTGAAAGAAGCACTAACCGTGGGCACCGGTCGCGTCGTAGACAACTTGGGGGCCAACGATGGCTTCTTTGGCTCCAGCGAATATCGCATACCGCTGCCCGACTCCTTGCAGAAGGTCAAAAGTGCCGCCAGCGCAGTGGGTTTAGGTAGCTACTTCGATGAGTTAGAGCTAAAGATGAATCGCGCTGCAGAAGCCGCCACCCCAAAAGCGCGCAGCTTGTTTGTGAGCGCAATCAGCCAACTGACCTTTCAGGACGTCATGGGTATTTATCGCGGTGAAGACAACGCTGCAACCACCTACCTACGAGGTAAAATGGCAGCGCCATTAAAGGAAGAGATGCGCCCGCTGATCAACAAAAGCTTGGCTGAGGTGGGTGCGGTGAATGTGTTTAACGATCTAGTGGGTCGTTACAACCGCCTACCGCTGGTGGACGATATCGACGCCAACTTAGATGAGCATGTCTTGGGCTATGCCAATACAGCAATCTTCTCGCAACTAGAAGATCAAGAGGCGGCGATACGTAAAGACCCTGTGGCGCGCAGCACTGCCCTGCTGCGCCAGGTCTTTGGCAAATAGCATTGGGTGTTTAAACTTGGAACAACAACACTTTAGCGAGTGGAGCTCAGTGGCTACAGGTTCACTTCGCTAAAGGTCTCTAGGTTAGGATGGCCTAAGTAGGTGCCTTTCGGGGCACTTGCCTGAGCATGGGCCTTACGAAAATGCTCAGATTCAGTCCAAGCAACAAAAGCTGCTTCTGATTCCCAAACCGAGTGTGATGCGTACAGAGTATGGTCCTCATGCTCTGGCCCCTTGAGCAGGCTGAAGGTTTTAAACCCTGGTACCTCAGAAAGATACGAATCACGCTCGCGCCAAATTTTTTCAAATCCAGCTTCAAAGCCACGTGCAATCTGAAACCGGTTCATTGCTAAGTACATCGAATTACCCTTACCGCTGTCGTTAAAGGTCCAACGGTAATGCCATGCGCACATGAAAGCCAGCATCATCGCGCTCGAAGCTCAAGCGACCTTGATGGCGGCGTACCACATTATGCACAATGGCTAATCCTAGGCCGCTGCCGCCGGTTGCTCGATTACGGGATTCTTCGAGACGCACATAAGGCTCTAGCACGCGCTCTTGATCCGGCACCGGGATGCCGGGCCCATCATCCGCAATATCGAGAATCACTTGGCCTGATGTGACGGTCCAACTCACCCGAGCACGCTCCCCATACAGAACCGCATTGTTTAACAAGTTCAACAAAGCCCGGCGCAGTCCCTGGGGTTGCCCAATCAGGGTCACCGTTGCCGTGGCTGCCAAGCTCTGCGGGCGGATCTCAGCATTTGGCATATCGTCAATTAAGGTTTGCAGCAAAGAAACCAATTCAAACTTGATCCGGGGCTCATCGCTCACCTCATCTCGTGAGTAGGCCAGGGCTTCGTCCACGATGTGCGTGATGCTGGTCAGGTCCGCTTCGAGCTTGCCACGATCTGCATCTGGCACCAGAGTTTCCAGGCGTAGGGTTAAGCGCGTGACCAGCGTACGGATGTCGTGTGAAAACGCACCAAGCATGGCGCCGCGCTCGCGCTCATGCGCTCGGAGCCGTTCTTGCATCAGGTTGAACGCGTTGCTAACGCGTCGTACCTCTTTGGGGCCAGTGATCGGTAACGGTTCGGTCGCACCAAAGTTGCCAATTTTTTCCGCTGCCGTGGCCAACAAAGGCAAGATACGGGTTGCCCTTCTGGTGGCCCACAGCACACCAGCCAGAATCACCAACCCAAAGATCGTTGTTCGCAACAGACCAACCAAGTGTGGCCGCCAGCTGGCCGTTTCAGCACGCACATCTGCCACCAACCATTGGGGTGTAGCAGCACTTTGCTGGGAAATTTGGGTTAAGTCGCGTTGAATCGCCAACACCAAGCGCGGCCCGCTGCGATCAAATCGAAACCAAAAACGGGCCTGGGTTTCGGTGAGACCTAACTTACGCAGATGGGGTTCAACCAACTGATGCACTTCCTCTTTATGCATCCAATGCCGCTGCGGTTGCACAGGGGCCGTGCTAGCACCGGCAAGCACAAAGTCATCTGTCGATAAACGCGCCAACAATGCGCTGTCTGCTGCGGTGAGTTCATCGATCAAGCGCACACGATCAATCTGCGCTTTAGCAAAATTGGCCGCTTGTTGTACCAACGCGTCATGCGCATGAAAACCGCCGCTAACCACATGAAACAACACTAACCCTATCGCAAAAGCCCAGGCGAGCCTGGAGTAAAGCCCACCCATCATTCAGCCGCCCGTTCGATAGTGGTTACCTCAGGGGCAAAGAGATAACCGCCGCCACGTACCGTCTTGATCCAATCTTGCTCCCCCAACTTACGCCGCAACCGAGACAGCTGCACATCGATGCTGCGATCAAAGGCTTGAGCCTTCCGACCTTTGGTTAGCTCTAACAGTTGGTCCCGGTCTAGCACCCGGCCGGGGTTCCTGACAAAGGCAACCAGCAAGTCAAACTCGCCCCCAGTTAAGGTAACCAGTGCCTGCTCAACGGTATACAGCTCACGCTGATCTAAGCGCAACTGCCAGCCACAAAACTCGTAACCCTCTGCACCTTGCATCTGATGTACCGGCAAAGGTTCCTGAGCGCGGCGGAGCACTGCGCGAATTCGCGCTAGCAACTCGCGAGGACTGAAAGGTTTGGTGAGATAGTCGTCAGCACCAAGCTCAAGTCCTAACACCCGATCGCTTTCTTCGCCGAGCGCGGTGAGCATAATAATGCCGGGGTTAGTGGTCTCTCGTAGCTCGCGGCAAAGGGTTAAGCCGTCTTCGCCAGGTAACATAATATCAAGCAATACCAAGGCAACATTGTGCGCGGCCAATTCACGACGCATTTGGCTGGCATCACAAGCGGTTGAGACCAACAGCCCATGACGCCCCAAATAACTCGCCACCAGCTCGCGGATATCTTCATCGTCATCCACCACCAACACACGAGCATCCCCCGCACGTAGCGGATCGATCGATTTGGGTGAAGAGTCGCGTTTGAGCTTCATGATTCCAGTATAGAGCGAAATAACCTGGCAATTATTCGGTTTTGCTCGATATTAAGGCGGTTCAAGTCCGTCTGTGTAACAAGCGGTTGCAATATCGCTTTGTGCAATGCGTTGTTACAAAGCGTTATGGTTAAGAGACCCAAGTCGCCGCCAACCGGCATAGCCTGAACTTCCCTTATTCAGCTAGGAAGACAACATGTCTGTAAGCAAAATAGTTCTAACCACCGTACTCACCACCCTCACCGCCTTGGTTTTTGTTGTTGTTGCCGCGGCGTCCCTTTGGCCTTTTACCGCTGACGCTCACGGTGGCCTGCGCGGTCACTGGGGTGGCCATTCGGGCAACCATCAAACAGGTACAGACCGCCACCAACGGGCTTTGGAGCACTGCCAATCCATGGGCCCGGCACACACCCGTATTGTCGAAGCGGCTATCAGCGCCGGCTTAAATCTGGATGTAAGCCAAGAAGAAGCGCTGTCACCGGTAATTTCGGTGCTAGACGACTGGCGGCAAAGCACCGCAAACACCTGTGCTGAGCTCGCTGCTGGAACCCAAGATATCGATCAAAAAATGGCCGCTATGGAGCAAGTTCTCAGAATCAGCGCCGATTCAGTAGCCCAACTGCGACCGGCTTACGCAAGTTTTTCTACGCAACTGTCTCCTGAACAACAAGCGCGCATTCAAACTTTGATGCAGCGCCATCACGGCGAGTAACCCTATGGACAACACAAGCGACAACGCGGTGGAGGGGCTGAGCCCTCCATCCATACTACCGCCACATTATTGGATTGGCAGTGTCTTGGGCATGCTTGGCCTGCGATGGTTGCTACCACTCTATCCGGTGCTGGCAACTAACCAACTAACCTACGGGTTCGCCCTAGGTTTCATGGCGCTAGCCGCGGGCTTAGGGTTTGCTTTTAGAGGCTCCAAACAGTTTGCCAAGGTTGGAACCAATATCATCCCGTTCACCCCGGCCTCAACCTTGGTCACCACCGGGGTATTTGGCGTTTCTAGAAACCCAATGTACACGGGGATGGTGCTGGGATTAATAGGGACAGCCCTGATGACCAACCAACTATGGTCATGGCTAATCGTTATCGCCTTTACTCTTGTCATTCGGTATCGCTTCATCGCAGGGGAAGAAGTTCAGATGCTGGCAACCTTTGGCGATGAGTTCACCCGCTATCAACAGAAGGTTAGACGCTGGTTGTAACCACTACACAATGCTAAGTTCTATTTGGCGTGATCAATTCGATGCGTTATATAGAACTTGGTTGACTATTGCCCGTGCACAATCTAATCAATTGGCTGATCTATTGCGCTGTAGCGCTCCTAGCTATGGTTGTTGTTTTTTTCGCCTATGTGGAATACAGCAACCGCAATTACGCCGAAGATTACTTTGCCGATAAGCTCAAAATTGACAGCGTTGTGGCCTCCAAAAAATGGCACAACGCCACCTTTGGCTGCACCTATGCCATTGTGATAAGGGGGGATAGACCGGCTGAGCCTTGGGGACCCAACTGGAACCAAACGCCTTACGTTGAACAAACCAGCTCAGATACCTACTTCCCTGAAATACTTCGCTGCTTGCAAGAAGTTTCGCCAAGCCTCTACCAAAGCACAATTGTCGGCCTAAATACGGAAGGCTCATGGTATTTACGCGTCGGCAGCGGTGTCCTGTTGTACACCTCGCCAGGCTCTGGAATCGCGATGCGTATCCGCTATGGAGACTAAAGTGGCGTTCCATCAAGACGCCCGCGGGCGCGCCATAATATGCTCGTATCCCGTTAGCGCACCACCCTCGTTGTATTCGGCAACCTGCCCTAACTTGATGAAGTTGTGCTTGGCATAGAGCTTTTGGGCCCCTAGATTGGTTTCCCAGGTAGTTAGGTAGATAACACTGGCCGCCAGCGCTAACGGATCGCACAACACTTGCCGAATGAGGTCAGAGCCAATCCCTCTTGATTGCAAATCACGCCGAACATAAAGGCGCCGCAGCTCAGCGCCAGTGGCATCAAATTCGTCTAAATAATCCGCGTAGGTGGGGTCAACCAAACCCATTTGGGCAAACCCGACAAGCCCATCGCCACGGCGAGCAAGATAGAACTTATCAACCTCCACCATTTGCGCAAAGTGTTCATCGGACATTTGGGAATTCAGGTGTTTTTGGAGCGCGCTGGCACCAAGCTCTGCACCAAAGGCCGCTGAATACGTCTCCCGAGCGAAAGCGGCAATCTCAAAAAGATCGCCACGTTGAACCTCAATTATCTTCACCATGGCTATGCACCCTCACCGGCGGCAAACAAACGGTCTTGCGTTGCATCTTAGCAGCTCTATTTTTGCCTAAAGAATGATACAAAGGACATCCTAAAGGGGGTCCAATAGATGATTAAAGGCAGCTGCTTGTGCGGGCAAATCAAGTTCGAGATCACGGGCGATGTGGTGCTGTCACGCTACTGCCATTGCGTGAATTGCCGCAAATTTTCCGGCACCGCTCAGGCAGCCTGGGGCTTAGCCCAAGCATCTGAATTCACTCATAATGCAACTGGCGAAAACATTGGTGGCTTTGATACAGGCTCTGGTAGCCTGCGCCGCTTCTGCACGGGCTGCGGGTCGCCGTTGTGGTTTGAGCCAACCGATCTTCCGGCCTACGTAGGCATCGCGTTGGGCGCCATAGACGAAGGCAACCCTACGCCACCTCAGATGCACGTCTGGACGCAGTCCAGCCCCCTCTGGGAAGAGATCGCCGATCGGTTACCGCAACACCTTAACCACCCCTAGCTATGATCACACTTGAAGAAATCACCCACAAAAATATTTACGCAGTACTTGCCCTAAGTGTTTCAGAGACGCAACAAGCCTACTACCCACAATCCAATTCGCACTCCATTGCCGAAGGCATGTTTCCGGCCGACAACGATCCTGTCTGGATGCGGGCAATCTGCGAGTATGGCAATCCAGTTGGTTTCATGATGACATCCGAAATTCCGGAACAAGGCGAGTATTTTTTGTGGCGAATGATGATCGACCAACACTCCCAAGGCAGAGGGGTGGGTGTTCAAGCGATGAACCTGCTGATCAAACGCGTTATCAACAACGGCAACCCTCAAGCGCTTTCGCTGAGCCACTTAAAAAACAATCTCGCCGCTGGTCGCTTCTACTCGAGCTTAGGATTTGCCTACACTGGAGAGGCGCTTGGTCAGGACGATCTGATAATGAAACTGACCTTCGATCAAGGCCAATAGCCGACTTCTGACAATAGTCCGTCTTAGGTTTAAGAAAGGCGAGAGCTTTACCGTAAGAAGCACCGGTATTGACTATGTTGGTTCAATCTCAGTGAGGTGCTTAGCATAGCCACGCTAAACCACAGCACAAGCGAGACCCGACGCACCCGTATCTGGTTCGTCCAAAACAACGAGCAGCCGATTCTAGAAGCCCGTCACCCTGAAAACCCCTGGGTACCGGACATCGAAAAGCAGCCTCGGGTGCATATTGAAGGCAAATCTACTAATGGGTTGTACCAACTGCATATGGGGCGCGACAGCTCCAATCACGACAAGGTACGCTCGCTCATGCGCAAAAAGTACGGCTGGCGCGACATTTGGGTTGGCGTGCTGTTTGACACCTCAAAATCAGCCCTTATTGTTGCTAAACCGATCAACTAGCAAACCAGCACCGCCATAACTGGGAACATTTATGACCACAGACATGCTCGCAAGCGGGGTCACTGTATCGATCCGCAAGCTCCAGCCCAGTGACTTACCGGCAATTTCCCAGTTCGAATACTCCGCCTCCATCACAGAGCCACATTCCGACCCTGCCCGGCTTGCGGAGATATTCAACGTATCCGGCATGTGGCTAGAAGAATCTGGCGCGGTGGCCATGATCGAAAATGACTCCCAACGTTTTATCGGCACCTTGCAGTTCTATCGCTCCGCTCCCTGTATACATGGCCTGGAGATCGGCTACGTTGTGCATAGCGCTTCGGATCGAGGTAAGAGTTACGCAACCCAAGCCTTGGGGTTATTCTCCAACCTTCTGTTTTCCATACGACCCAAATTTTTTCGGCAGCAACTGCTAATCGAGGTTTGGAACACCGCTTCTTGGAAGGTGGCAGAGAACTCAGGGTTCGTTCGCGAAGGCATATTGCGCAGCTGCGGTTTTGGCGAAGGCGACCCAGCTGACTGCTTCATTTACTCGAGAACGCAAAAGGACTACCTACAAGCCAAAGCCTCCACTAATGGCCCTGGGTAGGCACCAAAGCAAAGCAGGTAACGGCAAACATCATGGCTAAAAACACTGAAACGCGCCCTACCATCTCAACCATTGCCACCGGCGCAGAGTTGCGTCGTTGGTATTGGTTGAAAACCGAGCTGGCCGCAGAGGCAAAACGTGTCGGGGTAAAATGCACCGGAGCAAAATTCACCCTCTTAGAAAGGCTCTGCCACTTCTTGGATACCGGAGAACCCAAGTGGCCGGGGGATGTCCGCACCAAATCAACCTCAACCTTCGACTGGCATTCCAGCAAGCTGACCAACAACACGGTTATCACCGACAGCTACAAAAATACCCAAAACGTCAGGCGATTTTTTAAGGCAAACCTTGATCCTAAATTTAAGTTCAACATCGCCTTCATGGAATGGATTAAGGCCAATGTTGGCAAGACCTTAGGTGAAGCCGGAGCCTACTGGCAAAAACAGCAAGGCAGCGCCGTCCAAACAAAGATCAAACCACACAACCAATTCAATCAATACACGCGCGACTTTTTAGACGACAACCCAACTTTAGGTATGACCGAGGTCAGACAGATTTGGGCGCTCAAAAAGGCGCGACCAACTAAAACTGGTCGGCATGTGTACGAGCGCAGCGACCTAAAGCTAAGAGACAAAAAATAGCCCTCAAACCTATGCTCACAATAGGCGCAGCGCTGGGTATAATGGTGCTTCAACTCTGAGAGCGAGACACCACATGCGTTTTACGAAAACTGCCCTACTGCTTGTCCTCAGCCTTGGCTTGAGCGCCTGCTTCAATGACAACGAAGAGCGTCGCATCGTTTTAGGGGACGTCTCTCTTGGCGATCAGCTGATCGATCTGAAAAAAGCGCACGACGCTGGCGCCATTAACGATAGCGAATATCGAGAGATGCGAGAAAGCTTGGTCAATCTAATCGCCGACCTCGACTTCGAAGTTGACGACGACGACGACGATGACGAAGACAAAACAAGCAGGAAGAAATCCAAAGACAGCGCGGGCGACGAAGAAGAAGACGGTTTCTCTTGGCTCTAACAGATCTCTATCTAGGCTTACACAAGAGGTTAGACTTCAACCGTGCGCACTGTTTTTGATCGCCGCTACTACCAACGTTTTTACCACAACCCAAGCTCTAGGGCGGTAACGCCCGCCGCTGCAAAGCGTCAGGCAGCCTATATCGCTGCTAGCATGCGCTACCACGAGATGCCTATACGCCGAGTTTTAGATCTTGGATGCGGCGTTGGTCGAGTGTTGCGGGCGCTGCAAAAGGAGTTCCCCAAGGCCCACTGCGACGGGGTTGAGTACAGCCAATACCTCTGCAAGAAATACGCATTTATCCAAGGCTCGGTAGTCGACTACCAAGCGCCGGCATACGACCTACTAGTTTGCAACGATGTGCTGTCGTACCTAGATGACGACGCGTGCAGCAAAGCGCTCACCAATATCGCTAATCTCACCAAACAAGCCGCCTTTCTTGGCATATTGACCAAGGAAGACGAAGAGATGATTGATACGGAGCGTACAGACCAACACCAACACATGCGCACCGCGGGTTGGTATCGGCGGCGCCTAGCGCGTCATTTTCTTAACATCGGTGGCGGCTTCTACTTGAAGAAGCCGGTGGACGTTGCCGTATGGACCCTGGATGGCGGGCCCAGCTGGACAGCCTAGAGCCGCTTTAGGTTGTTTTCCGGATTGCGATCAATCATACGCAAGTACGGGTCGATGCCAACACGATCCGGCTTTTCGTTCACGCGATACACAAAGGTTTGCGTGCCATCCGACACCGGCTCCTGTGATAACAGCAACGGTGATGGCAAGTCATCATCACCAAAGCTGTCATCGTTCTCCGGCTCTGCCGGAAACAAGGCTATCTGCAAAGGCTCGGTGAAGCTCACCTCAGTCTCTACCCCTTTGCCGTCGGCGTACATCTTCTTGGCGCTAACGGTAACCGACACATCAAACGCACCGTCCACTGACTCAACCAACACCTCGTCTACCGCCAGGTCGTAGATGGTGATCTGTTCAAACAGGTCGCTAATCAACGCCTGATGCTCTGGCCCGGCTTCTTTACGAATGTAGCCCAGGAGATCTTCAGAAGAAGGAAACGGCGCGCCCTGAAACGCATAATCTGCAACAAAACGCTTTAGCGCGCGGTTTAGCGCTTCTTCACCCATGGCCTCCTTTAGCCTGTACATGACCAGGCTACCTTTGCGATAGTGAATGTAGCCTTGGTTTTCGACGAGCTTTGGGGCAGTTCCTCGATTAACTCGCCACCACGCGAGCGCAGGTAGCTATCCAGCTCAAACTTCAAGAAGCGGCGCATCTTCTCTTTGCCGTAGCGCTTCTCCATCACCATTAGCGCTGAGTATTGGGCTAGGGTTTCCACAATCACCGTAGCACCCTGCATGCGTGCACCAATCACCTGATGTGCCCACCATTGGTGTGCGGCCTCGTGCGCGGTAACGTAATAAACGTAGTTGATGCTTGCTGGGTCTGTTAGGTCCGCAACAAAGCCAATCGCTTCAGAGTACGGAATGGTGTTCGGGAACGACTGCGCAAAAGACTGGTAGCGTGGAAACTCCAAGATGCGGAACTGCCGATACTGGTAAGGGGAGAACACCTCGCTAAAATAGGCCAATGCATCCGCGCTGGCCTCAAGCATAGTTGCTACGTTGTACTCATGCTTAGCATCGTAGTAGACCTCTAGCGCCACACCATTTGCCTCGCTTTTTTGCACCTCGAAACGCGCGGAGACAAAAGACACAAAGGGCCAAATCGGCGCATCCATCTCATAGGTAAAAACCTTGCGATCCCCACGCAGCTCTTCACTAACAAGGTAACCCGGGGCAATGGCAATTTGGTCCGCGGTGGTACTGACCTGTGCCCTAAAGGCAGTTCGTCGGCCAATACCCAACTGATTAACCTGGGTCCAGCGCTCATCACCCAACTTAGGCATGCGCTCTATCTCAGGCAGATCATACTCACGACGCTCATTAGGGTCGCCAATTTCACGCCCCGCGTCATAGCCTGGGGTCGGCATAATCTCTGCATTGTTCACAAAAGTACCGTTACCAACCACGCGTGTGGTTGAACCAGAATTTTGGAATCCATCGTTGCGCCAGCTTAAGTCCCAAGTCATAGCCACAGCTGCCTGTGCTGGCAAGGGTTCCGCAAACTCATAGCGATACACATGCAACGCTTCGTCAGCGTTGACCAGCGAGGCCCCTTCAATTTCCACGCTATTGATGGTCAAAGGAGGTGGCATTGACACAATGAACTCAGACAGCGGCTCAGAACCCGGATTTACTAAAGTGCCGCTACCTCTACTCTCTAGACGTCGTTCTTCTGGGTATATATCTACCTGTATATCTAAATTTATGGCCTCAAGCTGCACCGCACTTTCGTAAGACTTGTAGGTCTGTTCATACTCAGCCTGTAGTGCCAGGCGTTGATCTGAAGTTTCGTAGGTATTGAGCACGTTGGTGTTGTAAAAAATGTAGCCACCTAAACCAGCAAACACCAGCAGCAACACTAGGCTGGTGACCACAACGCCGGGCCGCAGACGCTCACCGGCAATACGCAGCCGCTCAGACCAGCC
>CALHVX010000084.1 GCA_938036875.1 uncultured Pseudomonadales bacterium
CGACCTAGACGAAGACGGCGAGCCACTAAACCTGCGCGACCCCTTCTTGGAGTTTGAACCCACGCCGATTGCACAAACCAGTAGGCGCATCATCGATGTACAGCGCGAAGCGATGCTAGTGATGGCCTCCGCGCTTGAGTCCTTGGGTGATGACCACGGTATCTACGGCTTCTCTGGATACGGTCGAGACTGTGTTGAGTTTTATGTGGCCAAAGAGCTAGGGGAAGCCTTCGGCGCGCAAACCTTAAACAGTATCAGCGCCATGCAACCCAAACGCAGCACGCGTATGGGCCCGGCAATCCGTCATGCCACACGCAAATTGGTGGCTGCAGGCTATGCACAAAAGCTATTGCTGATCTTAAGTGACGGCTTTCCCCAAGATTGCGACTACGGGCCAGACCGAGGTGAACACGAGTACGGCGTGCAAGACACCGCCAAGGCGTTACTCGAAGCAGAAGCCAAGGGTGTAGACACCTTCTGTGTCACTGTGGATCGCTCCGGGCATGACTATCTGGCACGTATGTGTCCCAGCGCTAACTACCTGATCATCGATGAGATCGAAGATCTACCGGCCGCTTTAACCAAGGTCTATCAAGCCTTAGCTGGGCGCTAGCGAACCCAACAACGGGTTAATCGCCGGACACAAAAAAGGCGGGCTAAGCCCGCCTTTTTGTACTTTTAATCTAGCCCTCTAGCTAGTCATCACCCATCACACCAAAGAGGTGCAGTAGAGACATGAACAAGTTGTAGAACGACACATACAAAGTCACGGTTGCTTGGATGTAGTTACGTTCACCGCCGTTCACAATGGCGCCCGTTTGCCACAAGATCACGGCGCTCGAGAACAAAACGAAACCAGCAGAGATAGCGGTATGCATAACGGTTAGATCAAATAACCAACTTACCAGCACTGCCCCCATCAACACGAAGAAGCCAACGGTGATAAAGCCCGTTAGAAAGCTAAAGTCTTTTTTGGTCACTATCGCAAACGCAGACAAGCCGACAAATGCCAAAGAGGCTGTAACCAAAGCTGAGGTCACCAATGAGGCGCCGGAAGCGCCAGCCATGTACATGCTCACAACCGGCCCAGCGGTGAAACCCATAAAGCCCGTGAACAGGAACACTGAAAGTAAACCCCAAGCACTATTGGCCGTTTTGTTCACCAAGAACAACAAGCCAAAGAAGCCGACAAGCATGGGAATGAAACCCAACCTTGGCGCGCCCATTACCATAGCGGCGTAAGCGACAATGGCGCTAAAACCTAAGGTGAGCCCCAGCAGCATATAGGTGTTGCGGAGCACGGCGTTGGTTGACAGCGCTGAAGGCTGGGCAGTACCCATACCGCTAACTGCACCACCAACACCCCGATTGTTTAAATTCTGATCAGTCATTACGCCTTCCTACGATAGATTATCGAATACTCTACCCTGTATAGGGTCGTTTTGGGGCAATTTCAAGGGGGTAGTTCAAATGCCGGACAAAGTCCTTGAATATCGTCAAATATCCGCCAGTTGCGCCCTCGCAAAGCCCCTTTTCGGTGCTTTCACGTAGCCCTTGGGCGCAGTTATTTCGACAACACAAGAGCCATCAAATTCCGTGATGTCCGGGGTTTATCTGGACGGGTACGAAGGTTTGTCAAACCAGAACGGGCCGATCTGCCGGCCTGGAGTTGCCAAGGGAGGGTGCGGCTTTAAAGCAGTGCCGATGGCAGCCTTCGCCACCGGCACCTGTCTAAAAGTACAGACTAATTAGGCTGCTGTGCCTTCCGCTTGGGACGCATCGGCCTCGCTCACCTCGTCTAACAAGGCTTCTACATCACCCAAATTCAGCACATCTACATCAAGCGCGAGCAAGATGTACAAAAACAACTGAGCGCCTAGGGAGCCGTTGTTGACCTTGGAGCGCAGGTTGCTCTCGTGTTGGACTACGCCAAACTCGCCTAACCTTCTAGTTAGATCTTTATACTCATAGCCCTTATATGCCATCCGTGCCCTAATCAAACGACGGATGCTTTCGCGCATCGCAGGTGAATCAAAGAACTTCGCCATCTTCTTTCCTTATAAAAAATGAGCCAGGCAGACATATACCTAGCAATCCAGACAGGTAGTACGAACAACTCTCTGAGGGCCCGCCTTCTGAATGTGGATCATTCAGCCTGTCCAGCCAGAATGACTTTGACTTTATCGCCCCAACTCTGCAATAGAACACTCTAACGATTCTGTAAAATCCACCATCAAATTAACCACAATCTTGTTACAAAGCCCAAGTTTTTACTAAAAAATCACACTTTAGTCACATATTTTACCCGCGCTATCAGATCCCAGTGCCAATCAAGCCGCAATGCCCCATATAAGGCATAATGAGCAGTCGCCCTGTGCCCAGCGGGTAGCCGTACCGAACACAACAAAAACACCATAAAAGCCAAATGAATCAGGCCAAATGATCCGACGTAAACTGAACCAACTCGACACCGACAATAGACACCAACACCGCTCGCCAGCCCTTTGGCGCAACCTGTCTTGGGTCTATGCCACCTTAGTTTTTGGCCTGCTCACCGCTAGCCTGCAAAGCCGTGCCGCTGAAGCGGACTTTAGTGGCTACTACAACCTCATCTATCAGGTGCAAGTGGTGGCGAATGGCACCAGCAGCAAGTCGTCCATCGGTTCAGGTTTTCAGGTCAGTCCAGACGGTCTCATCATTACTAACTATCACGTGGTTTCGCACTTTGTTGGCGCGCCGCAAGATTACGAGATTCAGTATTTAGATCAAGCGGGGAATACTGGCAATTTGACACTGTTAGACTTCGATGTCATCAACGACATCGCCATTTTACAACACCCAAACGCCAGCGCCGAACATTTTGACGTGAACTACGACCCGGTTCCTAAAGGTGAAATGATCTATGCCTTAGGAAACCCTCACGATCTTGGTATTACCCTGGTTTTTGGCGCTTACAACGGCATGGTGGAACACAGCTACGATCCCCAAATTTTGTTTTCTGGCTCGCTAAACCCTGGCATGAGCGGCGGCCCCGGTTTAAACGACAAAGCTCAAGTCATTGGGGTGAACGTAGCCACCGCAGGCAGCCAGCTCAGCTTTTTGGTGCCAGCGCAGCGCATACGAGTGCTCCGTGATGCCAAACGCCACTTGGTCGCCAGCGAGTACCAACAAGAGATCACCAACCAAATCAACGCTTGGCAGCAGACCCGCTTAGGCACACTGCTAGCCCAGCCCTGGACCAAAGAAACCCTCGGGCAACATTTGGTGGTGGGCGAAATTCGCAGCGACATCCAGTGCTGGGGTAGCAGCAACAAAGAGGACACCAAACGTACCATCAACAGTTTGCGGCGCACCTGCAACTCCGGTAACCGGCTGTACATCAGTAGTCGGCTCACCACCGGGCAGATTCACTTTTCTTTTGAACAGGCCAGCGCCAAAAGCTTGGGTAGCTACCGTTTTCATCAACAGCTCAGCCGCCAAAACCTCGGCGGTGACAACCGGGTAAATAAAGAAGCGGTTACGCCCTATCAATGCAACGACTCATTTATCGAGCAAACCACCAACAACAGCACTTGGCTAGACGGCTCTTACAACAAGCTAACCTACTGCGTACGTGCCTACAAAGAGCTAACAGGGCTATACGATGTTTTGCTGCTGGCGGAAAACAATGGCGATAGCGAAGCTTTCACCGCGCACTTCACCCTAGCCGGTGTAGACCAAACTCTGGCTGAGGCCTTCACCAACAAGTTCTTAACCGAACTGTCTTGGAAATAGGGGCGCAAATGAATCTACCTGCCACAGACATCGACAGCACCGAGAGCAGCGCGCATCGCCAGCAGATTGCGGTGCAAATCCAGAATCGTCAGCAAGCGCAAATCAGTAAGCACCAAATTCCAAACGCTGGCCTAACCATTGGTCGCGGCTGGCATTGCGATCTAATTCTGGCGGACTCGGCGGCAGATGCCCTACACGCCAAACTTCTGCTGGATGCCGCGGGCAACTGGCTGCTTGAAGACATGGCTAGCACCAACGGCACCGCGCTCAACGGGGCGCCATTAAGCGCAGAGCAAAGTCCGGTGCCGGTTACCTCTGGCGATACCATCACCATAGGTCGCACCCGCATTGCGCTGTACGACCCCAGCCACCCGGTTGCCGCTGCACGCAGCCCATCACTCTACGACAGCGCTCGAGACATTCTTGGCAGCCCCAGCGGGGCCGTCATCATCACGCTGCTTACGGTGGCGGTGGCGATGTTGTTTAACTTCTTGGAAGAAACCGGCGACTACAAACCTGCACAAGCGGTGACCGAGCTACTAGCCATCGTTTCGGTTGGGTTGGCCTTCAGCTTATTCTGGGCTGTTGTTGGCAAGTTGGTGCGAGGTGAAGCCAACCTGTTGGCCAACTGGAGCCTGGGGATGTTGTCCGTTGCGGCAGCAGCCATTAGCACCGACTTTATTGAGTGGGTGAGCTTCAACTTGCAGTCGCTGTCTGCCCACACTTGGCTACAAGCCGGTGCAAGCTTTGTCATTCTCTTCGTGTCGCTGCTGTTTGCCCTGGCCTTTACAACCAACTTAAGCAAACGCAGCCGCATGCTTGCCGCCCTAGTACCGGCGGTGATGGTGCTCTTTGTTAACACCATTATGCCCATGTTCGACGAGGACAAATCCGTGAATTGGCCACCCGCCATGCTCATCAGTCGACCACCGGCGTTGCAACTGACGACACCAACCCCGGTCGCCGACTATCTAGAGGACTCGCAAGCCTTGTTCAGCAACACCCAAGCCGAGGTTGCGGCGGCCAAGGCCGAGCAGCGCTAGCCCAAGGTCACCAGTGGAACAGGTTTTGACCCCATCGTCATTCCAATGCAGACTCTAGGGCTACCCAAAATCGAAGATTAGGAGAGAGCCTTGAGTAACTCTGATGTGGCCGACCGAATTGCACTCCAAGATGTGATGCTGCGCTACGCTGCCGGTGTCGATGAGCGTGACTTCGACATGTACGCTTCCTGCTTCGCAGAAGACGTAGAGGTTGTCGATTTTGGTCCGGACCCCATCCACGGGCGCGATGCTTGGGTAGCCTATGTGGTCACCGCGTTAGAAAAATATGGCCCCACCCAACATATGCTTGGACCACAATACGCGGTGATTGATGGTGACAACGCGACCACCCGCTCCGACGTACAAGCGTTACACTACCTGCTTGAGCCAGAAGGCCAAACCTTTACCTTGTGGGCAACCTACAACACCAATATGCGTCGCATAAACGGTGAGTGGAAGATCCAACGGCATAGCATTACAGCACGCGGAACCAAAACGGCTTCTTAGCCTTAAACAAACCAGCGACCAACTAACATCCAACCAAGAAAAAGGGCTAGCCAGACTATGGATTCACCGATCGAAAGGGTCTTTTTCTTTACCCTACTGGTGGTCGTATCGCTAGCCTTCTTGGGCTTGCTCAACGCATTTATTATCCCTTTGTTCTGGGCGATCACTTTTGCCATCTTGTTTGAACCGCTGTCGGCGCGCCTTGCCGACAGGCTCGGCGGGCGCGGCGCGCTTGCCTCGATATTTACTATCCTTATTATTTTGGTTGCCATCATCTTGCCATTGCTGGTGCTTGCCGCGGTGGTCACAGACGAGATCACCCTGCTGGTTGCTGCGTTGCAGGCAGGCGATGTTGATGTCGGCGCGCCCATTCGCTGGGCGCGCGAGAGCGCACCGATGCTATTCGACTACGCAAGTCGCGTCGGGCTTGATCCAGATGGGTTACGCGGCAACATGTCAGACTTTGCGGTGACCTCCGGGCAGTGGCTGGCACAACACGCGCTGCAAATTGGTCAGAACACCCTGAGCTTTTTCATCATGCTCATGCTGATGATCTACTTGCTGTATTTTTTCTTACGCGACGGTCACAGCATCATCGACCGTATGGTTCAAATTTTACCGCTAGGTGACGTGCGCGAACGACAGCTCTTTGCACGCTTTGCTGGTGTGGTACGAGCAACGGTTAAAGGCACCTTCTTCATCGGTGTGGTGCAGGGCATCATTGGTGGCGTGACCTTTGCCGCGCTGGGGCTGCGCGCCGCTGTACTTTGGGGTGTCATCATGGCCCTGTTGTCACTGCTACCAGCCGTGGGTGCCGCCTTAGTTTGGATTCCGGCCGCCATCTACCTCTTCTCTATTGGCTCTTATGTCAGCGCCATCATTTTGATTGCCGTGGGCGTCCTGGTAATCGGTCTTGCTGACAACCTGTTACGTCCCCTGCTGGTGGGTCGTGACACCGGTATGCCCGACTACCTTATCTTGCTCGCCACGCTTGGCGGCTTAGCCTTGTTTGGCATCTCGGGCATGGTGATTGGACCGCTGATCGCCGCCCTATTCATCACCCTGTGGGAGATGTTTGAGCAGAGTTACGGAGACAACGAGTTTTTAACTAGCGACCCCTATGGCGACGAGACCAAACCGCCTTATGGCGAAGCAACGGACACCGCCTCTGCGACTCAAACTACCCTGCACGATAGCCCAGACCAGCAGGTATAAATCCTTCTCAAAAAAAAGCCCCCGCTAGCGTTACCGCTGCGGAGGCTTGATTCAGCTTTTGCTAGCCGTTTTGGTTAACGGCTACTTGCTCGCGGCTTTACGCTCACGGGTCTCTTTGATCACCTCTTCCGCCACGTTGGCTGGGCAAGGCGCGTAATGACTGAACTCCATAGAGAACTGGCCACGACCTGAGGTCATGGTGCGCAGGTCACCGATGTAGCCAAACATCTCAGAAAGCGGGCAGTCAGCCTTCACACGAACGCCACTTGGGCCAGCGTCTTGCGACTTGATCATGCCGCGACGACGGTTCAGGTCACCAATCACATCACCCACGTGATCATCAGGCGTGAACACATCCACCTTCATCACTGGCTCTAGCAGCTGAGGAGACGCCTTAGGGATCGTCTGACGGTACGCTGAACGTCCAGCCAACTCGTAAGCAATAGCCGATGAGTCAACCGCATGGAAGGCGCCATCTACCAAGGTGACCTTCACATCCAACAGCGGGAAGCCGGCCAAGGTGCCTTCGTCCATGCTCATTTGGAATGCCTTTTCTACCGCAGGCCAAAATTCGCGAGGTACGTTACCGCCCGTTACTTTAGATTCAAACTCGTAGCCACTGCCTTGCTCGCCAGGCTCAACAATGTAGTCGATCTTGGCGAACTGACCAGAACCACCCGTTTGCTTCTTGTGGGTGTACGAGTCTTCAACCGTTTTAGTAATCGATTCACGGTAAGCCACCTGAGGCTTACCCACTTGCACTTCAACGCCGTGGGTACGCTTTAAGATGTCGACCTTAATGTCCAGGTGCAGCTCGCCCATCCCTTTGATGATGGTCTCGCCAGACTCTTCATCCGTCATCACGCGGAACGAAGGATCTTCTTGCATCATCTTGTTGAGCGCCACACCCATCTTCTCTGCACCCGCCTTATCGTTGGGTGAAATCGCAATAGAGATGACTGGATCTGGGAAGACCATGGGTTCCAAGGTTGCTGGCTTAACCGGATCGCACAAGGTGTGACCCGTGCGGGTGTTTTTCATACCCAGCAACGCAATGATGTCACCAGCCTGTGCAGAATCGCGTTCTTCACGAGAGTCGGCGTGCATCTCAACGATACGACCAATGCGCTCGGTTTTACCGGTGAAGGTATTCAATACGGTATCGCCTTTCTTCAGCGAGCCGGAGTAAATGCGGGTAAAGGTTAGGGCGCCGTAACGGTCGTCCATAATCTTGAACGCCAATGCGCGTAGCGGACCATTTGCATCCACAATGGCATGCTCACCGGTCTCGTTACCTTCCAAGTCCACTTCTGGCTGTGGATCTACTTCCATTGGGTTAGGCAGGTAATCGACAACCGCGTTCAGGATTAGCTGTACGCCTTTGTTCTTAAACGCTGAGCCACAATAGGTTGGGAAGAAGTCCAGCGCGATGGTGCCTTTACGGATGCACTTCTTGACGTCGTCTACTGAAGGTTCGGTGCCGTCTAGGTAAGCTTCCATCAGGTCATCGTCTTGCTCTAATGCCGTCTCGATGAGCTTTTCGCGATACTCGGCCGCTTTGTCAACGAGGTCCGCTGGGATGTCCGTGATTTCGTACTTGGTTGGGTCACCAGAGTCGTCCCAAACCCAAGCTTTAGCCGACAACACGTCAACCACGCCCACAAAATCATCTTCTTCACCAATCGGCAAAGTCATGACCAGCGCGTTAGCACCCAAAACGTTCTCTACCTGATCAACCACACGGTAGAAGTCAGCGCCCAAACGGTCGAGCTTGTTCACGAAGATCAAGCGCGCAACTTCAGAGTCGTTCGCGTAACGCCAGTTGGTTTCTGACTGGGGCTCAACCCCACCAGAACCACAGAACACACCAACACCGCCGTCGAGCACTTTCAACGAACGATAGACTTCGATGGTGAAGTCCACGTGTCCGGGCGTATCAATGATGTTCAGGCGATGGCCGTCCCACTCACAGGTGGTGGCAGCGGACTGGATGGTGATCCCACGCTCTTGCTCTTGGTCCATGAAGTCGGTGGTGGCAGCACCATCGTGCACCTCACCAATCTTATGAATCTTGCCGGTAAGCTTCAAAAAGCGCTCGGTTGTAGTGGTTTTACCCGCGTCAACGTGAGCGAAAATGCCGATGTTGCGATACGTGGTTAGGTCAGTCATCTCAGTTCTCTAAACGATTCTATGAAAAGGTGCTTTCAACAGGTCTTATGTAACCGCCTTTTTCTAGTGAAAATAGGCCAGCGTCAATTCTAGCTGCCACTTTCGTAACCTATTGAAATTTAACGATATTTTGAAACGGGCAAGGTGCGGCGCGCGCATCATACCATGCCTTGGGTATGAAGCTTAAGCGACATTTGGTGCATCTTGCCCTGATTTACCCTGGGGAGTGGCTACTTTTCTAGCACCCACTCAAAGTCGCCGCCTGCCGCCTGATTCGTCGACTCGGTGACAATGCGCCATAAACGGCTTAACTGATACTCCAAACGCAACGTGGAGATTGGCTCAAACAACCCATAGCCATAACTCACATAAAGCTTTGGCGACAGGTACTTACCGATCACCAAGGCCGCCTGGTCATTGTCTTCGCCAGGCGCGCTCTCAATCCCGATGTTATCCACCGCCAGACTCTGGCTTAAGCGGTCGGTGATAAGCTTGCCACCCTTTACCCCCAAAGCCAGTGCCGCTTGTTGCAACACCGAGCGCTCCGAGGCGGAACCCCCCGACATCGGGCGCCCCAGCACCAAGTAGGACAATTGGTCAGACTCGGGTAAAGCGGGGGTCGAGAACAAGGTGAGCCTGGGGTCGGCAAGGCTACCGCGGACATCCACCCCCACCGCCACTTCTGGGGTGGCTTGGCGCACAGCGCGAACGTCCAAACCCGGTTCGGTCAGCTGGCCACCAGCAAAAATCACCCGCCCTCTCTCAATGGTCAAATCTTGGCCGTAGGCGGTGTAACTGCCTTGGGTAATATTGATCTCACCGGTGCCTCGCGCTAAGCGATCGGGTTCCTGCTGAATATTTAATTTGCCGCTAAATTGCGCCTGAAGCCCTAACCCAGCAAACCGCACATCGTCTCCCAACACAACGTCTAACCGCGCATCCACCGCAACGGGCAACTCCGCCTCTTCCGCCTCAACGGTTTCGATTAGCACCTGATCTGAGGTCACTGTGATAGCGCCGCTGGGCGCCTGACGCAATCGTATATCTGCTGTGGGCACTGTCACCCGACCACGCACTTTGACTAGGTTGTCGCTGTAGTTAACCCTCAGGTCCGGCGAGACGCGCACCAACGCGGTGGTGGAGTCGCTTACCAACAGGTTGTTACCCACCAAGCTCCCGCTTGCCTGCAACGCTTGCATCCCTTGCAACCATGAAAGATCAACCGCGAGCTGCACTGGCTCGTTGCTGGTTGTGGTGGTGCCGCGTAACGCGAGCCCAGTATTGGTGCCCTTCAGCTGCAGCTTGGTTTGCTCGAGCCTTATGTCTGGCGTGTTGAGCAGCAGGCTCGCCACTTGCAGTTGCGCCTCACCATTTAAACTGGGTTCACCCAACAGGCCACCGATAGCCAGGTCAGCCGTAAGGCCCGCATCGGTTACCTCGACTTCCGGACTAAAGGAGCCAACCCAGGCCATCTCGGGTAACTGCATGGTTAGCTGACCTTGCACTGGCCAAAGGTCTGGACTTAAATCTGGTGAACGCAATGCACTACCCGAGATACGGCTTTCTAACTGCAGGCCCTCACTACCCTCAGCGCCCTCAGCCTGCAGGGGTAGATCAAGACGTAACGCAAGATCATCACCTTGTGGAGCAAGGGTGAGCTGCCCTTGATTAAAAACCAACGCATCTTGCCAACGCTCGGTGTTTTGCACGGCAACCGCTAACCCTTCTAGTTGCAAGTCACCGCGACTAAGCATGGGCTCGCCACCCCAATGCGCGGTGCCGCCAACCAACCCGCGCAGACGCACTTCCGGTGGCAACATCGAATTGAGCAACTGCAGATCAAAACCACTGAGCTGAACATCCGCCAGTATCCGTTCATTAGGGTTGCTAGCGCTAACACAAAGCGCACTGTTTGAGCTCGGCGCACTTTGCGTTAAACACATTGGCTGTAACTCGAACTGACCTTCTTGGAACCAGCCTTTCACCGGATCACGCAACTGCCAAATTTGCGCTTGGTCAGCAACAGTGGCAGCCACATCCAGCTGGCTGGCCAAAAACTGCCAACGACTATCGGCACGCAAGTGGCCCGTGAGCGCCAAATCAGCCTTCAACTCTGGTGCACTGAGCGCAAGGGTTAAAGCATGTGAGCGCTTGTCTCCCATCAGGTGAACGGCAAAAGAATCCAGCCGTTGGTCTTGGTAGACCAGGTTGCCACCCTCCAGTTCAGCCAGAACCTTGGGATCCTGTTGGGTTCCACGAATGTAGCCACTACCTTTTACCTGACCACGCACTCGATCTTTCGGCGCCAGCCCTAAGGCTTCGCTTACCTCCTCCAGACCAGTAGCCTCTAGGCTCCAGGTTAAGTTGTTACGTTGGGCAATAGCACCTTGCACTTGCCAATGCACTCGCTTTGCACCCAACCGGCCTTGCAGGCGATCGATTTGAATGTGATCTGGCGACCACTTTGCTGTGCCGTCTAGGGTGACTGGCAAGGTCCCTAAAGTGCCATCCACCAACAGCTCGTCCACCGCAACGCTAAGCTTGTCGTCTGCGGCTGTGCTGACATCAATGTGCGCACCCAGTTGCAGATTGCCATTGGGAATACTGCCGGCATCGCTGGCGAGTTCATCAGCAAAGATAGCGGGGTTAACGCCGGTGCCGGCGAGCACAAAGGCGCCGTTAAGACCGTCCACCCAACGCATGTCGCCGCTAAGGCTCAGTTGCATCTCGGGCGCTTGCTCTACGCCAACTTGCAACCGTTGCAACTGCACCGCTTCTGCACTGCCGGTACCTTGCAGCTCAATGGGTAAAATATTGTTGCCTTGATGCCAGCGGCTTTGCGCCAAGAAACGGTAGGCCGATGCACCACCTTCAAGCCGCACATTGATGGGTTCGGGTTGATCAGGCAACAAGGCGATGAGCTCGACCAAGGCCTGGGGATCCAACATCGGGCCCTGCGCTTGCGCTGTTGCATTCAAACGTACCTGCGGCAAGCTAGGCTCAATGGCAGAGGGGTCCAACGCCTTGATCGCCGCCGTCATATCAAGGGGGTAGTCACCAGACAGCTGCACGCCCCCTTGCAGCGCAACCTTTGCAGCACCCGCAACAACCTCGAAGCTGTGCAGTGTCAATTGCGTATCTAGCCAGGACGCTTGCAGTCGAGCGCGATCCATTGCGTAGTTCGCTTGGGCTTGTTGAACCTGCACATCAACAAGCAGCAGCTCTTCTATGACTAGGTCAACCGGCGTAGCAAGCTCAAACGGCAAGACAAAAGGTTCACTGGGCTCGACTGGGACATTCGCTGTTGTCGGCAGTATTTGGACCAAGATGCCTTGCAGCTTTAGCTGGGTTACTTGCACTGTTTTAGACAGCAGCGCGTGCGGCCGCCAAGCTAGGCTTAGCTGTGCAATCTCTACTACCGCCGAGGGGTCTTCTACACGAACACCCAGCAAACTTAAGGGGCCCCAAAAGCGCCCCTGAACTTCAGACACCGTTATGTTGGCTGGTAACGCTTGGCCAACCAAGGTGCGAGCACCAGAGTTTGTGCCTAACGCCCACACGAGCAGCCCCACCAAAAGGAACAACAAGGCCAGCACTGTCCATCCAAGCCACCGCCACAAAGGTGCGCTTGGTTTGGTTCCGGCTGTGGTTGTCGGTTGGGGGGCGTCACTCATAGGTCTGGACCTATGCTGACGTGGATACGAAAGTTGTTATCCGGATCATCCAACGGATGCGCCACATCAAACCGAATCATGCCAACCGGCGAGCGGAAACGAACTCCCACACCGACCCCTAACTTGAAGTCTTGCGGCCTGTCTTGGCTGGCCTCGCCAGCATCCGCAAAGGCGGCAACTAACCATGAGTCGCCAATTTGGTAGTCAAGCTCCACACTGGCGCTGGCTAGGTATTGGCCGCCAATGTCATCTCCCGCCGCGTTTTGCGGGGAGATATCTTGGAACCCATAGCCTCGCACGCTACGATCGCCACCAGCATACAAACGTTGCGACGGTGGCAGCGCAGCAAAATTATCCGTGTCAACCCAAGCCGCCTCAGCTGCCGTGATTAACCGCCAGCGAGATCCCAGACCCAGCACGCCGCGACCACTCAAACCTACAGCAGTGAAGTCCACTTCGGAGCCCAAGCTTTCCAGCCCACCGTGAAGTTGCATGGCCACGCTATAGCCTCGACGCACAAACTTTGGATTGTCGACCCGGTCGTAAGCGAGATTGATGCCTGGGTAAACTAAGGTGGATTGCTGCTGCGAGGCATCACCAATTTCGAATTGCTCACGCTCTAGGTTAAAAAACAATCGGCGCCGAAACGGACCCCAATCATCTTCTCGCGCGACACCCACCAAAAAAGTGGTTGTGTCGGCGTCACCCACCTCTCGCTGCTGGCCACCGGCGTAAATGAGCACCCGGTCTTTGGCGACCTCCTTTATCGGAATTTGGTACTCGCCCTGAAGCTCACTTAAGATCGCCGAAAAACGCGTCTGCAATCGATACTTGTGACCACGGCTATTGACCCGGCGCGCCTCAATCCCAGCACTAATTCTTGGCCCGGTGTCGGTGCCAAAACCAACGCCCGCGGTATAGCGTCTGCGCTTGGCAGGCTCTGCCCGTAAGGTAACCGGAATGCGGTAGTCCACCGCGTCTTCCCGATCTACCTCCAGATTTACCGCGTTAAAATAGTTGGTGTCGTTCAGTCGAATCTGCAGGTCGACCAAGCGCGCGGTCGAGAACGGCTCCCCCGGCATGATGTTGTGGTAACGGGCAACAAAGGATTCCCTTAGCACGTCTTGGGCTACCACCACCGGTCCAAAATAGTAACGTGCGCCAGTCTCTAACCGCCACTGCAGCGCTGCCGTTTGCAGCTCGGGGTTAACCCGCAACACCGCCTTGGTATAACGAGCATCCAGATAGCCAGCACTGGCCAGGTCCGTGAGCAAGGCGCTTTTGTTGGCGTCGTAAAACGCATGATCTAAGCCTTGCGCTTCTTGCGCCTGAACTAAAGCCACGCGTTTCACCACCGCTGGCAGTTGCTGACCTTCCCCAACCACCTCGATATCGATCTTGTCGAGTTGGGTTCGCGGTCCAAGGACAACGCTATAGCTAGCCTCCCAACGTTTGGGCTCGGGATTCTCTAACGCACCGGTAACCGTTGGGGAGTAATAACCAAAAGGTTGTACCGCCTGTTCAATTTCCCCCTGTGCTAACGCATGCAGGCGCTCGATGCGCAGCGTCGTAAACACCTTGTCTCGTTTGGCTTTTTCAGCGGCGGCCTCAGCCCCGCCAAATAGAGTAAATCCAACCGGACGCGTTTCTTGGTAGATACTCAAAAAAGCCAAGGCGTTGGCTTTGATCGGCGCATCCAGCCCAGCAATGCGCACACTAACCGACCCGGATGCCGCTACGGCGGATGTTGCGCCCAACGCCATGACGGCCGCCCAAAGCACTACCAGTAACTTATGCCACCGCTTTGGTTGGGCCCAATGTCGGGTTTTGGTCTTAGATGGATGTTGCTTTGGCCACCACGCGTGCTGGATCACCAATCCAAATCGTCTGGCACCTGAAAATCTTTGTAGTAGTCATCCATCTCTTCAGCCGGCTTGGCGGCGGCTGGGTCATGCGCCGCGATCACCCACTTGGGGTCGCGCTCGGCAATTTTTCCGGCAATTTCTTTGCTGACCAAATGGTAACGACCATCGTTGTTGATGATGGTCAATTGCCCTTTGCTGAGCATCTCTTGCTGCTTGGCTGGCACGTAGATGCGCTTAATCTTTTTGCCGTGCAAAAAGTTGTAAGGCACATCGTCGTCACGGTTGCCCTTCTCGCGCACATCGTTTTGGGTGACCAACTGCTTAATCTGCGCGCGAATGGCTTTCGCCTGAGCTTTGGCGTTTCGCTCTTGAGCCAACTCACGGTCACGCTTAGCTTTCTCTGACTGCGCTTGGCGCGCCTTTTTGGCGGCTTCGCTTAGTGGTTTGGCCTTAGCGCTGGGCCGATCGCCCTTTTTCTTGTTGCCACCAGCCTTGGTGACCGCATCAGCACTCTTCTTGCGATGAGCCTGACCTTCGGAGCGCTTTTGCTTCTCAGCTTTTTTAGCCTGGCTCGCCGTTGCCAGGCCAGCTTCAACCAATTGATCACGTAATGACTTTGCCAAGCCAGGTTCCTACCGTTTGGGGTGAGGGTGAATTTTCGACCAGATATCGCTTGGGCACAATGGCTAGTTGAGGCTAGTTGCGTTTAGTTAGACCAAGAAGCGATCTAGGCCCTCAGGTCCAGCCCCCAACAACCCTAGGCAAGACGACAGAAGCCACAATCGAGCAGCAATCCAAGAGCAATCGAGCTACAATCGGCGGTCCGAAGAAACGTTTTATTGGAAGGGAGAGACACCGTGGCAGAAGCATTTAACGAAGAAGACCTGTTGACATTAACCATGTCTGAAGAGGCGCAACCGCTGCTAGATGGCGTGAAAAAGCACATTAAAGAGAACGTAGAGCCTATCGTGGAAGAGTTCCACGCCCTCGACGACGAGAAAGAAGACCGCTGGTCTTGGCACCCCCGCCAGCTTGAGCTGCTCCAAGGCGCCAAAGACAAAGCCAAGAAGAGCGGCCTATGGAACTTCTTCCTACCCGATGCCGATACCGGCGAAGGTTTGAAGAACCTAGATTACGCCTACATTGCCGCCGAGCTGGGCAAAACCCCTCTCGCTTCAGAAACTCTGAACTGTAGCGCCCCTGATACCGGCAACATGGAAGTATTAGAGCGCGTTGGTACCGAAGCACAAAAAGAGCAATGGCTTAAACCCCTGCTAGCTGGCGAGATTCGCTCCGCCTTTGCCATGACCGAGCCTGGCCTGCCCTCTTCTGATGCCAAGAACATCAGCACCTCAGCGGTACTCGAAGGGGATGAGTGGGTAATCAACGGCGAGAAGTACTACATCTCTGGCGCCGGCGACCCACGCTGCAAAATCATGATCACCAGGGTGAAAACCAGCCCTGATGCCGCGCCACACCGTCAGCAGTCACAAATTCTTGTGCCCGTAGACACCCCTGGAGTCAACATTCTTGGGCCTATGCACGTGTTCGGCAAAGACGATGCCCCACACGGCCACATGCACATTAAGTTCGACAACGTACGTGTGCCTAAAGAGAACATGCTGCTTGGTGAAGGTCGCGGCTTTGAGATCTCTCAAGTGCGCTTGGGACCAGGTCGTATCCACCACTGCATGCGCTCTATTGGTGCAGCTGAGAAAGCGTTGGAGCTGATGATCAAGCGCGCGGGTACCCGCGAAGCCTTCGGCAAGCCCATCGTTCAGCTTGGTAAAAACATCGAGGTGATCTCACGCGCTCGTATTGAGATCGATGCGTGCCGCTTGATGGTTCTGCGTGCTGCTCGCGCTATGGACGTGCTGGGCAACAAAGAAGCTCGCGTCTACGTGAGTGCGGTGAAAGCTATGGTGCCTGAGAAGGTTTGCATGATCATCGACCAAGCGATTCAAATGCACGGTGCTACCGGTGTTTCTGAATGGACGCCGCTTGCCGGCATGTACACCGGTCAACGTACGCTACGCCTGGCTGATGGTCCTGATGAGGTTCACCACATGGTGGTGGGTCGCGCAGAAGTACGTAAGTACGGCTTGATCTAAGCCTGCCGACAGTTCTAGCGGCCTCTATCACCAAAGATAAGAGGCCACTGGGCATAAAATAGGCAGAAAATAGGTTAAAAAATAGGTATAAAAAAAAGCTCGCAACTCGCGGGCTTTTCTTTGGCTAGCACTTAACGATAGCGATACTGAACCGGCGCTTTAAAGAGCGCGGCATCGATGATGGACCAAAGATGCACAATCCAGCCCAACCAGACGATCCAAAGAATCGCGGCCAGCACAAAATGCACCAGTGCCGCCAACACTCGGCCTTGCACCAACTGCCCAAGCCCAGCAATGAAGAAACTACACAATGCGGCGATTACGTTGCCAGCTGACCCTTGTCCGTCCATTTGCACCTCATCAATTGATCTATTTGTCTCTAAATAGAGTGAATGCAAGTCCCGGGCCAGTTTTATCCGCTATAAATCAATGACTTAGCTACCCCTAAACAGGTGTCGAGTTGGATTCTCGCCATTAGTTAGCCAAATTCGCAAACAAATAGGCACAAAAAAGGGCAGAGCAATGATCCAGTTTTTGAACCCTGCTCCGCCCCTTTTTAAAGGTTTTAGTCCTGTTCTTACCTTCTATTATTGCGTCGCACGAACCCGAGCCCGAGGAGACCCAATCCAAGCAAGGCAATAGTACCTGGCTCTGGCACAGCCTGTGGCCCGCCTGGGCCACAATCCCCAGCCGTACATACCCTCAAGTTGTCCACGACAACACCGACATTATCTGAACCAAACCCAAGCAGTGCCACTCGAAAGTCCCCAAAGATGGTTAACATTCCAGTGTCGACCAATTGGAAGGTATCGCCAGACAAAGATGTAGCAGCCGAATAAATGGTATTCAAGGTTACCGCGTCCAGTATTTGCAGCTCAAACATATCCGTTTGGCCATTGCGTTGATTACCCGACGCTTGAACATCAACATTGAAATCAGCGCTTCCAAAATTGAAGACTTGGGTGGACACCATTCGACCCGCGTTATTGGTACTGCCATCCAAATCCACACAGTTACCAGAGCAATTGATGCTGAATGTGTTGTTGGCTACTAGGTCTACAGTGCCACCGTCCACGGTCCAATTGGAAAAGCCGGTGTAGTTGAGTGTCGGTGTCTCAGCGTCAAAGTTGTCTTCAAAAATCAACGCTGCCTGTGCGGTGCTGCAGAACAAAGCGACAAGTAGCCCAGTTCCGATACCTCTTAATTTCATATGACCGTCCTATGGTTCCTCAAGTGTCTTTAGTTTGCCTCAAAGGATGGGGTGACTTATGTAATGCAGTTGTAAGTAGCCTTGGGTTTTCTTTCCAACGGCCAGCATTGCTATTTTCAGGGCTGCAATGTCTGACGCAGTCATCTCAAACCTTTTAGCTGTCAAATAAACTAACTTAATCTGTCTTTTTGATACCTACTTGCGGCTCAACCCTTTGAGGTCGACCTAACTGGCTCATTAAATTGAACCCGAAACGCACAAACTAATGAACAAAGGTTGATCGAAAATCACCGCTAGTACTTACCAATCAGATCAATGAACCAGCCATGGCTGTCATAGTCTTCTAGCTTCAGGTCATCATCAAAGCCAGCGAAGTTATAGCCCACGCCGAGCTTCAAGTTTTTACCAACGTGGCGGTAAGCCCCAAGCAGTGCACCGTGCCGGGTACTGTCACCATCGTAATCTGACAGCCAGCGATACTCAGCCAGGCCATCCCAACGATTAGTGAGGTGGTAACGCGCACGGATTGCTAAGAGCCGTAACCCAAAGTTCTCCCAACGGCCGCTATCCCGGCTGAAGCGCTGCTCGCCTTTCTTGAAAGCCAGCTTGCCCCCCAACTCCCAACGTTGGTTTAGATCAAACAAGGCCTCGGTAGAGAAGATGTGGGCGCGCTGATCGGTTCGCAACGGCAACTGCGCTTCGCCAGGTAGATCAAACAGGTAGCTGTATTTGGCCAAGACGTTTAAACGATTGGTCCAAACCGGTCGGTAGGCGTAACCCAAATCAAACTCGATAAACTTAGCGTCGTGCTCGCGCGCCAACTCATCATCGGTCCAAGACCAATTTAGCAGAGCCAACCAACGCCGATTGGCACTAGGTCGCCAAGTGAAGCTGTTGCTCGTTAAGTACTGACGGGTGTGCAAACCGCTGGCTTCGTCTTCACGTAGCTCGATACGGCTGCTAAAGCGATAGCTATCCCGCTCCAAACGCGCGCCTAAGGACACCGCCGTGCGCTCGAAGTCCAGGCCTAAGGTTTCGTTATCGCTTTGCTGAACCGTGGTAGTAAACAACCAATCTTGGATACCACTGTAGTCCAAACCAAACACATGAGCTGAGCTGGCGTATATATCGTCTTTACCAAACTGGGTTTCGGTAAACACGCGAGTGTTGTTACCCCACTGGCGGCGCTGACCTAGCGTTAAAGTATCGCGCGCGCCTTCGGTGCGATCCGGGTCTACCGCGTAGCTGCCGTAAACCTCGTGGCCTTCGCCGTAGCTGTAGCGAGTACCAAACTCGCTGATGGCACCGGAGCCGAAACCGCCCTTGATGTTTAGGTTTAGACCGTTGGTGGCCGCAATCTCCAGGCCACCGGTCACCGCGCTACCGCGATCACCATCGCTGAGCTCCAAGCTTACCGCTAAGCGCTCGCTCAGCTCGGTGCTCACGCCAACGCTAACCAGATCATTGTCGGCGTAGTTACCGTCTTCATTAGCGCTGCGCTGGGTGGTCACGTAAAGCTGGGAGCGAGTGTTTAGCTGGTAGCCAAGTCGCGCGCCAAACAACAGCGCTTCGCCATCACCAGTGCGACCGCTAAGGACCGAAGGCCCAACCGGCAATCCGGCGGTACGCTTAATCTCTTCATACCGTCCTTCGAGCCCGAGCTCCCAGCGCCCCATGGAAGAATCCAACTGCAATCGCGCCACTCGGTCGGTGCCGATGTCATCACGATCCAGCTCGCTGTAACCGGCCATCAATTGGGTTTGTGCGTTTAGCTGCAAGCGCAAATCCACACCAGCATCTGTGGTGGCAACGCCTTGCGCTAAGCGACCAGCCGAAAAGTCTGCATCTCGATCTTTCCACCAAGCGCGTATCTCACCATCTAGCTTTCGATCACCGGTGTTTAGGTCCGCAAAATTCACGCGTGCTTCTAGCGCTAGCGCTTCACCCTCTAGTCCAGGGCCTGCAGTGCTACTTTGGGTTGCAAAGGACAAGCCACCATCGGTGGATGCATAGTTCGCCAGATTTTGCTGGGCCTCACTCTCGGCATACTCGGCTTTTAGGTAAGTGCCCTGCCCAGCTTTTAAGGTCACATCCACCCCTTGCAGGTCGTAGTCAGTGCCGCTGCGTTCATCGATGACCTTGCTAGCCCCAACGGCCACATGATCACCAAGCCAAACTTTACCGCGCCCACCTGCGGTCAGCTCTTCCGCTGCAAAGGCATCGGGGACGTACTCGTAATCCACCAGCAAAAAGACGTTGTCCCCTTCTAAGGGTGTGCTACGCACAATGGCTGGGCCGCGATCATTAACCACTTGGGATAAAGGTCGACTCAAGATGATGCGGCCTTGCAGCGCATCCACTTCGTAATCGCGCCCTTCTTCTAGCACCTCACGGTCTAGCACTTGCTCGCTGTCACGGCGGCGCACTTCGATCCACACCTTCTCTGAGCCTTGCACTATATCCGTGTGCTTCAAGTAGTAGAGCGATCCGCCGGTGGCGGCAAAGCTGACGTGAGCGGCTGCGCTTTGCGCTTCGCTACCAAAGACGGTGAGCGATCGCTTGGCGTCACCATACTGAGTGGTCGCCTGGCTTTTGTGCGCCAGCTTTGCGCCGTACAAGCTGCGGTTGTACTGGGTGAACTCTGTATCGGTCAGCCCTGTGTTGTAGTTGCCCCACAATGCGCTGCTGTGATCCCAATCCACGCGTACGTAAAATGCGCCTTGGGTATCCACGTCGGTCACCGTGGTGGAGTCATCACCATAGACTGGGTAGTAACGGTCTGGGTCAAGCTGTCGGAACAGCCGGCGTGGATCTTCGCGACGCAGATTGTCGCCGAAGTTCTTGAGCTCGTCTTCCGTACTGTCGAGTTGTGCGGTGATTAAGTAACGACCGCGAACCTTCGCCTTGGCGTAAAGCGCTATGCGACCATCAACAAACACCGACTCATCGAAGTGATCGTTGTTGCTCAACGGCTCTAAGCTGCCGTGCAAGCTGTTCTGACCAACGGTTAAATTCGCCAAACCCACCATAAACTGATAATTGCCATCCACGGTCACGGGCACTTCGCGGCTGTGCACTTTGCCTTGGGTGTCGGTGAGGTCCACCGCAATCAGATGTTCACCTACGGCCAACTGCTGCTCCCACAGGAAGTTGCCTTCTTGGCTCACCGGTACGGTCTGACCATTAACCTGCAAACTCATGGCCGGATCCACATCGATACCGTGCAATCGCACTCGCGAACCTTGGGCCTGGATGCGTTGCAAGCTTAAGTTGCTCTGCCCCCAAACCGAGGGAGCCTGCTGGCTTTGGCTGCGCCGCGCCGCGCGCTGATGGGGCAGCAACAAACGTCGCACCGCAGTTTCATCAAAAACTACTTCATCATCACCCGCATTTGCTGAACTGCTGCCATAGGCTCGCAGCACATAGCCGATCTCGGTCGATACACGACCATTCAACGCAGCACTAGCTAAGTAACCTCGGAGTGCTTCTTGCGCAGCGCTCGGCAGGCTTATGGGTCCTGCGGTACCGCTATCGATAGCAACAACGGCCAGTGGGTCTGCTAGATCGGTATCATAGGCACCGAACAAACGCAGCTCTTGGCGGGTGATGAACTCGCTGTAGTTGTTGTAGGTGGCAAAAGTCGGCGCCTCAAGCAAGTCACCGTTAGCCGCAACCAAACCGGGATCACTCGCCAACACGTTGAGTTTCGGCGTGATCATCAAGGGTTGCTCGCTGGCCCAGATGCGGCCACTGTGCGGCAGATATTCGGTCACCGCACGCTGCACTGGCTTTAACCAACGATGTTCACGGCGTTCTGAAACCTGTGCGGTTACCGCGATGTCCACGCGCCGGTTGGCGAGACGCCCTCGCTCGGTGGCGTTAGACGCAATGGGTTGCTGCGCGCCCATGCCTTGGGTCGAAATGGCATCAGCGCTCAGACCAAACTCTCGCTGCAACTGTTTGCTCACCTGCTGCGCACGCGCTAAGGACAGCGCCTCGTTAGTCGCGTAACGACTTTGCATCGCCTCACCAACCGGCACGTTGTCTGTGTGCCCGGTTAACGCCAAAGACACTTTGTCTTTACCGTGCTGCGCAATCACCCGGCGGATTTGTGCCAGCGACGCTTCATCTAGCTCAGCGCTACCACTGCGAAAGCTCAGTGCTGGCAGCTTTTGCGTACGCGCGTAGCTAATCTCTTGCACACCCAAAGCCGGCGCGGCGCTGCCCGCCAACACCTTAATTTCTTTCTCTTCAACGTCGGTCCAACTCAACTCAATTTCTACCCGCCGGTTTGCCGCCAGGCCCGCACGCGTTGCGTTGCTTGCCACCGGCTCACGCGCACCACGCCCTTCTGAGCGCACCAGTTCAGGTGGTAGACCCAAGGTGGTCTGCACAAACTCCGCCACCTGGGCAGCACGTGCCGCGGATAAACCTAGATTGTCACCAAACTCACGCTGCAATCGACCTTTCAGCAGACGCGGGTCTGCGTGCCCAACAAAGGTGAGCTGCAAGTTATCTTTATCTGCATAGCTGGTGAGCAGCGCTTTAAGCTGCGTCTGATAGTTTGCGGGAATGTCGATTCGACCCGTGCCAAAGTGCACCGGCTCAATGTTGGCCGTTTGCTGACGCGTCACAATCTGCAGCATCTGGCCAGGGCTTGTTGGCGCCGCCACCATTGGTGTCTCAGGCAAGCGTACAGCAAAGTCGATGCGCGACATCAACGCTTGGGTGAGCCGCAGTACACGCGGGTTCTCACTAATGACCTCTGCACCGTCCGGCAAGCTGGCGGTGTCTAGCTTAAGAATGAAGTTAGCACCACGGTTGGTGGAGCCGGTATCTACATCAGCAATGTGGAAGCGGCCGACGGAATCCGTTTCTATCAACAAGCCGCTCACCGTGGCCAGGCGCATCCCGGGCAAACCACGCTCTTCGATCCCGCGGTTTTCGATCACCAGCACCCGACCTTGGCCTTGGGCTTCGATGTGCATGTGCAAGTGCTGGCCGGATCGACCCGCGGCAACCGCACCCACATGTTCGTGGACCAGCTCACCGCTCTCTGCCAAGGTCACTCGACTGCCTTGGGCACTGCGCAGCAACACAGGCTGAGCCCAGCTTAGCGACTCGTCAGCGTTGGCGGGTAACTTCATCTGCACGCGCAGGGGCGGATCCGTGGCCGCCAAACGCCCACGCATATTGGGTACTTTCACGGCCTTATCAAAAGGACCGCCTGAGAGCACTAGGCCACTAGCCACAGCAGAATCCTGCCAGGCATCACCATCCCGATCTTGAAACACCTTGCCGATGATGGTGCTGTTATCAAAGATTGGATCTGCGGTGACTTGCACCGTGGCAATGGCGTCTGCACCAATGATTTTAGCGGCCTGGAACGGCGTAATGCGGTTGGTGAAATCACCCGCCGTTACGCCAACCCCAACCCGAGCGGTATAGGTAATCTCACGCGCTGCGTTAGCCGGCAAATCGAAGGGCCCGAAGGTCACCGGGTCAATGCCGCTGGATGCTAAGGGTGTACGCAAATCATCTGCAGTACCGAACTGCGCATCCGGTCCAGGATCAGCAAGCTGTAACGAGCCTTCCACAAAGGCAAACCCTGGGGGCAGATCGTCTTCTAAGCTGATGGCGGCCAAGTCACCACCCGTTAAGTTTTGGAGCCGCACGCGATAACCCACCAAATCACCAACCGACACCACGCTTACGTTGACGAACTTTTGGATGTTCACCAGGTTGGCATCGGGTGCTAGCGCACGCGGACGGTCCAATGGAATATGGTTGTTAACCAAGGTTTCGGTAACGCTACCGACGGCAAACTCTAAGAAGTAACCGGTGGCCTGCCCACCCGTGGGTGGCAAGTTGTTGTCTTGCACCACACAAGGTGGCTGGCTGTTGCTATCAACCTCACAGCTGCCCACAGCAAGCGATCCAATCTCGCTAGGAATAATGGTGGATGGGCTTGCCAGATAGAGTGACGGTACGGTCAGAATTTCAATGCGATAGGTTGCAAGGCTAGCTGGGCAAGCGGGGGCAGCGCCGAACTGGACATCAAAACGATAGGCCGCATCCGCCCCGATACGTTGGTTTTGCTGACCCGGCAGCAAGCAGGCGTCTGGCAACACTTGGCCGTTGTCTGCGCGCACCAACTGCAACTCAACATCTGGCACCAAGTCGCGCGTGATGCTGTCGTAAACCCGACCGCTAGGATCAACTGGTAGATCAGCTTGAGCACGACCGCCAACTGGCACCGTAACTTCGCTTACCTGCCAAACAACACCTGTATCTGGGTGGGCAAAATCGACGCTGTAATCACCCGCCGGTAGATCGGGTACGTTGTAAGTACCATCTGCGGCGGTAATGACTTCTGCCACAATATCGCCATTGGCATCACGCACAGTCACAACCCAGCCTGCTAAGCCGGACTCACCCGAGCCCAGCAAGTCGTTATGGTCGGGATCAAAAAAGACGGTGCCGCCAAGGCTACCGACCGAAGGGCCTACCTCAGGTGTCACCGGTGGCGTTACAACCGGCGTAGGGATTTGCTCTTGCGGGTCACCATCGCCGTTGGGATCAGGCTGCAAGCCATCGGTACTTCGGTCTTCGGTAATCTCACCTTCAGGACTGGTGCCGGTGGCCACTGCGGTGTTGTTGAACACTTGCTCTAGGTCCGCTGGTGCAAACAACACCCGAACACTCACCGTGGCGCTTGCCCCCACATCCAGCTGACTGCTGTTGGCTTCTAGCAAACGCGTGTCGCCACCAGGCAGACCGTCGAAATTGGGGTTTGCTACCAAACCATTGGTTGTCGTCACCGGGCCATCTACCTGCCAAGCGTTGGCATCGGCAAAGGTTGCCGCTAGGTCATCCGTCAGCTGCACAGCCTGCAGCTCAACATCGCCGAGGTTGGCTAAAGTAAAGGTAAACTCCACCTGCCACTGCGAGGCATTCGCTGGATCTCGAGTCACCTCACCTGCCGACTTGGCCAAGCCAATCAGAGGCACCGAGGTTGAGGGGTTCACCACCGGCACAAGGATGGGGGTGAGGTCGTTTTCGCCCGGCTCGTTAGCGTTGCCATCCCCATCAAAATCAGGCACCGAGCCATCGTCTGACTGATCTTCAACCGGCTGCCCGGTCTCAACGTCTTCAGCCGTTGCTAGAGCGGTATTCAGGAAGGGACCGTCCAGACCACCCGCGTTAAAGCCCACCACCACAGCAATGGTACCGCTGTCACCACTGGCCAAAATGTCGTGACCAAGCAGCAAGCTGGAATCGGAGTTACCGCTGAAGTTTGGGTTAGCCGCTAACCCTAAACTGGCAACCGGCGCCTCAAGCACCAAAAAGTTGGCCGGTGGCGGGAACGTCTGGTTAAGACGATCGCGCACTTGCACTTGGGCTAGCGCTGTGGGTCCGATATTGGCAACAACAAATTGGAGCTCGGTCACAAAGGTGTATTCGGTTGCGGCATCCGCACCGCTTCGCAAGGTGTATTCACCTGGCAGCAAGTTCCGTGTTGGCGTCGCGCGCTTGGCCAGGCCAATGGCGGGTACCGCCGGTGAACCCGGCAGCACAATTGGGGTTGGTGTTAGATCATCCCCAGGGTTAGGGTTGTCTATGGGGCGGTTGCCAATGGTGTCAGGGTCGGGGTCGGGGCCATTTTCCGACAGATCATCATTGCCGATGCGCGATACCTCGCCGCGCACCCATGACATCGACTGCGTGCTGAACGGACCAGGGTGACCAGCCGCATCAAAGGTTGCGGTAAACAAGGCAACCGCCTCTTCTCCCGGCTCTAGCCGACCGGTGCCAGGCAACAGGTAATAGTCGCTGATGCCGTTGAAACCAGGGTTCACCTCGGTCAGCGCACCGCTAACACTTAAATTGCTAACGCCCACCAAGACCGCTGGGCTCAGCTGTTGCCCGATACGGTGGTCAATCTGCACATCCACCACCGGCTCTTCGCCGACATTTTGAATACGCAGCTCAAGATCAACCGAATAGGTGCCATCAGCATTGGCTCGAACCTCCCCGGCCTGCATTGCCATCGCCGACTGCAGCGGCTGTATCGCAAACACAGCGCCCGGTGCCAACGCGAGCGCCAGCACAGACCAAAACCAAACCAACGGCCACGCAAGCCCCCGGCCAGCGAAACCAATTTTTTTGCCCTGAGGCACCCGGAAACGGGTCATATGTCCTTCCCTTGAAATTGCTGCAGGCAAAACGCGTTGATCGAAGGTCAATCGGGATAACAACAAACAAGGCAAGAGAGGTTTGGTGACGGCTCTACATGGCGCTTCTAGCGAACGCTCTACGGCCGTTTACCCGCGCAATGAAGACTTTCATTACGCCTGGCTACACTTCTCAACTGCCAGCAGTGGCAACCCAAACTCAACAGCAAAGCCAGTAAGTTTTACGCGGTTTTTTGCAGGCTTTTTCAGTTTATCCCTGCCACTAGGTGATTGGAAGCCCAAGCGCTGCGCAGGTGTCATTGTTTACAAAGCACGGGGTAAAGCACCTAAATAGGGCAATTTTTGGTCTGACCAAGGAAATAATTTGTCCACAAGAGCGCTGTTCCCATCCCTGCCGGTAGCGCTTGGGCAGCCTGTCGGCTAAGGTCCGCAGTTGTCTCGATGCGCAAGCTAAAACCGCGCCATCTAGCGACACTTACAACAGCAAAAAATGGACACCTAGAATGAACTTTACACTTGAGCCCATGCCATACGCGCAGGACGCCCTTGAGCCTCATATCAGCGCTCGGACCATCAGCTACCACTACAACAAGCACCATCAAGGCTATCTGACCAAGTTAGATGCTGCTCTACCTAAGGGCGATGAACGCCGCGAGCAAAGCCTTGAGGAGATCATCAAATCTTCTGAGGGTGGCATATTTAACTGCGCTGCCCAGGTCTGGAACCACACCTTTTACTGGCAAAGCCTAGACCCCACCGGCAAAACGTCTGCAAGCAAAGAGCTGGCGACCCAAATCGATGCTGATTTTGGCAACGTCGATGAGCTAAAGAGCCAACTCAGCTCAATAGCCGCCGGGCAATTTGGTTCAGGTTGGGGCTGGCTAGTTTGGAACGATGCGGCCAGCAAGCTGCAAGTGATCAGCACCACCGACGCAGAAAATCCCATGACCGAAGGCCTGATACCGCTACTGACCTTAGATGTGTGGGAACACGCCTACTATCTGGACTACCAAAACGATCGCGGCGCTTACTTAGGTAATCTCGTTGATCAACTGTTGAACTGGGAGTTTGCAAGCCGCAACTTCGCCAAGCGCAACGGCTAACCAAGCTAAGCTGGGTCGAGTTGCAAACCGTTAGCGGACAAGACAAAGCGCTCTATGGCCGCCATCTCGGTGCCCATGCGCTGGGTTGCTACCTGCAACAGAGCCGGTAAAACCTGCTTGTACTCGGCCAACAGGCCACGGCTCTCAACCGTTGTGCGCCACGCCTGAAACTGGACATTGATATCCGCTGCAGCACCCTCGTGCTGCCGCAAAAACTCTAGATACTCCGGCAAGTCGTAGGCTTCTAGCTGCAAATATCGCACACCTGTTGGCAAACCTGCGTCGGGATCCGCTTCCCCCGCCAACACCGCATCCACAGAGGGCAGATCCGCTCGCACCCCTAACCGGGCCACCAACACCACATCGGCGTCTTGCATCTGCCTGGCACGTCGAGTGTAGCCTGCGCGTCGCAACGGTGCGCCCAAACTGGCTTGAAGCTGGCGTTCAATGGAAGCTTTAGCCATAGGCGAATCCGTCACCACCATAAAGAAGTAAGACCCACTTAGCTGATGGTCTTGGCCGTGCTTGGTGCTGTGCACATAGCCTTGCAACGGAGGTTGCCCTAGCGCGAGGCTGGGCACAGATAGCAACACTGTTAGCGCTAGGAGCAGGAGAGGCTTAGCAAGCCAGCAATACGTATTCATCCATGAACCGCAATTTTTTACCGGCTTTGAGCATATCCAGGTGCTCCCAGCACAAGTGTGCGGCAGCTCTCAGGTTTGCAGGAAGCATCCACTCACATATTAGGCGTGGTAATTACCAAAAGTAGATGCGATTATCATTTTCGCTTTCTGTCCTACTAAAAGTGCCCAAGGGGAATGCATGCGCAGCGATTACCAAGGTCAAGAAGTTGCCGCCAGAGCCGTTTGGCCGCTCGTGGAATCCATGCAGGCTGCGGGAGTCAACACCGCCAAACTCCCCAGCGTTGAACACCTCTCCGAACCCGCCGTGCGCATCAGTTGGGATCAATTCTTGTCGATCCTAAGCATGGCAGACGCCCATTTTACCCAGGACCAGCTCAGAGCCGTGGGTGCCGCTGGCTTAACCTCACCCCAATATGCCAACAAGATTCGTCTAGCCAAACGCTTGTTAACGCTAGAGGACGCCTACCGGTTTATCGTGTACCCACACAAAGTCTTGGACTACGCCTGCATTCAATCCGCGGTCTCTGCGGAACCTGGCAAGGTGAGAATCACGGCCATCCTGATGCAGGACTACGCACCCAGCAAAACCTTCTTTCAATTATTGTGTGGCGCCGTCGCAGCGCTACCTAAACTCTATGGTATTGAAGACGCGCAGATACAAGCCGATATCAGTGGTCGCTACATGCACTTTGACCTGGACTACTCGACAGATGCATCGGCGGTCGGCCCGATCAAGCGCCGACTAAGCGGTTGGGTCCGCAGTACCTACAGTGCGCTCAACAAAAGCCAAGCAGACGACCAACTGATCCGCCGAACCTTTGCGCTAGAAGCGGCGCTTAAGCAACGCGACGAAGCGCGATATGCACTGTCTTTAGATCGCATCGACAACAAACGGCGTATGGCCAATTTGACCGAAGTGGTAGCAGAGTACGACCACCTCAACCAACTCACCTATCTCAGCCCCAACGGCGAGAAGGTATTCGGCTACCCCAACAACGTTCTGCGAAGCAACCCATTTCAAATTCTGCTGCCCAAAGATCGGGCCGCAGCAGAAGCGTTTTTTGCAGATCCGCAAAGCATTCCAGCCGGCGTTTACCCTATGCAAGGCTTACACGCCAACGGGAGCCTGCTTGAGCTTGAGGTTGCCATTCATCATTACGAGAGTCGCAGCGGGCACCAACAATGGAACGCTACCTTCCGCGACACTACCGCTCGCCAGCTATCTCAGTATCACAGCAACCCTAAGGCACAAAGCGTCCAGCCCGACACGGACCCACAAAAAGCACTCACCACCCTGACAAAAACTCGAGCGCTGGATGCAACACAACCTACCTTGCTGCTAGCCGACGATGACGAGATGACCCGCCGCATAACGGCCAAAATACTTAACCGGGCTGGGTACCAAGTGGTGTGCGTGGAGGACGGCACTGGCGTGTTGTACGAGATGAACCAAAACCCAGTGGCGTGCTTGGTGCTCGATATCAACATGCCCGGTCTCACCGGGCTTGAAGTCTACGAGCAAATTCAGGCACGCGACCACAAAATACCCGTCATCTTTGTCAGTGGTGATACCGGTCAGCTTACGTCCAAGTACCCGAAACTACCGGTGGTTAACAAACCCTTCCGCTCTGAACGCCTGATCGAGGTCATACGTGAGGTGTTAGCCGCTTGAAGTTGGAACAACTAGCCAATCGGTTGCTACCTAAGTCCATATTGTCTGGCCCAAAAGACGTTCAACGCCGTGGCACCCTGCTGATCTACGCCGTTATGTTCTGTGTTTTTGTACCCATTCCAGTTGCCATCATTTTGTGGATCATCAACAAACCCGGTCTTGCTGGCATAGTTTTGCTTGGCGTTATCCCATCCGCCGCAGCCATTCCTTTGTTGCACGCCACTAAATCTGTGAGCTTGGTGGGTCACGCATTGACCGCCTGGATCTTTCTTCAAACCGCCTTGGACTTTGGTCCGGAAAACGGGTTTAGCGTGCTAGCCATTTTCGCTATCCCTATCATTGCCTGCTCGCTAATCGGCGAACGCGCAGGTGTCGGCTGGACCATAGCAAGCGTTGCCTGGGTAGCGAGCCACGCGTTGCAAGCCTCACCCACCGACCCCACCTACTACGGCTTGCTTTGGAGCGCAGCCGTGGTTGTTGGCGCTATCGGTTTTGCGGTAATCGTCTTAGAGCAAAGTCGAACCCAAGCGCGTATCGAATCCGAAACAGCCAACACCGCCCTGCTATCACAGCGCGAACGACTCTTGGCTTTTGCCGACAACAGCTTTCCGGCCATTGCCGAAACCATCAACAATCGAATGCTATACGTCAGCCAAGGCATTACCGAGATTTTGGATTACAGCCCAACCGAGTTTATGGAACGCCGCCTAGACAGCTACGTGCACCCAGAAGAGCTGCCCGCAATACTTAGTCAGCTTGAGCAAGTTAGCGTAAAAGGCATGCACTACGAAGCACGGCTGCGGCACAAACAGGGGCACTGGGTTTGGTTGGAACTGTTTGCCATTCCCTACGGGCCCGGTGTTGGACGCTGGATCTTTGCAGGGCGCAACATTGATGCCGAGAAAAAGCAGCGCGAACTGCTACAACAGTCTCAGCGCCTTGAAAGTGTTGGTGTGCTTGCCGCCGGCATGGCGCATGACTTCAACAACTTGCTTACGGTCACTATGGGTTTCTCTGAATTATTGCCGGCCAGTGAATCACGCGACCAGATCATAAAGGCCACTGGAGAGGCGGCAAAGCTAACCCAGCAACTCACCAGCTTTGCTCGCATTGATGGCACCGGGCCCACGGCTACGGACGTTAACCGACTAGGTCGCAACCTACTCCCTTTGCTCAAAAACATTATGGGGGAGACCATTGAGATAAACCTTGATGACACTCAGGGTCAGCTGTTTGCAGCCATTGCTACCGGGCAGCTACATCAAGTCCTGCTTAATCTAGCCACCAACGCCAAGCGCGCCATGCCGGAAGGTGGCAAGCTGACCATCCGCGCCAAAAAAGTTGAGGTGCAACCCAGCGGTGAAGACAAACCCGACATGATTCAACCTGGGTCTTATGTAGAGATATTGGTCAATGACACTGGTGCAGGAATGGATGCCTATACCCTGCAACACGCTTTTGATCCGTTCTTTTCTACCAAACAGGGATCACGTCGCTCGGGGTTAGGGCTCACCAGCGTGTACGGAATTATTACTAATGCCGGCGGACACATTACCCTTAGCAGCAACCAAACACCTGGAGACGGACAAGGTACACAAGCTCGCCTGCTCATTCCTACTGCCAACGAAATCACACCACCCCAAGAGTTAAAGGTAGATGACACCGCAACCAACCCCATACCTAGCGGCCAAACCTTGTTGGTGATCGAAGAAGATGTAAGCGTACGGAGCCTATTGGTTTACAGCTTAGAACGTGAAGGTTACAGCATCGAGGCGGCCAAAAACGTGGGTCAAGCGCTCCAAATTGTCGACACCCTTGAACCGGACTTGCTCATCACCGACAACATGACTACCTTTGGTACCAACCCAATTACACAACTACAAGAACGGTTTCCAGACCTAAATATTATCTGTACCGGCAACCAACCTGAAGCTAGCCCAGAGAGCTTAGGTGATACTGCTACAATTCGATATTTAGCAAAGCCTTTTCGGAGCAGCGATTTGTTAGGCACAGTTCGTAGCGTGCTGCGGCAAGCCAACGCTCAGAAATTTCCGGATTCAGCGGACCTTTAGCTTGGCAATAGGGTCACAAGATTAACAACCCAAAACTAAACAGTAAGGATTTAGCACGATGAGCGAAAGAACCGAAGAACTAAGAGAGAGTTTTGCTGCCTGCGATGAAAACCAAGACGGCAACATTCAATACGGTGAATTTGCTAGCTTGATGCGCAACCTAGGAGCGGAGATGAGTGAAGATGAATGTACCATCGGTTTTACCGAGATTGATACGGATAAAGATGGCGTGATCAGCTTGGATGAATTTGTTGCCTGGTTTACCGACAACGTTTAATGATTAGGTTTCAGGGTTGGGTTTGATCTTGCAGCCCGGCAATAAAAACGGCGGGCTGCACAAGCACCCCGCCGCGTTACACCTCACCAGCTAAGGCAATCGCGTTAGCGCATCTGCCCACGAATGGTCTTCATAATCTTCTCACCGTAAGGTGGGCGTAACCCAGCCAATTCAGCCACGTTCACTTTGGTTTGAGTAAACACAGACTTGGCATGGCTAAAGGTTTTGAAGCCATCTACACCGTGGTAGCTACCCATCCCTGACGGACCAACACCGCCAAAGGGCAGATCTTCCTGCGCTACGTGCATCACTACGTCGTTCACAGTGACACCGCCTGACGTGGTGTGATTTAGCACTTTAGATTGCTCCTCGTTGTCCTCGCCAAAGTAGTACAAGCCAAGTGGTCGAGGGTGCTCATTCACGTAGTCGATGGTTTCTTGAACCTTGCTGTAGCTCTTGATTGGCATAACCGGTCCAAATATTTCATCCTGCATGACCTGCAAGCTGTCATCTGGATCGATAACAAGGGTTGGCGCAATTTTGTGATGCGGCTGTTGACGAAAATCTTCATTGGCAGGATTCACTTCAACCACTCTTGTACCACTAGCTTTCGCTTCTTCTATATAGCCTTGCAAACGCTCGTAGTGCCGTTGGTTAACAACCGAAGTGTAGTCAGGGTTATCCAGCAAGGTTGGAAACATCTTGGCAACCGATTGCTGCGTGGCGCTAACAAAATCGTCTACGCGATCCTCTGGCACAAACACGTAATCTGGGGCCAAACAAATTTGCCCCGCGTTCATCATCTTGCCCGCCATAATGGCGTCTGCGGTTTTTTGAATATTGCTGGACCGACCAATCACCACCGGCGACTTGCCACCAAGCTCTAGGGTTACCGGCACCAAGTTTTCAGCAGCAGCTCGCATCACATGCTTGGCAACCGAGGTTGCTCCAGTAAATAACAAGTGATCAAACGCTAACGAGGTAAAGTCTGCACCGGTTTGTGCACCACCGGTGAGTACCCCAATTTCAGTTTCATCAAAAACCTCAGCGATCAGCTCTGCCATGGCTTGACTGGTGTCCGGGGTAAATTCAGACGGCTTGATCATGCAGCGATTACCCGCCGCTAAAATGCCGGCCAACGGGGTGAAGGTTAGGTTTACCGGGAAGTTCCAAGGGCTGATAACCCCCACAACACCTAAGGGTTGGTAATCAATGCGCGCCTTGGCACCCAGTAGGTTTAGAGGAAATGGGCCCGCTTTGCGCTTCTCGGACTTCATCCAACCTTTCAGGTGCTTTTGCGCGTGACGTAGCGGACCAATCGAGGCCGCAACGTCGGTGAACATGGATTGCTGCTCGCTGCGGTGACCAAAGTCACTGCTCATGGCTTCAACCAACCGGTCTGCATTGTTGATCAGCAGGTTAGCCGCGCGCTCAAGGCGGTCATGGCGAACTTCAGCGCTAACCTGACCTTCTGCCAGATAAGATTGCTTTTGGCGCTCCAGCAAATTCTGCATTTGCTCAAGTGACGCTTCTGTTTGGGTTGCAGCGGGGTTGAGTTCGGCCATGGGTTGCTCCTAATGACTTACCTAATAGAACTCTAACTGTACCGGATTTTGAGACAACAAATATTTGGATAGACAGGCGGCCCTTTTTGAGCACATGTAGCCTTCAATCACCCCCCTAGGAATTCCAGATTTGGGGACCGGCTTGCTCCCTTTTTTAAGATGACGGCAAACTGTAAAATCCGAAGTCCAAGCCAATATACCGGCTGCTAGAGCCCCACAGGCAACTCTCAACCGGTTATTATTTGGGTACAAAAAAAAATTAATAGGCTGCGCAACAGCAGCCCACGTCAACTACTCAAATGGAAGGTGAGTATGTACCGAGCCCACTTAAACGCAGCGTTAGCCTTGCTAGCTGCAACCCTATTCACGAGCGGCACTGCCTACGGTCAGGTTTGCTCCACTGGAGCAGACGGCACTATCACCGTGGGCTCCACGGCCACCCGGGTCAACGTCTACTACCCGGCGCCCGACCCCACGGCTGGCGCGACAACCCTTGCCGCTGGCGCTACCAGCATCCCTATCGATGCAGGCCTAGGTGGGCAAGCACTGAATCTACAAGCCGGCCTTAACACCAACATCGGCGCCGGTGACGTACTGCTTGTTGTGCAAATGCAAGGTGCGGGTATCGATACCAACGATAACCAAACGGATACCGGCGATTACGGCGACGGACCGGGGCTGCTGGAGCAAGCGGGCTCATTGAACAACGCAGACTACACCGTGGGCGCGTACGAATTTGTTATTGCAACGGGTCCCATTAGCGGCGGCAACATACCCATTCAAGGTCAGGGCGCTAGCAACGGTTTGCTGAACAACTACAGCAACTCCAATGTTATTACCGCGAACACGGGCTTTCGACGCTACCAAGTCATTAAGGTACCGCAGTTTGCCGACCTTACCGTTACCGGAGAGATCGTTTCTGATCGTTGGAACGGCCGCTGGGGCGGTATCTCCGCACTAAACGTTCG
>CALHVX010000085.1 GCA_938036875.1 uncultured Pseudomonadales bacterium
GATTTGGGTTGCCCCCCAGGTTGCTGTTGCGGCAAGATCGGCAGCTGAGATTCAGCGCTTACGCGCCGCTGGTCACCGAGTTGTGGTGGCGCTCACAGCAACCGAGCAACCGTCATCCGATTGCACCAAACAACTAGTTCAAAACGCAGACACTTGGTCTGTGCAACCACTAAACGTTTAATTACAGGTTCTAACGAGGAAGTCCGGCATGGGCAGTAACGTTGTCGTGATCGGCACCCAATGGGGTGACGAGGGCAAAGGCAAAATAGTCGATTTGCTAACCGAAAGGGTAGCAGCAGTGGTGCGCTTTCAAGGCGGCCACAACGCCGGGCATACCTTGGTGATTGACGGTGTAAAAACGGTTTTGCACTTGGTGCCGTCGGGCATTTTGCATCCTCAAGTACGCTGCTTTATTGGTAACGGCGTCGTGCTGGAGCCGCATGCGCTCATGAAAGAGATCAAAGGATTAGAAGAAAGCGGTGTTAACGTGCGCGACCGTATCTCTTTGAGCCCAGCCTGTCCGTTGATCTTGCCTTACCACGTGGAGCTGGATCTGGCCCGAGAGCGCGCCCGGGGCTCGCAAAAAATTGGGACCACCGGCCGCGGCATTGGCCCGGCGTATGAAGACAAGGCGGCACGTCGGGGTTTGCGTTTAGGTGATATGTACGACTGGCAACGCTTTGCATCAAACCTGGCGGAAGTGACCGAATACCACAACTTCATGCTCACCAATTACTACAAGAGTGATCCGGTTGATCTCAACCAGATGTTAGACAGCAGCGCGGCGGTAGCCGAAGAGCTCAAGCCTATGGTCGCCGACATAGTGCCCATGCTGCAGGATCTCAATGCGGGTGATAACCACATTTTGTTTGAAGGTGCCCAGGGTGCGCTGCTGGATGTGGACCTAGGTACCTACCCCTACGTGACCTCGTCAAACACCACGGCGGGCGGCATGGCGTCGGGTACCGGTTTTGGTCCGCTCAATCTGGACTACGTGCTGGGGATCACCAAGGTTTACGCAACGCGTGTGGGGTCGGGTCCATTCCCTACCGAGCTGTTTGATGATGTGGGCGCAGGTCTAGCCAAGCGCGGTAACGAGTTTGGTGCCACCACCGGTCGCCCGCGACGTTGCGGTTGGTTTGATTCGGTTGCCTTGCGACGCGCGGCGCAGATCAATAGCTTGTCCGGTTTATGTGTCACCAAGCTAGATGTGTTGGATGGCATGGATAGCGTCAAACTTTGTGTGGACTACGGCCGCGCCGCTGGTGACCAAAGCCAGATGCGTATGGGCAGTGAGTACTACGAAGATATCGAGCCGGTGTATGTAGAGATGCCGGGCTGGAAGGAGTCAACCGTTGGGGTGCGGGATTACGATAAGCTGCCGCTTAACGCTCGTTTGTATTTAGACCGGCTAGCGCAAGAGGTGGGGGCACCCATAGACATAGTGTCCACCGGCCCAGATCGCCAAGATACCATTGTGCTCAACGATCCTTTCGAAAAGGGGTAACCGTGGACTCAAGACTGCTCGAATTATTGGTGTGCCCAGTCAGCAAAGGCCCCTTAAGCTACAAGCGAGAGCTAAATGAGCTTTGGTGTCGGGCCAGCCGTCTGGCCTACCCCATTCGAGACGATATTCCAGTGATGTTGGAGGCTGAAGCCCGGCCATTAAGCGCCGAAGAGCTAGAGCAGGACTAAAATACCCCTACAGGGTACAATGTCAGGTTCGACGAACCAGGAAGGATAGACAGCATGAGCGAATTGACGCTGCGCAGTATGCCGGACGTACAAGGTGGAGAGCTGGCCCAGGCCGCTGCGACCTTGGATTGGGTCGGTATGGCGGACATTCATCAGCCGCTAATGGTTCGTGACGGCACTGACGTTCGTCAGGTTCAAAGCCATGTTCAGGTGTATGTGGATTTAGGGGACCCGAAGGCCAAAGGCATCCACATGTCGCGCCTGTACCTGATCCTTGATGAGCACGCTGATACCCGTCCGTTAAGCACCGCGGGCTTAAAGCTCCTATTGAGCTCCTTGCTAGAGAGCCATCGCGGCCTTAGCACCCGGGCTTTTGTGCGCTTTTCCTTTGAGTACTATTTGCGGCGCCAAGCGTTGGTTAGTGATAACTCTGGCTGGAACTCTTATCCGGTCGAGATTACGGGCGCGCTGATCGACGGCAAGATGACCCTAGAAGTGAAGCTAGGTGTGCAGTATTCATCCACTTGCCCGGCCTCTGCGGCGCTGGCACGGCAACTGATTCAGGACAAGTTTACTCAAGATTTTGGGGCTGAAGGCCAGGTGGATGCCAGCCAAGTTCATGCTTGGCTGGGCACTGATCAAGGCATCATGGCCACCCCACATAGCCAGCGTAGCACCGCCCATATGTTGGTTCGGCTAGCGGACGGGCTCGAAAGCTTCCCCATTACCGATCTGATCAATGCTATTGAAGGCACCTTGAAGACCCCGGTACAAACCGCGGTTAAGCGTGAGGACGAGCAGGAGTTTGCGCGGCTCAACGGCCAAAACCTGATGTTTATTGAAGATTCGGGGCGTAAGCTCAAAGCGCTGCTGAGCAGCGATGAGCGCTTCCCAGATTACTGGGTGCGCGTTGAGCACCACGAGAGTTTGCACGCCCATGATGCGGTGGGCGTGTTCACTAAAGGGGTGGAGGGTGGTTACCAGCCCAACCCCTGACTTTATTTTGAGATTGACCCAGTGAGGCAACAATGAGCGAAGCAGTTGTTATTAGCGGTGTTGGATTATGGAAGCCTCCTCACGTTGTCACCAACAAAGAGTTAGTCGAAAGCTATAACGCTCACGCCGATCTTTACAACGCACAGCACGCGGATGCGATTGCGGCGGGTGATGCCGCAGAAAAACCCCACTCTAGCGAAGCCTTTATCGAGAAAGCATCGGGCATCAAGCAACGCTACGCCTACATTAAAGATGGCATTTTAGACCCAGAGCGTATGCGGCCCCGTTTGCCGATTCGCGACGACAGCGAGCTGTCACACCAAGCCGAGATGGCCTTAGCTTCTGCAGAGCAGGCTTTAGCCGCCGCCAACGCTAGCGCGGCAGATATTGATCTAGTCATTGTCGCTTGCGCTTACACCCAACGTTCTTACCCAGCTATCGCCATTGAAGTGCAGCAAGCGCTTGGCATCACCGGTTCCGGTTTTGATATGTTGGTGGCGTGCTCGGCGGCAACCTTTGGCTTGCAGCGCGCCCATGATGCGATTGCGGCCGGCAGTGCGCGTGGCGTGTTGGTGATCAACCCGGAGCTCACTTCACCCCAGGTTAACTATGGGGATCGCGATAGCCACTTTATTTTTGGCGACGTCAGTACCTCCGTGGTCTTGCAGCGTGCAGATCTGGCTACCTCAACCCATCAGTACGAGTTGCTGGGCACCAAAGCCGTTACCCAGTATTCCAACAACATTCGCTCGAACTTTGGTTATTTATCCTACGTGGATGATTCCAACCCTTACGCTGCGGACAAGCTGTTTCATCAAAACGGTCGCAGCGTGTTCAAAGAGGTGTGCCCCATGGCGGCAGAACACCTGCAAACCCAAATTTCCGAGGTGGGCTTAGAGCGAGAGCAAGTGCGACGTTGGTGGTTGCACCAAGCAAACTTGAACATGAATCAGCTTATTGTGCGCCGCTTGTTGGGTCGTGATGCTACGGATGATGAAGCACCAACGGTGTTGGATGAGTTTGCGAACACCGCCTCTGCCGGTTCCATTATCTCCTTTGCGCAAAACCATGAGGACTTGGTGGCAGGTGACCACGGGGTGATCTGTTCTTTTGGTGCAGGCTACTCGATAGGGTCTTTGGTTCTGCGCAAGCGTTAGGTTGGGAATTAGCGCAGCTTCCAGGTACTAACCTCACCATCATCTAAGGTAATCCGCAGGCGGTAGCGATTGCTGCCTTCGTGCCCGTACTTCCAAATTTCTTTGGTTTTGGTTTTGCGTGCCAAGGTCTCAACGGCTTCGGGTTTGCCCAGTGAATCCCGCACCTGTTGGCTCTGCTGCCCGGACCATATGACTTTGGCTAGCATGTCGTCCAGCTCTGGGCCAGCGGGGTAGGTGTTGCATAAACGTCGTACTCGCCACCACTCCATAAGCGCTGGGCGCCCAAAGTGCCAGAGCGCTACCAGTACCACCAAGGTGATCAGCAGCGACAATGCGGTGCTAATGATCCACCAGGCCACCATGGCAAGCACCAGCAAGGCTGCTGCGCTAAATAGGCGTTTGCGGGTGCGTACTTTCATGATTGGCTGACTTTTTAGGGCCCAGGGTGCGCGCAGTGGGCGGTCAGCCTAGTATAACGGGAAGGGCCTTACTCGGCCTCTACGGTGCAGACCTCTTGGAACAAGCCGTTGTGGCGACTAGCAACGCAATCAAACTTTTGCACTTGTTGCTCGATGCTGGTGCGCGCGTGGCCCGCTTGCTGCTGGGCGCGCTGCACTTTGGCGAGCTTTTGCGGGGCAATGCTTGAGTCCGCTTGGGTCACAATGCGTGGGGTGATCAACACAATGGTTTCTGTGTTTACGTTGGTGTGCTCTTGGGAGCCGAACAGATATTTCAAACCCGGTACGCGACCGAGCCCTGGCACCCCTTGCTTGGTGTTGTTGGTGTTGTGCTTCATCAATCCGCCGATAAAGACCGTTTCACCATCGGGCACCAACAAGCTGGTGGTGACCTCGGTGGTGGTTTGGGACGGAATGCCAAAGCTGTCTACCGTACCGGTACTGACCTCAGGATGGATGTCCATCATGATGCGGCCGTTGGTGTCGATGTGAGGCGACACCCGCAGAATCACGCCGGATTCTAAAAACTCGATGCTTTCGCTGGTGACCTGGTTGATGGTGGTGGTGACTTGGTAACCGCGACGGTCGCCCACAATCACCGAGGCTTCTTGGTTATCTAACGCCATCAGCATGGGGGTAGATAAAGTTTGCACCCGACCCTGCTGTTCCAGCGCAGTTAAGGTGACCTCAACGTTTGGGGTGGCTAGATCAAAAAAGAAGCCGCTGGAACCACTCCCACCGGCGCCCGCTAACCCGCGAGTCCCCACGGTTCCGGTGCCGTCGTTGCTGTTGAACAGCTTGGCCCAATCGATGCCGTAGGACTCTTCATCGTTTAGCGTCACCTCTAGGATTTTTGCTTCGATCAAAATTTGCTTCGGTTGTTTGTCCACCTCGCCAATGAGTTGAGCGATGCGGCGTACGGTGCCGGGCTCGTCTTCCACCACAATGAGGTTGCGCTCAGGAATGGCGGTGAGCTTGCCGTAACTGGATAGATAAGGTTGCAGCAGGTTGGCCACCGACGCAGGGTCTGCATAGTGAATTTGAAAGCTCTGCATGTCGGTGATGCTGCTGTTGGCGTATTTACCGACCTCGTCGTGTCGCACCACAAAGTAGGTTGCACCGCGCTGGTCCACGGCAAAGCCGGCGGCGTTGGCTATCGAGTTGATGGCTTCGCTTAAGCCCACGTCGTAAAGGTTTAACGACAGGGTACCTTGCACACCAGAGCCCAGCAGGATGTTCATGCGGTGCTTGCGCGACATCATCTCCATCACCTCAGCAATATCCACATTGCGCAGGTTCAGCGAGATTAGGTTGCTGTCTGGATTGAAGTCTATCTGTGCATCCGCGTGGGCGGGCGGGTTTGCCAACCATAGCGTTAGGCTCAACATCAGGCTCAACAACGGAAAAGCTAGGCACCTCATGGGCGGTCCTCGGTAACTTGCAGGGTGATTATTTGATGGTGAAAGCGAAACTTAGCGCTGTGGTCTTGAACGGCAACCAAGGTGTAACCCAAAGCCGATTCCCCTTGGGCTAACACATGGCCGTCGAGGTTTGCGAAAGAGCCATCGGTTGCTTGTAGTACGCCCCGCAGCCTCGGGTGGGTAACGCGGTGGTTAACCCTTGATCTACTGGCAAGGCTGGGATTGTTTGCAGTCTGGGTAGCCATCGAGCGCTGAAACGGATTGTGACGAGGTGCTTCGGCGGCCTGTGCAAGGTTTGCCCAGCCTAAGCTGATAGCGAGCCACGTGACTAACATACGCATTGTGGCGATCATGATGGCATCACCTGGTAGGCGAGTACGGTGACCCGGGTTCGAATGTCGTTGCCGCTGCTGTTGTTGCCCGTAGCTGCACCCATTTCAAAGCTGTGCAACAGCGTGTTGTTAACACCACTGTCTAAGGTTTCTAGCCACTGGGCGGTAGCAACGTAGTCACCCACAATCTCAATCTCAAATCGGAGTTCTTGGACAGATTCTGCGGCTTGGGCGCGCGCGGGTTTGATACGCACCAGCTTTAAGTTCTGAGCCAGTGCGGTGTTATGTAAATGTCGCAGCAGCTCGGTTTCTGCTTCTTGACCACTTGCCGCTAGTTGTTGCTGCTGCAGTGATGCGTTGAAGGCGTTGATGTCTTCGCGCAAACGGACCAGCTCGCTGGCTGGAATTTGGGTGCTGTTGAGCTGCGCCTCGAGGTTGCGGGCTTGCTGGGCAACCGCTTGTTGCGCTCGGTAGCTTGGTAGCAGCAGGTACATGGCTACAGCAGTAGTGATGACAACGCTTAAGCAGATCAATATTAGGCGCTGCTGGCTAAAAGTGACGTTGTTTTGCAGCCAGGCGTTCATGCGCTTGTGCCCGCCAATTGCACTGGCTCGTTGCTTACTTTCAGCTCTAGACGAAAGGCAATCTTGCGCTGCTTGTTGTTGCGCCGGTTGCCGTCGCTTTTCATGGTTGAGCGGGTAATGCCGGCATCGATGATGTTCGGTGAGCGCAGCAATTGCTGCACAAAATCCGATAGTGCGCCGTGGTCTAGTGCATCACCGTGCAGCTCGACTTGGTGCGGTTGGGTGGCTGCTTGGCGGGTATAGCGCCAGTGGGTCAGCCAAACGTTGCCCTGTGCTGCGGCGGATTCCACGCTTGCCAGCAATCGATGGGTGGCGCCAGACCCTTGGAATTGGGCTAGCTGCTCAACCTGAGATTTTAGGTTGGATTGCTCATGACGCAGGCTCTGATAGGTATCGATCTCTTGCTGCTTGATCACCTGCTGGGCTTGCAGCGCCTCCAGTTGCGCTTGATGTTGGCTGTTGAGCCAGGTCAAGAGTAGGTAGCTGGCCAGCAGCAAAAGACATAGCAAGCCCAGCAAGCCGCCAAACTGTTGCAGCAGCTTGTTCTGTGCAAGCTGAGTACGGTAGTCCTGGGGTACTAAATCAAAGCCGCTCATGCTTTAGCATCCACATTCTGAGGCTGGGCGCTGTCATCCGGTAGCACCTCGCTCTTGGCTTGCATGTCTTTGAGCGCAAGGCCAGTGGCAACCGCCAACTCCGGCATGCCGGGCGTTGGCCGTTCTACGTCGGAGCCAAAGCTCACAAAAGGGTTGGGTACTTTGCGGACCTGTACGTTCAGCATCTCGCTTAGCAGAGCGTCACTTCCTTGCCAGCGGGCAAAGCTGCCCAGCAGGTAGACCTCGTTGCGCGCCGCGCCATGAGACTCGGAGCTGGCGAACATGAGGGTACGGTTGATCTCTTGTACCAGCGGCTGCAACGCTGGGCGTAGGATTTCTAGTAGCGTAGCGTTAGTTTCAGAGGCGGCGTCATCTTGCCATTGCGCCGCGTTCAGGTTGGCCTCACGTAAGGTGGCACGGGCTAAGTCTATTGGTAGCTCTAGTACCTGGCTTACCTGCTCCGCTGCGGTGTTTTCGCCAAAGCTGACCTCTTCATCCGATAGCAAGCGTCCGCCTGCCACCAAGGTTAAGTAGCTTTTTTCTTGGCCGCAGTTCACCACCAGTATGTTGTTGTCGCGATTGGAGTGCTGTAGCTCTGCCACCAAGCGTTGGATGGC